>VIKI01000074.1 GCA_008080595.1 Comamonadaceae bacterium
TGTCGCGGTCAAAAATGGCCAGGCGCTCAAGCTCATGGCCACCCCCACCGGGGCCAGGCGCTTGCTGTCCGCAGGGCTGGCCCATGCCAGCGCCGAGGTCGAGGTTCTCAATAGCCTGACGCACGGCGCGGTGGATGTCTGCCTGTTCAAGAACGGGCGCTTGTTGAGCCGCAAGACCACGGTCACACCAGGACAAAAAGCAGTTTTCCAGTTCGTGCCGACCTTGTGGCTCGCCGTGGCTTCTCAGGTGATCCAAGACCAGCCGCTTGACTCAGCCGTACTGAGCAGCAACAACACCGAGCTGTCATTGCTCGGCATTGCCAGCGCCGACATTGTGATGACAGGCGGGGGGGCGGGTGCGGATGCAACGCCTTATGCCTTCAATCTCGAAAACATCGTTCCGACCTGAGCATGCGTCAGGCCTGAACACACCAGGTTCGCCAGCAGGGCAACAGGGCCGCGCTGGCAAACAGGCAACACATGGTGTGTTGCCATCACTTTCACCTCAAGGAGAATCTTATGGGCGTACAACTTAACTTCATCAACAATTCGAACGACACCAACAACTCGGAGGTCGTGATTTTCCAAAAGAATGTCGCAACCAATTTCGACGAGTTGGCCGTGGCCTGGCAAGTCATTCGCTACTGCGGTCAAGGCGACAACCATCCGTTCTCATTCCCGATGGGCATGCAAGTCGGTGCCAGCGACAGCTACGGCAACTTCACCCCCCAACTGGATGCGCAAAACGGCCAGTTGTTCCAGATGGCGCTGACTTCCTCAGGTGACCGGCTGGTGGCAGCGGGCAGCGGCACCAGCTCCAAAGAAGTGCAGGTACTCAACAGCTTGCCCAAGGGGGCGATCAATGCCAGCATCTACAAAAACGGCAGGTTGCTGGCCCTCAAGACCTCGATTGCACCCCAGCAAAAAGCCGTTTTCGAGTTCAAACCCACGATCTGGATCGGCGTCGCCTCCCAAATCGTGCAAGGGCAGGTGATGAACTCAGCCATCATCTCCAACATCAACACCGAACTGTCCTTGCTGGGCATTGCCAGTGCCGACATCGTCATGACCGGTGGTGGCCCAGGTGCCAACTCAACCCCATTCGCCTTCAATCTTGAAAACATTGTGATGTGCTAAGACCCCCTATCAACGTAGGGCTGCATGGCGACCCTACGTTGATCCTGTGCGTACAGGACGTAGAAACAAACCTGATCCGCGTCATGCCCAGGCAATTTCTTGACCTCCACACCCCTTTTAAACCTCAAGGCAATCATGGTAAATCTCAATAGCATCCCCACAGCAAATCCACTGAACGTCAGGATTTCACTCGCCAATGCGGGCATCATCGTGGCCAGCATCGACCCGGATGACAGCGAAGTGCTCACTTGCAGCTTCAATCAAGTCTTTCTCGTCAACCCTGGGCATCCCCACGTGGTACGAAATCAAAACCCGGCCGTGGCGGTAACGGCCAATCCCGGCCAGATCGCATTTTTCGAAAACGTTGTTGGGGGCGTCGCGCTAAAGTACGCGCAACCAGGACATCCCGAGACCACTGTTCTTTTCACCTAAGGTGAACACCCCTCGGATTGAGGGGTGCTGAAGTACACAACATATCAAGGGAAACAAGCCGTGAATGAAATGGTCAAAAAAACCTGGACGGCCATGGAAGGAGGGCTGGTTTTTGACATCACCCTCAACCGCGAGCCCGGTGACAACATGCCGTCAAGCGCCAGTGTGCGCTGCCAGTGTGATGCGAGCGCCAGTCAGTTGATCACCGTCACTGCGCAGCGGCCCAGCCAAGCGTTTGAATTCAAATTTCGCTCCGGCTGCTATGTGTCGGGCTATTTGCAGCAAAAAACCCCCGTCCACATTGATGGCATCACACAAACCGCCATCTTTGCCGACATTCACTACGGCATGAAGGGGCAAGGTGACGATCACCATTTTGAAGGGCTGATGGTGGCCATTCCGATGCGGGGCCCGATACCCGTTCCGCCACCCGGCCCGGTTCCGCCACCAACACCAATTAAACCCATCCCGGTTGAGCCGATTAACCCGGTCGAACCCATTCCCATCATCAGCAGCCACCCTGAGGAATTGTTTCCCTATGTGTATGTGCGGCGTTGGCCCAAGATCAGTGCCATCGAGCTGCTGCCAGCCCGCCGCCCAGTTCCTTTTTTGAAGCTTTGATCGCAGCACGCCAGCAAAGCCGCGCGGCAGCACAGGCACTGGCGCTGCAATTCATTGACGGCGAGCCGCCTTATCAGGGCGACTTTGTCGGCCACATGGCCGACCTGAGCGGCCCGCTCAGCCAGTTTCCACAGGTGCTGGCGCAACTGCCTGTTCCGCAATCCGATGCTCAGGGCTGGTACACCCTGGCCAGCGAGCACCTCACACAACTGCTGGCCCGTGATGCACTGGCGTGGGACTACTTTGACTCCACGGACTACGCCCAGGTCCTGGATCGGGTCTGGCAGAGTTACTTTGCGCTGGTCATCACCCTGGGTTATGACACGGCCTTGCTGGACGAATTCACCCGCACCCTGCGCCTGGCGCATGTGATTGAAGTGGCCTTGCTGCCCTGGGTCAATGCCACCGCAACAACGGACACGCACCCCGAGCTGCTGAGCGTGGCGCAGTTGCAGACACTGCTTCAGGCCTCACCCGCGTTGCCCGCGCAGGTGTTTCCCCTGCCCCCAGCCGCCTCAGCCCATCTTTCGCCGCCATCGGCCAATGCGGGTTGGATCGAACCCTACGCCATTGGAGACCTGCACATGGTGCGCCAGCGCCTGCTGCGCTACCAGAGTGGCGAAATTGCCCACATTGAAAACGTGATGCGCGGTGAGCGCCGCGAGGTGACGCACAAGCGCACTCACCGCCAGCTTGACCAGCACAAGCAGACCAGTGCTGAAATGCAGGTGCTGCAAAACGATGCCGCCGATGAACGCAGCAATCTGCAAGAAGAAGCCCGCAAGACCGTGGCCGAGACCACCGAGACCAACCAATACAACAAGTTCACCAGCAGCTATGGCCCGCCGACCCAGGCCACGCTGGATGGCTCCTGGAGCAAAACCCTGCAAGCCGGAGCCAACCCCGGGCTGGACGACACCACCCGTTTTGCCCGCGACATTTTGAACAAGACGGTCAACCGCATCAGCCGCAGCGTCAGCCAGACGCGCTCCAGCAGCACCATGAGCCAGACCGAGGACAGCGTGCTCAGCCTGATCGACAACACCGCCGGTACACACAGCCTGCGTGCCGTGTACCGCTGGCTCAACAAGGTGTACGAGGCCTGCGTGGTCAACTACGGCCAGCGCCTGATGATGGAGTTCATGGTGGATCAACCGGCCGCCAGCTTCATCGCGCAAGAGCACGCGCTGGCCGGGCAGCGCTGGGTCAAACCCGTTCCGCCACTGCAACTCGGCCTGGCCAGCTTTGAAGACGTGAGCCCGAGCAACTATGCCCGCCTGGGGGCCTTGTACGGCGTGCTGGATTTGGAGCCGCCGCCGCTGGCACGACGCATCGCCAGCGCTACCCTGCGCAGCGGCGAAGAGAAACTCATCGCCATCGCGGCGGGCTACTGCGCCACCCAGGCCTTTGTCAACTACGTCAGCACCCCGGCCGGATTGCCCACGCCCGTGGTGCTGGTGGGTCGCCAGGCCTTCAGTGCGGCCAACCCTGCGGGCACGGCCACACTGAGTGGTGAAGACAACTGCGTGCCGGTGTCGGTGCTGGACTATCTGCCCAGTTTTTCGCCACCCAGCGATGCCCAGGTACTGGTCAATGTAGAGATCACCTGCATTCCATCGGCACGCTGCCTGGATCAATGGCGCATTCGTATCTACGCCAGCATCGTGCGGGCCTACGAGGAGCGGCTGGCCGCTTACAACGCCAGAACGCGCCGCGATGCTGACCGGCGCAGTTCCGAATGCCAATGCCTTGTCGCCGCCATCTGAGTTCGCCGTCTTTGAGCCGCGCTACCTGCAATTTTTTGACGAGGTGCTGGAGTGGAGCGAAATGGTTTACAGCTTCTACACCAGCCCGGTCGCAGGTTCCGGCCTGGCGTTGGGCAGCCTGGCAAGCGACGACGATGCCCAGTTTGGCCGCTTTTTGCAGGCCGATCAGGCGCGGGTTTTGTTGCCGGTACAACCCGCACACGTCATGGCATTTTTGTACTTTTATTCGTCGGGCATGTTGTGGGCTGCGCCTGACCGGCTGGCACCGGTCAACCCGGCTGACATGGCGCTGGTCAATGACCTCAAACAATCTGAACCCAGACACCGTACGATCCAGCGCGTGGGAGCGTGCTGGGAGGTGCTTGTACCCACGGCCATGCAGGTACTCGATGACTCGGGTGCCCATGTTGAACCCAGCACATTTTTAATCAGGAGTTCAGTATCGTGATACAGCCCAACATGGTCAATTCTTCTTTTGTGCGCCCCGGGTTTGGTGATCTACCGGTCGGCTCGGTGGTCGCCTTTGCTGGTAGCGTGGGTGCGCCGGGCAGTGCCCCGGAAAATTTCAGCACCGACCCGTTGGAGGCCTGGGGCTGGATGGTGTGTGATGGCCGCCCCCTCACCACTCAGAACTACCCCGAACTGTTCGCCGTGCTGGGCTATGTCTATGGCGGCAGCAACGATCAGTTTCACATCCCCGACTACCGTGGCTATTTCCTGCGTGGCAATGGCACAGGCACGCAAAACGACCCCGATCTGGCTAGCCGTAGCGTGCCGCCCGGGGGTCAAGGCCTGAGCAGTGGCGTGGGCTCAATCCAGTCCAGCGCCCTGGAAAACCACGAACACAGCTACAACAGCGCACCGGCTCCGGCCGCCGCCGCGCCCAGCGGCACGGCGGCAGGTGCGCCCAGTGCCACCGCCAGTTTGACCACGGGCGGGCCAGTGCCCGGCCAAGGCCAAAGCAGCAAAGTGCCGGTGAGCCAATCCGAGACCCGGCCCATCAACGCCTCGGTCAACTACATCATCAAGTTCACTTACGGGCTGATGCCATTGAACCGCTGAGTTCCCGTTTTTTTTCACAGGAGAATCCCGCATGGCTTACACCAAGGTCCAATTCATCGGCTATGTGCTTGACACAGCACCGCAGCTCAATCCCAACGGCTCTGAAACTTACCTCGGGTTGAACAACCCGCAGCAGGACATTGAAGCGCGTTGCAGCCTGATGCGCCGTGCCATGGAAACCGCGCGGGATGCCTTGCCCACACAGTCACCGCCAGCGCCAACTGGCAGCACGCTCAAGGTCTTCATGGCCCCCGAATTCTTCTTTCGCGGTGCCGCCGGGGCCTATCCGATGGACGATGTGCAGTTGGCCATTGCGGCGCTGCAAAACATCGCCGCCGATGACCAGTGGAGCGACTGGATGTTTGTCTTTGGCACGATCCTGGGTGTCTCATCCCCCACCCTGCCCCAAGCACCTTATGACATTGACCCACTGGCCACCCAAGAGGTCTACAACTTTGCGCTGGTGCAATTGGGTGGCGTTGCGACACAAGGTGACACCGGCGCACGGGTAGTGATGAAAGAGCTGAAATCCAACATTGACTTCATTGCCACCAACGCCAACCCAGGCGGTTTGCTATGGGGGCAGGTTGAACCCTTGCAAGCCTCCATTGTGGGTGGTGCGGGGCGCGAGCGGCAACAGGTGAACTATGACGGTGCGGGCATCTTTGAACTGGCTGGCATCACCTGGGGCTTGGAGGTCTGCCTGGATCACCATCCCGATGTGCGTCGCTTGCAACGCTCACCCCAACTTCCAGGTGAAAACCTGGTACAGCTCCAATTGGTACCGTCCTGTGGCATGGCCATCTCTGAGCCCAGTGTGATTGTTGAGACCGGTGGCTACATCTTCAATTGCGATGGCTACAGACTGACCAGCCACGCCGAGCTACAGCAGCAAGTGCCACCGCTCACCTCGGTCGCACCCTTGATGAAAGATACTCCAGTCAGTGATGCGCCGATTGCGTTGCAAAGCACCTCGCCTATCAATGATGTTGCCATCAGCGCCCTGTATGCCCATGGGGCCGGGGTGATCCGCATTTATTCTGAGACCCCCATTCCTGCACAACAAACCGTGCAAGGCAAGCCCCCGGTAGAACTCAGTTGGCAAGCCAGTGTCAATTACCGTTTTGTGTTCACACTGATCTATGACACCACTGGCAATTACGTCAACACCCTGGTTGAAATCATCAGCTCCAAAGTCAACTTTTATGGTCACAAATACTATGTGCCACTGCTGCTGCAAACTCAGGATTCGTCCAAACAAGACGTGTTCATCCAGATGAACCTGGTCGCAGGCAGTGGGGGTTATGCCGGGGCGCTGTGGTGCAAGATCAATGTGCCGGGCTTCATTTTCGAGGGCAATGCCTTCGAGTTCAGCGCCACAAGTTCGGGGCCAGAACCACTCACGGTCTGGTAGCCGCAACATGCACCGGCGGATACTGATTGGCGTGCATGTCACCCTGCCAGCGGCGGCGCAAGACCTGGGCGCGAGCTTGCGCAGTGTTTTCGAGCACACGCCGCAGCCGTTCGAGTTGCGCCTGCTGCCCGACCCTGCGGATGCCATCACGGCACAGGCTTTGCACGCAGAACTCAGCGCCTATGGCGGCATCGTGCAGCACCCCGCTCGGGTGAATCAAGGGGCAGCCGCCTGCTTCAATCACTTGATCGCAGAGCCCGCCGATATCTATGTCTTTCTTGAAAATGGCGCACAGGTCAGCCCCGGCTGGCTGACGCTGTTGCTGGCAGCGCTGGACGCTGAGGCCCGCCATGGCTTGGTCGGCCCGTCGACCAACCGAGGCTGGAACGAGCAGGCCGTCGCACCAGCTTGTGACACCACGCAAGAAGCCCTGTACCACCAAGCCGAAGCCTTGCTGGCGCACCACGGCAACACCTATGTGCCGCTGGAGCCATTGCACAGCCTGGCCGATTTTTGTTACGTGGTCACCAACCAGGTGGTGGCCGCCATTGGTGCTGCCGACACCGCCTACAGCCACGGCCCGTGCTGGGAGATGGACTACAACATTCGCGCGGCCCGCGCCGGATTTCGCGGGGTCTGGGTGCCAGCCGCCTTTGTGCACCGGGCTGCGCCGCATCCAGACCAAACGCAAGGGCAAGATGCCTTGCTGGAGACCAACAAGCACCTGTACCAAGACCGCTTTTGTGCGCAGCGCAAGTCAAGCCCAGCACAGACCTACCACGGGCACTGCAGCGGAGATGATTGCCGCTACTTTGCCTGGCCCGAGCACATGCGCATTGCGCTACCACTGCCCACCTCCGTGCCAACGCAGCAGCCCAAGCGCAGCGACTGGCCTATGCTGACCTGCATCATGCCGACCCGCGCCAGAGCCGACTTTGTGGCGCAGTCGATTCGCTACTTTCAGCGCCAGGACTATCCTGCGCTGGAACTGGTGATCGTGTACGAGGACGAGCAAGATCTGCCACCCGCCATCCACGACGCGCGGGTGCGCTGTGTGCGCATGCCTGCCCACACCAGCATTGGGGCCAAACGCAATGAGGCGGTGCGCCAGGCACGCGGCACGCTGATTGCCCATTGGGACGATGACGATTGGTATGGCGAACAACGCCTGAGCCGCCAGGTGGCCCCGATCTTGCACCAGATGGCCGACATCACCGGGCTCAATGACCTGTTGTTCATGGCCCGCCCAACGGCAGAGTTCTGGGCTTGTAGCCGCGCCCTGTTTCGCCGCATGTTTGCAGAAAACGTCAGTGGCGGCAGCCTGGTCTATTGGCGCAGCCTGTGGGAAAAGCATGGCCCGTATCCGGCCACTTCTTTGCGCGAGGATGCCGATTTTCTGCAAAAAACCCTGCGCGCTGGGGCACGTTTGTGCCGTATCCCAGGGCGCGAACTGTGCGTCTATGTGCGCCACCATGGCAACACCTGGAAGTTCAAGGAAGGCCACTACCTGGAGCAAAGCGCCTGGACGCCGGTGGCCCAGCCGAACGACCTGCTGCCAGATCAGGACTTCTACTTTCCGGCCACATCCCAGCCCTTGCCCTTGCCCGCACCGCTGCGGGTGTCGTGCATCATGCCGACCGCTGATCGGCGTGAGTTTGTGCCACAGGCAATTCGCAATTTTTTGGCGCAAGACTACCCACAACGTGAACTGATTGTTCTTGACGATGGGCATGACAGCGTGGCGGATCTGATGCCCCAACACGAGAGCGTGCGCTACCTGCGCCTGGAGCACAAATCAAGCATCGGCCACAAGCGCAACATGGCCTGCGAGTTGGCGCGTGGCGAGTTGATCGCCCACTGGGACGATGATGACTGGATGGCCCCAGGCTGGCTCAGCTCCCAAGTCAGAGCTTTGCAAGCACAGGGTGCCGACATTTGCGGCTTGAGCAAAGTGTTTTTCTATGCACCCCAGGCACGCCGTGCCTGGCAATACGTCTACGATGGAGCGACCCCCTGGGTCTGCGGGGGCACACTGTGCTACCGCAAAGACTTCTGGCGCAGCACCCCTTTTGCAAATCTCCATGTGGGCGAGGACAACGCTTTTGTCTGGGCCCCGCACAACCCACGCATTGCCACCAACCCCGACCATCACCTTTATGTGGCCCGCGTCCATGCCCGCAACACCAGCCCCAAAGACACCCAAAACCGCCGCTGGCACAGCTACCCGGTCGAACACATCGAACGCCTGATGCAGTGATCAGCCCTTTCCACATTTTTATAAGAAATTAGCCTATAGCCCAGGTAATACCTGCGCAAGCAGCTATCAAAATAATAATTAATTGACACCATAGCGTCGGTCTGCTTAGGGATGCAAAGCACCAACCCGACGTGACTCACCGAATCGGGTCATGCAGCAATTGGAAGACCTGATCTGCCCCCTCTTGCTGCGCCTGGGTAGTGCCCACATACAGCGCCAAGGGCAAGCGGCCGGCCATGGCGCGTTGCGCTGCCTGACTGAGCAGCAGCACACCGGGCTCGGCCATGCTGTTCAACTGCAGCGCCGTGTTGGCCGCGTGATTGCGACCCGATACATCGCCGTCAGAGGCCAGCGTGGCCAAGTGAATGCCGCCTGACACTTCAATGCGAATGCCGTGCTGCAACGCCAACAAACGGCTTCTTCGCTGCATGCGCTTGCACACCTCCAGGGCAGTCACACCGGCCTGGTGCAGGTTTTGCGCGTGGTCGGTGGCCAGCTCAAAATGGAACAGCATGCAGTCGCCCAGCACGCCGGCACTGCGGCCTTGGCCATCACGCACCGCATTGGCACACCAGTGCATCTGTAGCTCTCGCAGCTCTTGCAGGTCGGCCAGTGTCAGCGCTGCATGGTGTGTGGGCACCAGACGCACGCCAAGACACAACATGACCAGGGTGTGCGGCCCTTGGGTGGGTTCACTCAGCACAGGTAGTGTCTCCAAAGTGATCTGCCTCTCGTCATGCCCCCCGACGCTGTTCGAGCTGACGGGCAAGGATGCCTCGGGCATGGGGTGTTGGCGATGCTGGTAGACCAGACACTGCACCAGTTCGGCGTACAAGCTTAGGGCATCCGCAGAGCGGTGACGAACGTCTTTTTGCAATGCTTTGCGCAGCAATGAGGCCAGTGGATGGCCGCTCAACTCATTGGGCAATTCAATCGCGGAGGCGCTTAACTGCCGATGGATGACTTCTTCAAGATTGCGCCCTTGAACACAGGGCCTGGCGTTCAAGCATTCGACAAACAACAAGGCCCAGGCATAAATGTCGGTGGCTGGCACACAGGGTTCGCCGCGCAACTGCTCCGGGGCGCAGTAGGCGGGAGTGCCCTCACCCCCGCGCATGAACAGTGGTTCGCCATGATGGCTGGCCAAGCCAAAGTCCAGCACTTTGGCATGCAGGGATGCCCCGGTAGACACCACCATGACGTTTTCTGGCTTAAGGTCACGGTGCACCACATGGTGCAGGTGAAAAAAGGCCAAGGCATCGAGCAACTGCGCCATCAGGTCAATCACATTCGGCAATGGCAAGCGGCCATTGCGCAACAAAAAATCCCGCAGCGTCTCGCCCGGGATGAACTCCAGCACGGCAAACACCATGCCCCCTGGGGCCAAGCCCTTGTCAAGCAAGCGCACCACATGGGCATGTTGCAGCATGGCCAACACCCGGGTCTCCTGATGCAGGCGTTGTTGAACACGCCGATGTGCAGCCGGGTCATGCACCGATGTCTGCCCCGGAATTTTGACCGCTACAAATTGCCCTGTGCTGCGCTGCCTGGCCTTGAACACCTGGCCCGAAGCACCTTGCCCCAACAAACCCAAAGTCTGATAACCCGGCATAGACTCCAGCGGAAAAAGCATGACGCTTACGGGTCGTCCAAGCGGTCTGGATACACCGCGCAAGCAGGGTCAAAAAAGGACTCCAACTGAAGGCCGCGTGTGATGCGAAAGCGCAAATGTCCAAAGCGCAATGACCCTCGGCGGCGCTCAATCAACTCGGGCACCGCGACCCCAGCGGGCATCGCTTGCGCGAGTTGTTTGCGCAGGCGAAAAATCTGGATATTCAGGTGCGCCGAATCCATGCCCAGCATTTTGGCCAACTGATCCAACTCAACCCAGCCCTGGGCCTGGTTGTCAAACTGGTGCGTGGCATCAGCCAGGCGCAAGCGTGCCAAAGTCAATAGGGCATAGTGATGGATGCGCTCACCCAAATCAAGCTGCAGATCAGCATCTTGTAGTTCTAGCCAAACGTGCTCTTCGTCCTGACTCACTTTGAAAAGCAGAAGGGTCTGGGTTGAGGGCCGGGCCGTTGGATGCCCGGCCAACACTTCGATAGTGACACTGGCCTGCGAGGCCATGATGAAACACCAGACCTTGCCATCCCATTGAAGCTCATCACCATCTTCCAGCACCCAACCGCCCTGCGGGCTGGTGTAGATCCATTGGCCGTTTTCGTTGCCATAAATGAAGGCCTCATCACCTTGTTCTGATGTGAGCACATTGGAATGGCCCAAAGCAATGGGTGGACTATCGTGGCCTATGGGCCATAACAGATTGGATGGTGCAGCCAGGTCTTCAACCACCCAATCGCCAGAGCCGTCGCGCCCAAACCCAATCACGCTCCCCACAGACAAGTCAACGGCCTGGTTTTTGATCAGCCTCTGGCCATCAAGCAAAGTGCCGTTGCGGCTGTGATCGCGCAACGCCCATCGTGTGTCCGTCCACCAAATGGATGCATGCAATTGCGATGCATCCAAATGCACCAACAGGGTGTCAACTGAGCGCCCACGTCCAAACACATGGTGATGGCGCAAGTTGATTTTTTGCGCTGTCAAGCGATTTCTAAGGATAGCCAAAAGCCTTGCTCCGTTCATTGCCATCACACGCCCCAGGCAGCATTTTTACTTACCCCCGAAGAGACTCTTTTTCAGCCCCTCAGCACCAATCCGCATCAACGTTCATGCCCCAGTCACCCACAACACCTGCCAGATCAGCCGCAGTGCAAACAGCAGCAAGATGCCCCCCATGAGACGTTCAAGCCAATAACCCATGCGTAAAAATCCGCTGCGTATGCGTTCCACACTGAACAAAGTTGCCACCAGCATGAACCAGGCTGCATTCACGCTGCACATCCACAAGCCGTAAAACCCTTGCACCCAGAGCGGGGTTGTTGGCTTGACCAAGGTGGTGAATATGGCCAAAAAAAACAAGGTCGCTTTGGGGTTGGTAGCATTGGTCAGGAAACCCAGCACAAATGCCTTGCCCAGTGAGGGGAGTGCGTCAGGATCAGCAGATACAGCCTCAGAGTCGATGGCATCGGTACTTGGTGCATGGGGTTGGCTGCGCACCAGACTCACGCCAAGGTAAGCCAGATAGGCCGCGCCGATCAGACTGGTCAGCGTGAGCAACCAGGGATGGGTATGCAGCAGCGCACTCATCCCCAGCAAGGTGTACCCCACGTGCAAAGAAATTCCGGCACCAATGCCTAAAGCCGTGACCATACCCACGGTGCGGCCAAAGCGCACGCTCTGGCGAATGGTCACAGCAAAATCTGGCCCAGGTGCCACAACGGCCAGAAAATGCACCAAGGCCAGGGCCAAAAATTCGCCACCATAAAGTTGGCTCATCATCAACTCCAAAAACTCAAGGGGGCGCTGGGGCCTCGGTACCCGATAAAGCATGACAGGCTCAGTCTGGGTGATTCGCTCCCCGACGTGACCGAGTGCATCAGTCGGGAGTTGAACAGCACCAAATCACCCGGTTCTGGTTGAATGCGGAGCTGTGGCGGCCCAAGCTGTTCCGGGGTAATGCCATAACTTTCTTGACGCAGGCTGTCAAACTCGTCTGGCGCGATTTCCTGATCCCACACCTGCAAATCACCACCATCAACGGGCATGCGCAAGTAGACATTGCACGCAAATTGCGCCTCCAGGCTGCGCGCATGAAAGCTGTCAGGTGCGTCTTTGGCAAAAATATCGTGATGTGCCAAGAACGTGACACCAGGTTCTACAACACGGGATAAACCGACATACATTTTTTGGCCGTACAGCGTCTCCAGCATGGCACCAGCCGGCCAAGTCTCATCGAGTGCGCAGCGCAGCAGGTCTACCGGGCACAGCAACGGCGCACAACGATCACGCAGGTCTGCAATGTTCTTTGCCGCATGCTCAAAATAAGTTGCCACTTTGAGCGGATTCCCTTCAGCCTCGTAAAAAGCCATGCCAATGCGCCCAATACTGGGTGCATTGCTGTAATGTGCATAACCTTGGTCGAGAATTTTTTCGGCCAACAAAGCGGCCAGAGCAGGGGAAATAAACCCCTTGATCAGAACGGCATGAGCCTCTTTTCTCGCCAGCTTCTCAACACAAGACGCACTCAACCGATTCGCTTGAAAAAGCATATTTCACCTACCCTTTTGTATTTGAAATCAACAAGACCTGGTTAAACAACGGTGTATCGAATTCGGAGGCCGTTTTCGCTCTCACCGATGTCCTCAATGATGCAGCGCCCCACCTCACCGGTCGAGGCAACATGAGTCCCCCCGCAGGGGTAAGCAGGCAACTCGCCAAATCCGATTTCACGGTGCGCCTCGTGCATCTTGGTCACCCTGGGCAGATCCAAAGCAATCAACTCATCGAGCCGTTTCTGAAGATCGGCAACGCTCAAACAGGCGTTGGCCGAGTCCGGTGTTGGTGACACATACACACGTGCCTCGCCAGGCCAGTGGTGTGCGCGAGTCGCGATATACCCCAAGGGTGCCAGCACATGACCAATCAAGTGCCCGGCCGTGTGCAGGCGCGAGTGCAGCAGGCGGGCTGACGAATCCACCTGCAACGTCACCTCGCCCAGAGTCAAAGGCGTATTGACGCAATGCACCAGTGCGCCTTTTTTTTGAACAACCTTGGAGACACGCAGATCACCGATGTGCCCCACATCGGAAGCTTGTCCGCCGCCTTGAGGATGGAACACGGTGCGATCAAGCGTGATTTCGTAGTGGTCAAGTGCGCTGACACAGGCCAAAACAGTGGCATTGATCGAAAGCTGATCAGAAGAAAAATAGAGTTGTTCAGTCATCCTCGCAGTCTAGTGGTTTGCCCCAAAAGATAAAATAGCTTTTTATACACAAGACTCTTGCTTAATGAGAACAAGCTCTCAACATCCTCTGTATGAGGAAATGGCCTTATTTGTTCGAGTCGTAGAAACCGGAAGCTTTTCTGATGTGGCCCGGCAAATGGGGGCCACACCTTCTGCGGTCAGCCGCAGCATTGCCCGACTGGAACGTGCGCTAGGCACACGGTTACTGCAACGCACGACACGCAAGTTGGGGCTCACTCCAAGCGGCACTGAAATCCTGCAACACTGCACAGACATCGTCAGCGCGGCGCGTGCCGTGATGGACATTGGCGGGCAGCACCGTGAAGCACCACACGGCTTGGTACGGGTCTGTGTGCCCAAGGCCATTGGCCAGACGGTGATACACCCTCATATCAAAGATTTTCTGATCGCCTACCCCAGCGTGGATGTGCAGCTGATTCTGGATGACCGTGCGCTTGACCTGGTGGATCACAACATTGATCTGGCCGTGCGCGTCACCGAAACGCCACCGGTGGGACTCATCGGTCGGCAATTGATGAGCATAGAGCACATGATTTGCGCCTCGCCCGACTATCTGGCGCAACACCAGCCGCCCACCACACCGATGGACTTGTCAGCACACAGTTGCATCTGCCTGGGTGAGACCCCAAGCGATGCACGCTGGAAGTTTGTCAAAGACGGCAAATCAATCTCGGTCGAAGTACGCGGACGCTACACCGCAAACAACACCGGAGTACGCCTGGATGCCGTGTGTGATGGTTTTGGCATAGGCAGCCTGCCCGAATTCACCGCGCGCAAAGATTTGGAACAAGGGCGCATAGTGCAACTCCTACCCGAATGGCGATTTGTCACGCATTACACCGGCGCGTTGTGGCTGCTGTACACGCCAACTCGCTACGTTCCGGCCAAACTGCGTGTGCTGATTGATCACCTGAGCGATCACTTTCAGCGGCCCAACAGGGCGGCGGCAGAGGTTTAGGGCTCGCAAAACCCCAAAGCCTCAATGTAGCCACTGGTATTGCACCAGGTAAGTCCCCGCTCCCGCCAGGTAGCCCACAAAAGCCAGGCCCCCGATTTTTTTGAAGTACCAAAAGAACTGGATTCGCTCCAGCCCCATGGCGGCTACCCCGGCAGCCGAACCAATGATCAAAATCGAGCCCCCCGTGCCCGCGCAGTAGGCCAGAAATTCCCAGAAAAAGTGATCCGGTGGGTATTGCGTCAGGCTGTACATGCCCATAGCGGCAGCCACCAGCGGCACGTTGTCCACAATGGCGCTGGCCACACCAATGATCATCACGATGACATCCTGGCGGCCCACGGTTTGATCCAGCCACTGGGCCAAGGCAGTCAACACATGCGCGTGTTCCAGCGTGGCGACTGCCAGCAAGATGCCGATAAAGAACACCAGGGAGCCCATGTCGATTTTGCTCAGGGCATGCGCCAATGTCAGGTGCTGCTTGGCATCGTCTTCCTTGCGACGGTGCACCAGGTCG
>VIKI01000301.1 GCA_008080595.1 Comamonadaceae bacterium
CACCTGGGTGCTGCCTTGCGTGCCCTGGCCATCTGACACTTCCACGATCACGATGCAGGAGCGCCGGGTCACGGTGGTGGCAGGCTTACCAAAGCGGGCGCTCAGGTCAATCACTGGTACCACGGCCCCGCGCAGGTTGATCACCCCGCGAATGAAGCCGGGCATGCGCGGCACTTCGGTCAGGCTGCCGTACTCGATGATTTCCTTGATCGCCAGGATGCCCATGGCATACACCTCGCCGGCGAGCATGAAGGTCAGGTACTGGTGTTGGTCGATCTGGCTCTGTCCGCTCGTGAGCAGGGCAGGGGGCTGGGCTTGGGTTGTCACCAATGCATTCATCGGGTGTCGTCCTTAAAAACGAACAAAGCTGGCTTCGTCAGCTGGGACGGTTTTGGCGGGCTTTTTGCTGACAAACGGCTGGGGTTGGTTGGCCTTGGCCACTGCCTTGGTCTGGAACCCGGTGGTGCACACCGGGCTGGCACTGCCCCCCACCTTGAAGAAGCTCATCACCTCTTGCAATTGCGCGGCCTGGCTGCTCATCTCTTCGGCGGTGGCGGCCAGTTCTTCGCTGCTGCTGGCGTTTTGCTGGGTGATCTGGTTGAGTTGGGTCATGGCGGTGTTGATCTCATCGAGCAGCTTGCCAGCGCTTTCGGCCTTGTCGACGCTGCCGCTGGCGAGTTCACTGATTTCCTGGGCCGCCACCTGGCTGCGCTCGGCCAGTTTGCGCACTTCAGCCGCCACCACGGCAAAGCCCTTGCCATACTCCCCTGCACGCGCCGCTTCAATCGCTGCGTTCAGTGCCAGCAGATTGGTCTGGTAGGCAATGTCGTCAATGATGCCGATCTTGCCGGCAATGGTTTTCATGGAAGCCACGGTTTCTTTCACAGCCGCACCGCCTTCAACGGCTTGTTTGGCCGCTTGGGAGGCCATGTTATCGGTGACCAGGGCGTTGTCGGTGTTCTGGTTGATGCTGGCGCTCATCTGCTCAATGGATGCGCTGGTTTCTTCCACGCTGGCAGCTTGTTCATTGGTGGATTTGCTCATGCTCTGGGCCGTGACGCTCACCTGCTCCGATGCCGACGACAGAGCGTTCGCCGCGCCGCGAACGTCTTCGACCACCTGGGACAAGCGTGAGCTCATGGTCTTCATGGCCTGCATCATTTGCCCGACCTCATCGTTCGTGTTTGACTCCAGCCTGAACGTGAAGTCGCCTTCAGCAATGCTGTTGATGGCCATGCCGATCTTTGCCAGTGGATTCAGCACCACCGAGTTCAGCACCCAGGACAGTACCAGGATGATGATGATGTCAAGCACCAAAATTTGCAGTATTGCCCAGGTGAGTTCGGTACGCAGGGTTTTTTGAATATTCGCGTAGGAGACAAACACCGTGGCTTGGCCAACCGGGTTGGGTTTGCCATCGTCCAGATAGATCAAGTCGACGCTTTGGCTGGCATCGGCTGTGGGGGCTGTGCTGCTTGGCGCAATCTTGCCATTGGTATCTTTGGCACTGCCGCCGAGGAACTTGCCATCATGGGTGATGGTGATGCCAGTGATGAAACTGGCCGACATTTCGGAGGCCAGCGTTTGTTCAATGTGGGCTGTTTCCAGATTCCACAAGAAACTGGGAAGCGCAGCGGCCAGGCGCACCAGGGTGGCCTGAACTTGTTGGCTATCGGCTGCCTCCAGTGCGTTCTTGGTGCGGACATAGTTCATTGCGCCAAATGCCATCAGCAACAGGGAAATGATGAGAACGAACAAGAAGTTCAGTCGGAATTTGATGCTGCTCGTCTTCATGGAGGCTTGTCTTGTTGACGCGGCGTTGGGTTGTACAGACAACGCTGCCAAGCGGCTTGACCGACTTGGACAGCACCAACGGGCATTACTTGAAATTCTTCACCAGGTCTTTGTACTCGGCCGATTCACGAGCGGTGGCAATCGCATCCCACAGCTTCTTGGCTGCGGCCTCCTGGCTGCCGTAAAACTGTTTGGAGAAGGCCACAAAATAGGGTTTTTCCACCAGGACTGGGCTGACACGCTCCACCTTGCCATTGGCCTCGGGGCTAGCTTTCACGCTGATGTCACCTTCTTCGGTTTGCAGCGCCACGGCGGCCACACGTCCGCCCACCAGCTTGGTCAGGTTGGCATCGGCCGAGCGTGTGCCATCGTCCACCCGTGCGCCCAAGCCTTGCAGCTGTTTAACCACCGAGAAACCCGACTGTGCACCCACTGCACCGTCTACCTTGAGTGTTTTGCCATCCCAGGTGGCAGCGCTGGAACCTTTCATGCGGTACAGGCTATAGCTGTCGATCAGCAGGCGCTTGGAGGCATCGGGTTTGTCGCCTGCCATGGGGTAGGCCAGAAACTCGGTGCGGTCTGCGGCGTAGCTGATCTTGACCACGCCGTTGATGGCCCCCGACTTGGCATCATCGAGGCAGCGCTTCCAGGGCAGCCCTACCACTTCGACCTTGCCGCCGTAAATTTTCTCTGCCATTTTCAACAGTGACGTGGTCAGGCCCACGCGATCCTTGAAGATCCAAGGATAGGAGTCTTCGTTTTCATGGCAAATTTTGATAGCGGGCTCTGCGGCCATGGCGCTGCCTGCAAAGATGGACAGGGAGAGCGCTGCCAGCGCGAGTGGGTTTTTCTTCATGGTTTAAACCTTTCTTTGATGGAGGATGAGAGAGAGCTTATGAATACACGGCAAGAAGCTATCAAATAAATAGCTGAATAAATTGGTTTCTTGTCGTTATGGCGGACTACGCGGCAGGCGTTGAGGCTCCACTGACACCAGCCAGGCTGGCAATCTCATCCACCGACAACACGTTGTGAATGTTGAGGATGATCACAAACTTGCCATTCACCTTGCCCAT
>VIKI01000075.1 GCA_008080595.1 Comamonadaceae bacterium
AATGCCGATGCCTTCAGCTGGCTGGAGAGCAACAGCGAAGTGTTTGACGTGGTGGTGGTGGACTTTCCCGACCCAACCAACTTCAACATCGGCAAGCTCTACACCCAGTCGTTCTACGCCCTGCTGGACAAACACCTGGCGGCCAGCGGTTATGCGGTGATCCAGACCACCTCACCGCTGGTGGCGCGGCAAAGTTTCTGGACCGTGGTGACCACCATCGAATCGGTGGGCCTGACTGCCACGCCCTACCACGCCCACGTGCCCAGCTTTGGCGAATGGGGCTACGTGGTGGCTAGCCGCCGCCCCTACCGCCAGCCCACCACGCTGCCCGAGGGCCTGCGCTTTTTGACCCTGCACAGCCTGCCCGCCCTGTTTGATTTTCCGCAGGACATGGCGCGTGTGCCCGCTGAAGTGAACCGCCTGTCGAATCAGGTGCTGGTCACCACCTATGAGGCCGAGTGGGGGCGGGTGGCGACGCGGTGATGAACCGCACGGCTTGCGCTGGCCAAACTTTCCTGCGGATCATCCCCATTTTTTGGGGCGGCAATTATTTCAGGCCAAGCTGCTGCTGGTAACGCGCCGGTGTGACCCCATAACGCCGGGCAAAGGCCCTGGTCAGGTGGGCCTGGTCGGTCAGGCCAGTGCTGGCCGCCACCATGGCCGGGGCCTGGCCGGTGGCCAGCAGGCGCTTGGCCTCAAACAGGCGCACCGCCATCAGCATTTGCTGTGGTGTGACGTGAACCTGGGCCTGAAACTGCCGCAAAAAGTGAAACGGGCTCAGGCCCGCCACCTGGGCCAGATCGTTCAGCGTCAGGCGCTGTTCAAAGTGGGCGTGCAGATAGTCCAGCACCGGCGCAAAACGCATGCGTTTGTCCGTGGGCAGCGGCTTGGATACCCGCGCGTGCGGGCGAAGCTCTTGCATCACACGGTGCAGCAGGCTGTCAAAGGCCAGCGGTTCTTCGGCCTGCCAAAGCGCTTCCAGCAGCTGCGACACACGCTGGGCCTGCGCCTGGCTGTGGGTTACCACCGCGTCTGTGAACCACCAGGCGGGTTCCCCGGTCAGGTCGGCCAGTACGGCGGGGTCGATGTAGAGCATGTGGTAGCGCCAGCCCCCTGTGGTTTCGGCGCGGCCGGTGTGTAATTCGTCGGGGTTCATCAGCACCAGCGAGTTGGGCGGTGCCAGATGCTCAGCGCCACCGTAGCGAAAGCGCTCCACCCCCGACGCGATGGCTCCCAGGCCAAACGCCTCATGGGTGTGCGGCTCAAAGGCATGGTGCACGATGTGTGCCTTGTACAGCTCAACCCCCGGTCGACTTGGTACGCGGCGAAATTGCGCACAGTCTTGTGGCGCGTGGAACACCAGGCTTGCAA
Organism: Comamonadaceae bacterium; assembly: GCA_008080595.1. Classification (GTDB taxonomy): domain Bacteria; phylum Pseudomonadota; class Gammaproteobacteria; order Burkholderiales; family Burkholderiaceae_C; genus Rhodoferax. The sequence continues at coordinate 1,372 of VIKI01000075.1, forward strand.
GGCCAGAAAACCCTGTTTTCCGGGGGTAAATTTCATCAGTCTGGCAAACTCAATGGCACAAAACGCGGTGATGTCGGCAATGGTGAAACGTGGCCCGGCCATCCAGGCCTGGTGCTGTAGCAATTGGTCAAACCATTGCGCCACCTCAATCACTTTTTGCCCTTGTGAATGCCCAAACTCTGCAAACTGGGGTTGCTCCAGCACGGCCAGGCCGGGGTGGGTGTGGCGCACGCTGTTGGCAATACCCAGCAGCAGTGACCATTCCACCCGGCGGTCGGCCATTTCGATGAATGCGCGTTCTTCAAAGCCCTCACCCATCAGGTTGGGCTCTGGGTACAGGCCTTCCAGGTAGGTGCAGATGGCGCGGGTTTCGGTCAGAACGCGGCCATCATCAAGCTCCAATGCGGGCACTTTGGCCAGCGGGCTTTTGGCGCGGTAAACCTTGCCTTTGTGCTCCAGCTTATTCAAGTCCACATTCACCAGATCAATGTTGGCAATGCCTTTCTCGACCATGAACATGGTCACCCGGCGTGGGTTGGGGGCGCGTTGGGCTGTATACAGTTTCATGATCCATCTCCGGCTTTGAATGATCGTTGTTGCGGGCGTTCAGCGTGGGGCTGGTCAGGGCTGGATCTGCCCCAGCTGCGCCAGCCAGGTTTCAATGTCTGCCACCGCTTGATCGGTGGCCTGGGTCAAGGCCCGCACGCCGCCGCTGGCATCGGGGCTGGGGGCGGGGTGTTTGACGATGAAGCTGCGCTGCGCCAGCAGAGTTTCGCCCGCCGCACTGCGCTGGGTGGCGGTGGCACGCAGGTGCAGCACGCCGCTGCTTTGCTCGGGGCGCTCGAACACCTGGCTGAACTCTTCCAGTTCCAGGTGCAGGTTCAAGATGGTTTGGGCTTGACTGGGTGTGGTGGGCAAGGGCGTGGCAGCCACGGCAGCCGAGGCGCTGACCCGTGCCGGGCGGGCCAGCGCGATGTCGCCGGGGGACACCACCGCACGGTGCAGCCCCAGCTGGCTGCGCAGGCGCTGGCCCACCAACTGGGCCGGCGGCATGCTCCAGCGGGCCAGGGTGTAGGGTTTGAGCTGCTGCACATCGGCATAGGCCAGGCGGTACCAGACGGCGGTGCTGTTGAGGGCCACGCTGGTGTGTACGCTGGCCAGCTCCAGCGGTGGCAGCTGGGCCGTGCCGGGGTGGCTTGGGGCTTGCAGCGGGCCAGGGCCAAAGTCGACCACCACCGGGGTGTTGGCCGGGCGCGGCAGGCTGCAGCCTGTCAATACCACAATTCCTATAATAAATAGGCCTCTAGCCCAATTAGAATATGCGCAAGCAGCTATTAAATTCATAGTTATCTGATGAGGGTGTGTGGCAGGTCAAAACCCGTTGTTCAGCGGGGCGGGGGCAACAAAACCGGGCTCACCCGGGCCGGGGGCGATGCTGGGTTTGCCCAGCAGCAGGGCTTGCGGGTTGTCGGTGAGGGTTTGGGTCAGGTCGCCCAGCTGGCGGGTGGTGCGGGCGGCCTCCAGCACGGCCTGGTCAACCCTGGGCAAGGTGTTGACGCGCAGGGTCTGGCCGGTGGCGACCAGAATGTCGGCCCCCTGGCTGAGCTGATCCAGCGTGCCGCCGGGGGCATACATGCGCTCGGTGACCCGCTGAAAGGCGCGGGCCGAGGTGCGCGCCGCATCGGCGCTGTCGCCCACCCGTTTGGCGGTGGCTTTGACGATTTCCAGTGTGTCCTGGCTGGATTGCGCCAGCGCAGGCCAGCTGCTGCGGGCTTGTGCGGTGAACTGTTGCAGCTCGGATGCGGCCTGGTCGATCTGGCTCACGGCATTCATCAAGGTGTGCTGGTTGTCGGCCGACAGCAGTTGGTTAAAGCGCTGGCTGGACTGCTCCAGCTGGCCCAGCAGGCGCTCGCCGCGGTCGGTCAGCTGGCTCATCAGCCCCGGTTTGAGCAGCATGCGGCTGTTGGGCGGCAGCGCTTGTGGGGGGGCGCTGGCATCGACGGGGGCATCGTCGAGTTGGATGAAGGCCAGCCCGGTCACACCCTGAAAACCCAGCGTGGCAAAGGTGCGGGTGGTGATGGGCGCATTCTCATCCACCGAAATCTGCACCAGCACCTGGCCGGGGGTTTGCGGGTCGAGCCGGATGGCGCTGACCTTGCCCACCGGCACGCCCAGGTAGCGCACGCTGGCTTGCGGCTGCAGGCCGCTGATGTTGACTGCGCCGACGAGTTCATAGCTGTCCAACTCGCGGGTGTCGCGCGTCAGCCAGACCGCCAGGCTGATCAGTGTGGCCGTGAGCAGCAGCACAAAGCTGCCGGCGGCCAGCGCGTGGGATTTGTTTTCCATAGGCCTTGTTTTTAACTGGTTTGGGGGGTGACGTGCAACAGCGCACTGGCGCGTCGGCCACGTTCACCCAAAAAATACTCTTGGATGAACGGGTGCGGATGGGTCATCACCTGGGCGGCCGTGCCCTCGGTCACGATGTGTTTGTCGGCCACCACGGCGATGCGGGTGGAGAGTTCCAGCAGGGTGTCGAGGTCATGGGTGACCATCACCACCGTCAGGCCCAACTCCTGGTGCAGGGATTGCAGCAGGGCGCAAAACTCGTCGGCGCTGCCGGGGTCCAGACCGGCGGTGGGTTCGTCCAGCAGCAGCAGCGGCGGATCCATCACCAGGGCGCGGGCCAGGGCGGCGCGTTTGATCATGCCGCCGGACAAATCGGCCGGCATTTTGTAGGCGGCACTGGCATCCAACCCGACCATGCGCAGCTTGACCATGGCCACGTCGTGCACCAGGTCGGCGGGCAGGGTTTTGAGCTCACGCAAGGGGAAGGCAATGTTGTCGATCACACTGAAGGCCGAAAACAGCGCACCGTGCTGGAACAACATGCCGACCCGGCTGGCCGCCCCCTCGCGGCCCATGCTGGCGGCGGCTTCGCCCAGCACCGTGACACGGCCCCGCGCCGGCGTTTCCAGCCCCAGAATCTGGCGCAGCAGCACGGTTTTGCCGCTGCCCGAGCCGCCCACAATCGACAGCAGTTCGCCGCGCTGAATGCGCAGGCTTAAATTCTGGTGAATCACCGCATCCATGCCACCGGCGTGAAACACCGACCAGAGCTGGTCAATGTCAACCACCGGTGCGACCACGGGTGTGCTCATAGCCCGACGTTCCTGAACACCACCGCAAACAGCGCATCCACCAACAGCACCACGGTGATGCTGGTCACCACCGAGGCGGTGGTGCCCTGGCCCAGGCTCTCGGTGTTGGGTTTCACCCGCAGGCCGTAGTGGCAGCCCACCAGCGCAATCAGCACGCCAAACACCACCGACTTGCCGCAGGCCAGCCACAGCGTGCCCACCGCCACGGTGCGCGGCAAGGTGGTGAAGAAGTAAGCCGGGGTCACCCCCAGCGTGGCATCGGCGGCCAGCATGCCGCCCAGCAGCGCGGCCAGTGTCGTCCAGACGCTGATCAGCGGCATGGCCACGGCACAAGCCAGGGCGCGAGGCAGCACCAGCCGGTAGCCCTTGGCAATGCCCATGACGCGCATGGCATCGAGCTCTTCGGTGACGCGCATCACGCCAATTTGCGCGGTGATGGCTGAGCCGGAGCGCCCGGCAATCAGAATGGCGGCCAGCATCGGCCCGAGTTCACGAATCAGCCCGATGCCCAGAATGTTGACGATGAAGCTGTCGGCCCCAAACTGGCGCAGCTGGCGCGACATCAGGTACGCCAGCACCGTGCCAATCATGAAGCCCACCAGCGCGGTGATCGGCAGCGCCGTGGCCCCAATGTGGTACAGGTGGCCTGACACGTCGCGCCAGGGGCCGCGTCTGGGGGCGCGCAGCAGGGTCAGCAAGTCCAGCAGCAACTGCCCGGTGAGTTGCAGCAGGCCGAGGGCGTGATCCCACAACCGCCAGAGTTTTTCGCCCAGCTTCAAAAACAGTTGCCATAGCGTCGGGTGTGGCGGCGGGGCATCCGGGGCGGTGAAGCGGGCCACCCGCTCCAGCATGGCCCGTTGGCCGGGGCTCATCTGCAAAGCGCTAGGCCACTGGCGGCCCCAGGTGTTCCACAGCAGTTGCGCCCCGGTGTGGTCAAGCCGGGTGAGTTCGCGTAAATCCCAGCGGGTTGTGCCGGATGCGCATTGCGCCAGCACCTGACTGATGCGCTCCCAGTTGGAGGGCACGGCCAGGCCAGCGGCGCTCCAGCTGCCGCCCAATACTGCACCCGCGCCGTCGGAGAAGGCGTGCAGGGTCAGGGTGGGGGTGGTTTCGGGCATGGCCATCTTTCAGGATCGCATCGTAACGGCAATGCCTCGGCCAATGGCTTGGCATCTGACTCTGTCGTCGTAAAGGTCGGAATTGGGCTGGGAAATCGGGTTTATTTCAGGTTTAGACTGGCATTGATTTTGCCGAAAACTTCTATAGCAGCCGAGACAGGCTGTGACATCGATGGTCTACAGCAGTGCGCGAGGGTGGAATGTGTCCAGTCGTTCGTGTTCGTCAATGTCGTTGGAATCAATCCCTATTTTGCAGAGATCATCATGGCATCCACCATCAACACCAATATCAATTCGTTGGCAGCGCAACGCCAGCTCGGGGCCAGTGCCTCGTCGCTTGGCACGGCGATTCAGCGTTTGTCTTCCGGCTTGCGCATCAACAGTGCCAAGGACGATGCCGCTGGCCTGGCCATTTCAGAGCGTTTTACCGGCCAGATTCGTGGCCTGAATCAGGCGGTGCGTAACGCCAATGACGGTATTTCCCTGGCACAAACCGCTGAAGGTGCGATGAAGTCAGCCGGTGACATCTTGCAACGGGTGCGTGAGCTGGCGGTGCAGTCGGCCAATGCCACCAACAGTGCCAGTGACCGCCAGGCCTTGAACCAGGAGGTGACACAACTGGTGTCTGAATTGGATCGGATTGCACAAAGCACCGAGTTCAACGGGCAGAAAATTCTGGATGGCACATTTGGCTCGGGCAAGTACCAGGTGGGAGCCAATGCCAACCAGACCATTGTGGCGGCTACGGCCAACATGCGGACCACGGTGTATGGCAATAACCAGGCTGTCGGCAGCGGCGTGGCAGCGCAGGCCACGGTGGCCACAATGGCAGGGGCCACCAATGGTGTGGTGGCCGGAACCTTGGGTCTCAGTGGGGCACTGGGTTCGGCCAATGTCTCGGTTGGATTGAGCGAGACCAGCAAGACAACCGCAGACAAGATCAATGCGCAGAGCGCCCAAACGGGGATCACAGCTACCGCCAGAACAAACGTTGAGCTGACCTTCAGTGTCCCAGGGGGCTACACGCTGCAACTCAAAGGAGACAACAGCACGGCTGAAACCATCAGTTTTTCTTTGACCTCGCCGGTTACTGCGGACGGATTGTCCGCAGCCATTCAAGCCATCAATGACAAGTCATCCAAAACCGGTGTCACGGCTGAGCTGGATGCGTCACAGTCCGCCATTGTGTTGACCAATACTTCTGGCAATGATGTGGTGCTTGGCAAGGGCAGCGGTGTACTCAATAGTGGAGACGCAGCGGTCAGAAAACTGTCTGCCGACACCGTTGGTACTTTGGCTGCCGTAGGGGGCTATCAGTTCATTGGTTCGGGCGCTGCGGTGGCTGAATATTCCTCGGTTTCCGGCTATCTGACCCTGGACTCTGAAAAATCCTTTGGTGTCACGGCAACCACCACCACCGCTTTTACGGCACCAGGCTCATCCAGCTCCACCCTGAAAAAAGTCTCCGAGCTTGATATTTCAAGCTTCACCAAAGCCACAGACGCGCTCAAAACGGTGGACTCGGCACTGCAGTTCATCAGTGGCGAGCGGGCCAAATTGGGCGCTTTGCAGTCGCGGTTTGAGACCACCATTTCGTCGTTGCAAATTTCGTCTGAAAACCAGTCTGCCGCCCGTGGGCGCATTCAGGACGCTGACTTCGCCTCTGAAACCGCCAACCTGTCACGTGCACAAATTCTGCAACAAGCCGGCACAGCGATGGTGGCGCAAGCCAATCAAATCCCGCAAGGTGTTCTGACACTGCTGCGCTAAGCCACGAATATCGCGCTTTCCTGTGCACCTGCAGCGGCAAAGCTGTGGACGGGTGAGTGTGGTGGGGGTGGGCATGGCGATTTTCAGTTTGAGCCTGGGTTCAATCGTCACGGTAACGCCATTGACACAGTGAGCCCCTAACATGGGGAAGAACTGCGCCGCTGGGATGTAACCGCTGTTACGTGTTGTTACATGACGTAAGTGAGCCGCATGTAAGCTTGCTTTGAAGTGACTTTGGACTTGCGTTCCATGCGCATCAGGGTCAATTTGATGGTGCTTTTTCGCAATCACTCCTGGGAATCAATGATGTCAGAAAAATTAAATCAGGCTCTTGCTATCGCCATGAGTTCCATTCCAGAATGTCTGGCTGCGGCCTATGTGGATTTGTCTTCGGGTTTGCTGATGGCAGTGAACACCGTGGAATCTCACCCGAAAGAGGTCATGGACATGCTGGCTGCGGCCAGCAGCGACCTTTTTGCCGGGAAAAACGTGGTCACCATCGAAAACATGTTCAAAAAGGCGCGCGGTCAGGCCATGAACAGCCATCATTTTTTCCAGGAAGTGATTGTCAACAGTGACCACACCATTCACGTGTTTCTGCGTGGCAAGAGACATCCAGAACACATTGCCTGCTTTGTTTGTAACAAATCCGTGAATCTGGGCATGGCACTGGCCACATCGCGTGCGGTCTTGTCCGATCTGGAAACTGCCATTTGATTGCCCCTCCGGGGTTGATCTGGTTGACAGGCTGATCACCGCTGATTCGGTCTGATTCTGCGCATGGGTAAGGCATACTCTCACCGGTTATATCGCTGGATGAAAGTTTTACCCCATGAGCACAAGCTTCGACTACATCATCATTGGTGCAGGCACCGCAGGTTGTCTGTTGGCCAACCGCCTGTCCGCCGACGCGAGCAAGCGTGTGTTGCTGATCGAGGCCGGTCGTAAAGACGACTATCACTGGATTCATATCCCGGTCGGCTACCTGTATTGCATTGGCAACCCGCGCACCGACTGGCTTTACCAGACCGAGCCCGATGCCGGGCTGAATGGCCGCAGCCTGCGCTACCCACGTGGCAAAGTGCTCGGGGGGTGCAGCAGCATCAACGGCATGATTTACATGCGTGGCCAGGCGCGTGACTACGATCAGTGGGCGCAGCTCACCGGGGATGCCAGCTGGCGTTGGGATAACGCGCTGGACTATTTTAAATTGCATGAAGACCATTACAAGGGGGCCAACGCCTTTCATGGCGCACGCGGTGTGGCCCCTGCGCTGATGCGCGACAACGCTGAGCCCTACCGCAAGGTGCTGCGGCATCGCAATGCCGGTGGGGAATGGCGGGTCGATAAACAACGCCTGCGCTGGGATGTGCTGGATGCTTTTGCCCAGGCCGCTCAGCAGACAGGTATCCCGGCCACGGCGGATTTCAACTCCGGCAACAACGAAGGCGTGGGCTATTTTGAGGTGAACCAAAAGCAGGGCTGGCGCTGGAACACGGCCCAGGCGTTTTTGCGCCCCACCTGTTTTGGGCGGCCCAATTTCGAGCTGTGGACATCGGCCCAGGTGGTCAAGCTGCAAATCGAGAACCAACCCGATGGTCGTTTGCGCTGCACTGGCGTTCAGACCTGGGCTGGCCATGAGATGGTCACTGCAACAGCCTCGGCTGAAGTGATTTTGAGTGCGGGAAGCATTGGCTCCCCGCAGATTTTGCAACTCTCGGGCATCGGGCCTGCGGAGTTGCTGCGTCAGCATGGGGTGGCGGTGCGGCATGACGCGCCCGGTGTCGGGGCCAATTTGCAAGACCATTTGCAGATTCGCTCGGTCTACAAGGTGCAAGGGGTGAGTACGCTCAACACCATGGCCAATTCGCTCTGGGGCAAAGCCAAAATCGGGCTGGAGTACGCGCTCAAGCGCAGTGGTCCGATGAGCATGGCCCCCAGCCAACTGGGGGCCTTCACCCGCAGTGATGCCAGCCAGCCTTACCCCAACATTGAATACCACGTGCAGCCGCTCAGCCTGGATGCCTTTGGCGAGCCGCTGCACAGTTTTCCGGCGTTCACCGCCAGCGTGTGTAACCTGAACCCGAGCAGCCGCGGCACGGTGCAGATCAAGTCGCCAGACTTCAGCGTGGCCCCGGCCATTGCGCCCAATTACCTCAGCACCGAGGCCGACCGCAAGGTGGCCGCTGATTCGTTGCGCCTGACACGCGCCATCGTGGCGCAACCGGCACTGGCCAAATTCCAGCCGCAAGAGTTCAAGCCCGGTGTGCAATACCAGACCGATGCCGACCTGGCCCGGCTGGCGGGTGACATAGCCACCACCATCTTTCACCCGGTCGGTACCACCGCCATGGGCCGCGACGGTGATCCGCTGGCGGTGCTCGACAGCCACCTGCGGGTGCGTGGCCCCGGCGGGCTGATTGCCGGATTGCGTGTGGTCGATGCCGGAGCCATGCCCCTCATCACCAGCGGCAACACCAATTCGCCCACGCTGATGATGGCCGAAAAAGCCGCCCACTGGATTGCTACCGGTGAATAACCGAAGATCAATCTGCGCTAGCGCAGATCGGTGTGACAGGCGTATGTCAAACGATGCTGAATGCCCCAAGGGTGAACCCGAAGAGGGAATGTCCTAATGGTTCCGCACTGGTTTGGGGCGTAAAGTAGCGCCATCGCTTGCAGATACTGTGTCTGTTCAAGACGAAGGCCCCAGGAGACTCGACCCGCAGTGGTCAAGCAACAAAAAAACTGAAAAGGCACCGGCAACCCCGGTGCCTTTTTTCATTCTGATGTGTCGCGCTCACCTTGGCTTTTTCCAAAGCGCCATGGGACAATTTCACCATGCCCCGTTTTGCCGCCAACCTGACCATGCTCTACAACGAGCACACTTTTCTGGATCGCTTTGCCGCCGCCGCCGAGGATGGCTTTCAAGCCGTGGAATACCTGTTTCCCTATGCTTTTAAGAGCACAGAGTTGGATCTACGCTTGCGCGACAACGGCTTGCAGCAAGTGCTGTTCAACGCCCCACCGGGTGACTGGGAGGCCGGTGAGCGCGGCCTGGCCTGCCTGCCCGGGCGCGAGGCCGAGTTCCGCAGCGGCTTTGCCTGTGCGCTGGACTATGCCCAGGTGCTGAACTGCCCGCGCATTCATGTGATGGCGGGTCTGGCCCCTGCCGGTGTCGAACGCACCACGCTGCAAGCCACCTATGAATCCAATCTGGCCTGGGCCGCCGAGCAGGCCGCAGCAGCCGGGCGGGATGTGCTGATCGAACCCATCAACACCCGCGATATTCCCGGCTTCTTCCTGAACCGGCAAGATGAGGCTCATCGCATCGTGCAAGCCATCGGCGCGGCCAACCTGAAGGTGCAGTTCGATCTGTACCACTGCCAGATCGTCGAGGGCGACGTGGCCAGCAAAATCCGCCAGTACCTGCCGACCGGGCGTGTCGGCCATTTCCAGATTGCCGGTGTGCCCGAGCGGCATGAGCCCTCAGTGGGCGAGCTGAACTACCCCTACCTGTTTCAGGTGATTGACGAGGTGGCGCAGCAATACGGCTGGCAAGGCTGGGTCGGTTGCGAGTACCGGCCTCAGCGCGGGACTTGTGCGGGGGCGACCCGCCAGGGATTGGATTGGATCAGGTCACTGGCCTGAGTGATTTAACAAATTCGGGTGTTTGACGAGGCGTAGCCTGCGCAAGGCGCTCACTTTTTTGATAATCTGGTGGAGGCCGTCATCCGTGGCGAGGGCCACGACTTCGCGCCCGAAGCAAGAAATTCAGCTTCAAAAGATAAAGATGAAGACGGCATCCCGCTGATCATCCGCCTGCCCACCCTGCGCGATGAGGCGCAGGTCGGGGCGGTCGTTGTGACTCGCCATGATGTGATAGCATCAAAATGCAATTTCATCAACAGAGGTTTTGATGCGCACTACTCTAGACATTGAAGACGACGTTCTCTACGCGGCCAAAGAACTGGCTGCGCGTGAGCGGGTGACTGCCAGCGTACTTATCTCACGCTTGCTGCGTGCGGCGATCTCTGGCGGGTTCGCTGCACCGCCTCAAAGTGCCAAGCCACCCCGTTCGGTTGCCGGATTTCAACCCTTTGAAGCGCAAGGCGTGCTCATCACCAACGCACAAATCAACGCTCTGCGTGACACCGAAGGCGTGTAATGCGGGCGCTGTTAGATGTCAACGTGCTGATCGCCTTGTTGGACGGCGGGCACGCCATGCACACCCGCGCGATGAACTGGCTGCAAAGCACGCCCAATCAAGCGTGGGCATCGTGCCCCATGACGCAAAACGCCGTGGTGCGCATCATGGCGCAACCCAGCTACCCCACGCCTCGGCCAGCGGCGCAGATAGCCGAGCGTTTGGCCATGGCTTGCAATGCGCCTGAGCACGCCTTTTGGTCATCGGATGTCAGCCTGTTGACCACCGGCATCATCAACTGGCCCAAGTTGCTGGGGCATCGGCAAGTCACCGATGCTTATCTTTTGGCGCTGGCCGTTCGCTACGGCGGCCGCTTGGCCACTTTTGATCAGCGCATCACGCCCGCTGTGGTGGTCAATGCCACCGATGCACATCTTGAGTTGATCGGATAGGGGCGATTGGTGAACCACGCCTGACTGGCCGCATCAGATGAATAAGCCCATCCGCTCCAACTTCGACATGCTGCGCCCTTGCGAGAAGCAAGGCTGAATGGTCTGGGGTTTAAATGCGCTGATCAGACACGCAAACAGATTGGCGTTCTGCTTGGGTCATGGACACCGACATCATGATGGAATTCCCCAAACACGCCCGCAACCCTGCACAGGGGCACTGCAGGGGGCTTGTTTATATGAAAAATAGGCCTGTAAACCCTATAAAACATGCGTAAATAGCTATTAATTGCATAGCAAATCAATGACATCTTTGGTCGCCGAAAACTTAACGTGAAAGCCTGACCGGGCCTGGCATTCTTGATTGTTGACCGCCTGGCAAGGGTGGCACCTTGGTTGTCGGAGTTGGTAATTTTTCAAACTGGGTAACTCTCTTTGGCTAAGAAGGATTGGCAACGCTTCATAAAAAGCCAAATACTCTTTAGAAAACTTCTCAAAATCCCGTTGCCCGGCCAAACGAGCCACGATCAAAGGTGCAAGCGATTTCTCCCACTGATCTTTGACTAGCTTTTCGGAAAAGTCCCCATTCAGAAGTTCGTCCAACCCCTGCAGACAGCGCGCCAGATTGAGTGCGGGAATTAACCTGCTCTCCAATGCTGACAACATGAGCCGAACTTTGTCGTTACTGTCTATATCGACTACCCCCCCTCCCCCTGGCAAACCTCCAATAAGACCCAAAGGCATATAAAAAATATCAGGCGAAGAAAAGACATCAATATCACAAACTGCCTCAACAATGCTGCGTATCCGGGAGTCGTATCCGTATGCACAAACCCAATACCTAAAATCTGGACTCGTCCCTTCCACCCGAACCACAACCCGCTGGCTGGCACCGTCTTCCACCGTCCTAAAAAATTCCATATCGAATTCTTTGGATTTACGGGCCTCAAACCCATGGCGCTCAAAGATCGGGGTGACCTTGGCCAACATGGCCTTGCGCATCTGTGGCTTGGTTGTAGGTTCTGGCATGCTTGCCATTTCCTCTTTCAGACCGTCCCACATGGCGCGCTGCGCCTGTGGCAAGACGATGCCACCTGGCAGAAAGGCCATTCCAATCTGCTCGTCAAATACCGCCAACCCAAGCCCGGTGGCGTTGTCCACCATGAAGCGCAACATGCCCACGCGGTCTTCTTCGGGTAATTCCACGGCCCAAACGGCTTTTGCCAGCTCTTTGGCTTGCTGAACCGGGTTGCCCAGCCAGGTAGCGTCTTGCGCTGCACGATCCCCACTGGGGTACATGGCCGAGTAGGTATGGCCTTCAATCATCTTTTGCGCCAAGGCAATGAACTTCGGGTTCACGCCAGGGCGGGTTTTCTCCAGCTCCAGCATGCTGCGCCCAGCTTCTTCCAGGGTTGTTGGGGTGGGGCGGCCAGCGGGGTGTTCCCAGATTCGGATGTCGTAACTCATGGTGTTGTCAAGCTTGGGTTCAAGGGCAGGTTGAAGGTCAGATTCAAGTGTATTGCGGCGTGTGGCAGGTATCCGCGCGAAGTTGATTTTCGGGCGGATACCTGACGGAATGGCCCGCCAGTGGCTTGCCATGTGCGAGGGTATTGGGGCTGTCTCATATGAAAAATAAGCCTGTAGCCCTTATGAAACATGCGCAAACAGCTATTAAGTTGATAGTTATCGACTGCCGCAAATACACTCTTTCACGCCCGCCTGAGGGGCGGTTCAAAGCGATGTGTTTTGGGATTTATTCCCTCCCCGAGGGTGAGGGAATGAATCCCTGTCCGTTTGAATCTCCCCCTGACTGAGCGGCAGCCGCCGTCAATCCTGCGGCCCAGCGTTCCCCAACGCCGCCCGCAATTGTGTTTGGGCCAGGCCAAGCTTCAGTTGCTCAGCTCGCTCCACCACCGGGGCGAGGCGGCGGCGTTTTTTCTGTGCGTGGTCTTTGGCGATGTCGGCCAGACGGTGTGCCAGGAAGGGGTTGAGCAGGCGTTCACGCAACTCTTCCAGATACTGCCGTGCCACATCCCCGCTGCCTTCTGCCTCCAGCACCGGTAACACCTCATTGGCCCAGACGGCTTCCAGCGGGTCGCGCAGGGCCGGGGAGTGCATGGCTTGCAGCACTGTCGTGTCAGGGGCGCTGCCTTGCGCCAGCCACAGTTCGGCCAGGTAAGTGTGGCCCAGGTTCAGCAGCCAGAGTTTGCGCTGCTCAAAGGCGGCCAGGTCGTTGGTCAGCACCATGGCCGGGTGGCTGCAGGGCAGCACCATGCGCGGCTGCTGCTCAATGGCCCACAAGGCATAGGGCTCGGCCACCGCCCCGGCGGGTTCCAGCGGTGAGGACACGATGCGATCCACCAAGGAATTGACCCACACACAGTGCTCCCGCACATAGCGGATGAAGGCGGCATCCGCTCCCCAAGTTTGCGCCAGTGTGGCCACCAGTTCGCGCAGCGTGTCGCCATTACGGCTGACCAGCTCAGACGGGTAGAGCGTCAGCGGGGCCTGGGGCATTTGTTGCCAGCGCTGGTGCAGCAAGACCAGCAGTTTGGCCGGGTAGCTGCGTGGGGTTTGGCTGACCTGGGTCAGCAGCTCGGCGCTGTCGCTGGCATCCAGCACATAACCCGCATCGGCGGTGTTGGAGACGATGACCTGCACGCTGCTGGCCATGGCGGCACGGATGTCGGCCCATTGCTGATCGGCATGCCAGACCTCGCGCACCGATTGCACCTGCACCGTCTCTTGCACCGGCTGGCCGTGCTGCATGCCGTGTATCTCCACCGGGTAACCCTTGGCCAGCGCGGCGGCACGGGCGCTGCTGATCGGGCTGGCGGTGCTTTGCACCACGCTGATGCCGCCCAGCGCCTGGCCTTGCGCCAGCGCTTGTGAGACGAACAAATCCACATGCGCTTGCAAGAAGCGCCCGGTACCAAATTGCAGGATGGCTTGTGTCATGGCCGTGCCCTGCTCAACACTCAACCAGGGCTTTAATGACCCCTTGCGCCGGGTCTAGCAGCGTGGTGAAACGCTCGGGCACTTCGGCCAGTGTCATGCGGTGGGTGTTCAGCGCCGCAGTGGGAATCTGACCCGCACGTATGGCGGCCAGCACGGTCTCAAAATCTTCGGTGGTGGCGTTGCGACTGCCCAGCAGGGTGGCTTCGCGTTTGTGGAATTCGGGGTCGGCAAAAGTGAGGTTGTCACGCACCACCGACACCATGACGTATTTGCCGCCGTGGGCAATGAACTGGAAGCCGCGCTCCATGGCACGGGCGTTGCCGGTGGCATCAAACACCACGTCGAAGAACTCGCCATTGGTGAGCTCGGCGAGTTGATCCACATCGTTGGCCCCAATCAGCACCCCGGAGTGTGCCCCCAGGTGTTGCTTGCAAAAGTCCACCCGTTCGGCCCGGGTGTCCAAGGCGGTGACCTGGCCGCCGCGCAGCCCGGCAAACAGCAAGGCCGCCATACCAATCGGGCCGGTGCCCACCACCAGCACGCGCTGGCCGGGCTGCACATCGGCGCGGCGCACGGCATGGGCCCCGATGGCCAAAAACTCGACCATGGCTGCCTGATCCAGGCTCACACCTTCGGCTTTATGCACAAACGGCGCGGGCACACTCAGGTACTCCGTCATGGCCCCATCGCGATGCACCCCCAGCACCTGAATCTGGGTGCAGCAATTGGTTTTGCCCTGACGGCAGGCCACACAGTGACCGCAGGACAGGTAGGGCATGACATACACGGTGTCGCCCGGCTTCAAGGCACTGCCCTCGGGCGCGGCTTCTACTGTGCCGGAGATTTCATGCCCCATGACGCGGGGGTAGCTCAGAAACGGCTGGTTGCCGGTGAAGATGTGCAAGTCGGTGCCGCACACGCCCACGCGACGGATGCGCAGCAGCACCTCGTTTTCCTGGCGGGTGGGCAGGGCGCTTTCTTGGGCACGCAGCACGCCTGGGGTTTCACAGATCACGGTCAACATAGTCATCCTTGGGAAAAAACAATGGGGTTACAACGGGACGGGCGCGGCCGGGTCGATCAGACCGCGCTCGCGCAACGCCTGCCACAGGGCGGCGGGAATGGGCTGGTTCGCCCACGCCAGGTTTTGCTGCAACTGGGCGGCGGTGCGGGTGCCCACCACGCAGGACACGGTGGCCGGGTGGGCCATGGGAAACTGCAGCGCTGCGGCTTGCAAGGGCACATCAAATTCCTGGCAGGTTTGCGCCAGCGCCTGCACCCGCATCACCACCTCGGGCGGGGCCTCGGCATAGTTGAACTTGCTGCTGCCCGCCAGGATGCCGGAGTTGAACGCCCCAGCAATCACCACAGCATTGCCACGGCGCAGGCACTCGTCCAGAAACGGGGTCAGGCAGCTCTGCTCCAGCAAGGTGTAGCGCCCGGCCAGCATGGTGCAGTCCAGGTCGAACACTTGCATGGCCTCCATCACCACTTGCCATTCGTTCACGCCCAGCCCGACTGCTTTGACCGCGCCACTGGCGCGTAATTCGTCCAGGGCACGAAAGCCGCCGCCCTGGGTGAGCTGCTGCCAGTAGTGCAGGTGCTTGTCACCATGGGTGACCTGGCCAATGTCGTGCACGTACAGGATGTCGATGTGTGCGAGGCCCAGGCGCTGCTGGCTGTCTTCAAATGAGCGCATCACGCCGCTGTAGCTGTAGTCGTAATGCGGCCGGAACGGGTAGGGGTTGGCCCAGCCGTCGTCGCCGGGGGCTACGCTGGCATCGGGGCGCATCAAGCGGCCGACCTTGGTGCTCACCACATAGTCGGTGCGTGGGTGCTCGGCCAGCAGAGCGCCCAGCCGGTGTTCTGAGCGGGTGTAGCCGTAAAAGGGGGCGGTATCAAAGTAGCGCACCCCGGCGGCCCAGGCGCTGGCAAAAAGCTCCTCGACTTCTTGTGCGCTGGTGGGGCGGTACAGCCCGCCCATCTGGGAGCAGCCCAGAGCCAGGGCGGTGAGCGACAGGTCGACGCGGGGCAACTTTCGGGAATCGGTGGTTTTCATTTGGGTTTTCTTGGTTGACTGGTCAGGCCAAAAATGAATTTTGCAGCATTTGGCCTGACCAATTTAACAAGAAAACTAGGTGTTTACCCTTGGTTTTGAGTGGACGGCGGACTCCTGAGTCTGCTTGCGCAGCCTTCTAAAAACTCAAGCTCAAGACCACTCGTGCTGGTTGTTGTTCATCCAGCGCTGCTCAGAGGCTTGCAAGTGCAGGCGCACCGCCGTTTGTGCGGCCAGCACATCACGCCCCTCCAGTGCCCGCAGAATGGTTTCATGTTCTTGCAGTGCGCTGGCCCAGGTCTGGCCGGAATCGGAATGGGCACTCAACCGTGCGGTCATCGGGCTGTGGCGTTCGTCAAACAATTCGCCTACCAGTCGCTCCAGCACCGTATTGCCGGTCATGGCGGCGATGCCGACGTGAAACTGCCGGTCAAACGCCAGTGGCGACTGGTTTTGCGCCATGGCCGAGAGCATGCCGTCGAGTGCCTGGCGCAGCGGCAATAAAGTTTCAGGCGTGGCTTTGGCTCCGGCCAGCAGGGCCACTGTGCCCTCAATGGCGGCGCGGGCCCGCATCAGCTCTATCGGGCTTTCTCCCATGGTGGCCAGTGTTTGGGGTTTGCGCTGGGTTTGGTTGCAGACATAGACCCCGGCACCCATGCGCACCTCGACGCTGCCTTCAATTTCGAGGGCAATCAGCGCCTCGCGCACCGATGGGCGGGACACCCCCAGTTGTTGCGCCAGATCCCGCTCGGGCGGCAGGCGTGTACCCGGTACAAAGTTACCTTTGTCGATGAAGCTGCGAATCTGGTCGGCGATTTGCTGGTACAGACGCCGACTGTCTGCCTGTTTGAGTGGGTCGAGCATGGGCGGCAGTTTACGCGACACATCGGCTGACCCTGCCTGATGTCAGGCCAATGGATGTTTTGCTAAACTGGCCTGACCAATTTTCGGATTGCCAACCATCCCACCCACCTGGACAAACTCCCATGCCCGCACCCATTACCCCCTTGATCCGCCTGAGCGAGCTTGACAACGTGGCTGTTGCCCGCAGCCCTTTGAGCGCGGGGCAAATCCTGACTCTCGGCGCTCAGACACTGACGCTGCGTGATGCCATTGATGCCGGGCACAAGCTGGCCGTGTATACCATTGCGGCAGGAACCGCCGTCCTCAAATACGGTCAGACCATTGGCCTGGCCAGCTGCGACATTGCAGTGGGCGAGCATGTGCATGTGCACAACGTGAGCATGCTGCCCTCAGCGGCGGAGCACGGTGCAGGCAGCGCCTACCGACCCACCGTATCGGACGCACCAACAGCCACTTTTCAGGGCATTGTGCGGGCCGATGGGCGTGTGGCCACCCGCAACTACCTGGGGGTGGTGTCCAGCGTCAACTGCTCGGCCACGGTGTGCCAGCGTATTGCCCAGCACTTCACACCCGAGCGTTTGCGCGCGTTCCCGCAGGTGGATGGTGTGGTGGCCATCACCCACGGCCAGGGCTGCGGCATGGCGGGCAGCGGTGAAAGCATGGAGGTGCTGCGCCGCACTTTGCAGGGCTATCTTGATCAGCCCAATTTTGCGGGGGTGCTGGTGGTTGGACTGGGGTGTGAGGTGAACCAGGTGTCTGGCTTGTTGCTGGGCCTGGCTGAGCGTCCCTCAGGCCTGCTGGCCACACTCAAGATTCAGGAGGCCGGTGGCACACGCGAGGCCATTGCGGCCGGTATTGCCCAAGTGGAGCAGATGCTGCCCATCGCCAACCAGGCCAGCCGCAGCACGGTGAGTGCCCGCCACCTGACGGTGGGGCTGCAATGTGGTGGCTCGGACGGTTATTCGGGCATCAGCGCCAACCCGGTGCTGGGCGCGGCGGTGGACTTGTTGGTGCGCCAGGGCGGCACCGCCATCCTCTCGGAAACCCCGGAGATTTATGGTGCCGAGCATTTGCTCACCGCCCGTGCCGCATCCCAGGAGGTGGCGGCGCAACTGATGGAACGCTTGCAGTGGTGGGAGCGTTATACCCAAGCCCACCATGCCGACATGAACAACAACCCCTCACCCGGCAACAAGGCCGGGGGCATCACCACCATTCTGGAAAAGTCCCTGGGGGCGGTGGCCAAGGGTGGCAGCACCGGCTTGATGGCGGTGTATGAATACGCGCAGCCGGTGAGGGCACAAGGCCTGGTGTTCATGGACACGCCGGGCTATGACCCGGTGTCGGCTACCGGCCAGGTAGCGGGTGGGGCCAACCTGATTTGCTTCACCACCGGACGCGGCTCCACCTACGGCTGCAAGCCCACACCCTGCCTCAAGCTGGCCACCCACACCGCGCTGTTTGAACACATGCGGCTGGACATGGACTTTGATGCAGGCACGGTGATCGAAGGCAGCCAAAGCATTGAAGAAGCCGGTCAACAGTTGTTTGCGCTGATGCTGGCCACCGCCTCGGGCGAATCCACCAGCAGCGAGCGCAATGGCCTGGGTGACAACGAGTTTGTGCCTTGGCAACTCGGGGCGGTAATGTGAGCGCACCCACCATGCCTATCAAAACTCGTACGCTGGATCTGATCTGCTCACTGTGGGTGAGGCCATGGCCTTGTTTGTGGCAGACACTCCCGGGCCCTTGGCCAGCGTGGAAACCTTCACCCGCACCAGCGCCGGGGCTGAGCTGAACGTGGCGGTCGGCCTGAGCCGATTGGGCTTGAAAGTGGCCTATGTCAGCCGGGTCGGCAAGGATTCATTCGGACAATTTCTGTGCAACACCTTGCAGGCCGAAGGCATTGACACCCAGTACGTGCAGGTGGATGCGCAGCATCCCACGGGTTTCATGCTCAAGTCCTGTGAGTTGACCGGGGATGACCCCAAGATCGAATACTTTCGCAAGGGCTCAGCGGCCAGTCACATGGGGCTGACCGACAACCCGGTGGATACATTCGCGCAAGTGCGGCGCTTGCATGTGACCGGCATCAGCCTGGCCTTGTCGGACAGCGTGCGAGAACTGGTGCTGCACATGGTGGCGCAAGCCCGTGTCGCCGGAGTTCAGGTGTCGTTTGACCCCAACCTGCGCCCGCGCCTGTGGCCCTCGCAAGCGGTCATGGTGCAGTGCCTGAACGCCGTGGCCGCCCAATCTGACCTGGTGTTGCCTGGCTTGTCAGAAGGCCAGCTGCTTACCGGGCAAAACACGCCACAAGACATTGCCGCCTACTACCTGGATCATGGAGCTGGGCAGGTGGTGATCAAGCTGGGGCCGCAAGGGGCTTACTTTGCCACCCAGGCGGAGCAGGGCCTGGTGCCCGGCTTTCAGGTCGAGCACGTGGTGGACACGGTGGGTGCGGGCGATGGTTTTGCGGTGGGGGTCATCAGCGCCCTGCTGGACGGCGAACCCCTGGCGCAGGCCGCTTTGCGCGGTAACGCCATTGGGGCACGGGTGGTTCAGTTTCGTGGCGACTGCGAAGGCCTGCCCAACCGGGCGCAGCTGGCGCAGGCTTTGCGCAGGGTATAGCGCCCGCCATGAGGGTATTGAATGAATAAATTGGCCTCTAGCCGTTGCTAAACATGCGCAAGCAGCTATAAAAATAATAGTGTTTGTTAGCCTTGAGGCGGCCCAGCTTGGGGCATTGTGCATGCATCGTCTCCTCACGAATAACTCATTTTGCAAACGTTTGCATATTGGTGCAAATACTGAGTTGCAATAATCAAACTGTAATCAATAAGTAACTGATAAAAAACATGATTCCAGGGTTTACCCCATGATGCAAACGTTTGCATGTTCGGTCTAATTCAACCCGCTTGAGAGAGTGTGGTGCTTGGCTCTTCACACCCCGACAGCGGGTTTAAAACTTTTCTTTGACTTGGAATCAACATGCAAAATCGAATTCAATTGATCGCCGCCGCTGCGGCTCTGGCTTGTGCAGGTATGGCTCATGCGGGTGTCGCATTTGATGCGAACCTGGAGCTTGACATCACCAACCGTTCGGGCTCCGTCACCAATGGTGCCGCTCCAGCCGTCCAACCCGGTGTCAATAACGGTGGCCGCATTGAACTCAACGCCAATGCCGA
>VIKI01000076.1:0-8174 GCA_008080595.1 Comamonadaceae bacterium
CTCCAGGTGGTGGTGGACTTGTGGCAGCTCTCGCAGTTCGCAGAAGTGGTGATGTGGCTGGCACTCTTGCCTGTAGCGGTTGAGCCGTTGTGGCAGCTTGCGCAATTGCTGCTGACTGACACATTGACGTGAAACTTGGCAGGCATCCAGTTCGGGTAGCCAGCTTTATGGCAACTCGTGCAATTGTCAGAGGTGCTCACGTGATTGGTGGTTTTACCGGTGGCCGTGCTGCCGTTGTGGCAATTGGCGCAGTTGGTGGCCGCAGTGAAACCACTGTGGTCCAGATTGCGGACAGGCAACCAGGCGGTGGTTTTGTGACAGCTGTCACAGGAAGCCTGGGTCGGCAGGTGATTGGCAGTTTTTCCTGGCGCAGACATGGCGTTGTGACATGTGCTGCACGATCCACTGGGCACGCCAGTGTGGTTGAACTTGGCTCCACTGAATGTTTGAGCCGTATGACAGGTTGCGCAACTGGCAGTCGTCGGAAGATGCTGCGCAGGTTTCACCACATTGTTGCGCGACAAGCTCAGGCCGCTGGTGTGGCACGTAGCACAATCTCGCGGCGTGCCCTTGAATACGCCGTTGACGTGACAAGACTCACACCGCGACGAAGCGTGTACCCCCGTCAAAGGGAAACCGGTTGTCAAATGATCAAAATTGCGCCCGGCACTTTGCGCCAAGACGGTTGCCGCCAACAGGGTCAGGGCCAGCGCGATGATGGCTTTTCCTCCCCCGCGCAAGAGTCTATAAAAGCTGATCATCATGGGAGTACCCCTTCACGGTTTGTCACATCCAAGCCACGGCTCATGCGGCGTTGAAATTTCTTCCAGTTCTCGGTCACATGGCATTGCTCGCAGCGGACACCAAATTGCCCCTCATGCACGTCTTCGGCCTGATGACAAGACACACAATTGCTGCTCACAGGGGCGGCATCTTTGCCCTTGGGTGCTTCGTGCTTATGGCAGCTCACACAAGCTACTTTGCGATGCGCACCGTCGAGCACGTATTTGGTTCGCTTGTCATGGTTAAAGTCCCACAAACTCCAGGCACGGGTGTTGTGACAGCTCTCGCAGCGCACGCCTAGCTTGAGCTTGTGCCGGTCATCCTTTTTGTGACACGCATAACAGTCCCTTGGCGCATCCTTGAAACGTGTCGTTTCATGGCAGCTTTTGCACGTGGCGGTGATGTGTCTCCCAGTCAAGGGGAAGCGGGTCAAGCCATGGTCAAACTTGGCCACCTTCCAGCTGCTGTCGTGATGACATGACGCGCACGCAGTACCGGCTTGACCTTCATGCTTGTCGTCCTTTTTGTGACAGCTCACACATTCCGTCGGTGTGTTTCGATAGCTTTTAAGGTCTTTGTGGCAAGCCGTGCACTTGACTTTCGACTCCGCATGGGCATTGCGCAGCATAAAACGGGTTTTGTCGTGCTTGAAGCGTCCGGCGGTGGTTTTCCAATCGCTCTCACCATGGCAATCCGCACACTTGTCGCCCAAGGTGGTGGCGTGTTTGTCGTCTTTTTTGTGGCATCCGATGCAGTCCTTGGGGGCATCTTTGAACATGGCGCTCTTGTGGCACTCTTTGCACTCCACCTTGCCATGTTTGCCCAAGAGCGGAAAGCTGCTCTTGTCGTGGTCAAACTTGGCGGGCTCTTTCCAGCTGCGTTCGCTGTGGCAGCTGACGCAGTCTCTGCCCAAGGAGTCCTTGTGTTTGTCATCCTTGCTGTGGCAGGCGTAACAGTCCTGGCTCAACTTGGTTTTATAGAGCGGAGTTTGGTGGCACGCCGTGCAAGCTACCGCGTGGTGCTTGCCCCGCAAGACATATTTGGTGTCCACATCGTGGTTGAAATTGGCGGGCTTCCACGCCTTGACGCCATGGCAGGTTTCACATTTCTCGCCAAACTGGCCTTTGTGTCCCTTGCTGCTGTCGTCATCTTTTTTGTGACAACTTACGCAGGCACGGGATGTGTCTTTGTATTTGTTGTCCTTGTGGCAATCGGCACACTTGGCATCGACATGTTTGCCTTCCAAGGCGAAACGGGTGGTGCTGTGGTCAAAGCGGGCTTCTTTCCAATTCGTTTCGTTATGACAGTCGGCACACTTGACACCTAATGAGCCTTTGTGAGTGTCGTCCTTGCGGTGACAGCCATTACATTGCACCGAGGCTTCGCGGAATTTTTTGGCTGGAGCATGGCACTTTTCGCATTCCAGTGGCTTGTGCTTACCTTTGAGTTGGAAGTCGGTTTGGCTATGGTCAAACTGCTTCTTGTCAAAACTGGCTATCTGCGCGTCACGGCCCTTGTGATCGGTATGACAAGTGCTACAGGCCTGGGGCTTTTGCGCCCCGTGGAAACCGGTCTTGGCCTTCACATCAGCACCCACATCTTTGTGACAGTCCATACACAGTCCCGACTGCCCTTTGCGATCGAATTTGATGTGGCACTGCTTGCAGTCGTTTTCCTGCTTGATATGCCCCTGAATCAGCAGACCCGGTGCCAGAATGGATTCGATGCCTTGCGCCACCACCAGGGTTGGCAGCAGCCAGCCACACAGCACCATCACGCAGAACAGCCACCATCTTTGGCGGAGCATTGCGAAACATTGAAGCCATGGAACAGGTGACCACGTGATTTCAATACGCATGAACGGCCACAACATGCACCACGGCACTGATCACCAACAAATAGACAAACGGAATGTGCGCCACATGCCACAGGGAAAAAAG
Source organism: Comamonadaceae bacterium (assembly GCA_008080595.1). Lineage (GTDB taxonomy): Bacteria > Pseudomonadota > Gammaproteobacteria > Burkholderiales > Burkholderiaceae_C > Rhodoferax. The sequence goes on from VIKI01000076.1 coordinate 2,724, forward strand.
ACGCTCATAGGCCCGGAACTGCGCCACCCGGGTGACCGCATTCAGATAGCGGCGAATCAATTTTCTGGTGTGGACTTCACAACCAAAACACCTGGCGCAAGTAGGTTGACCAACGAGCCGGGGAACGAATCTGTGCGTCTTCAAAAACCACCAACTGAATCTGGACTGTGGGAGCAAATGAGAGTCTTGATCTGGCATCCTCCTTTTGCAGCCCCGCCTTGGTTTTCAAATCGCGCAGGCTGATTTGCTCTGCATTCAAGCCACGGTTGACCCGTGCGTAAATAAAACGGCCAATCACACCGCTTACGGCTACGGCAATCATGCTGTACAAGGCCACCGCTGCATTGAGTGAACCCACCCGAAATGTGGAGTGCAGCAAAATCAACAACGGCCCACCAATGCCCAACAACATATGAACCAGAAACCACCACTTCACCCGGCCCCAGTTTCTGGCAAAGTTGAAATGCTTGCGCAGCGGGTAGGTGAACAACAAGAGCATCATCACCCCACCCACCACGCCAATCCAGTAGCCCGTGTCATCACCGGCTTCAAACAACCCCATTTTGCTGATCTTCCAGACACCCACAACCAGCAGGGCGATCAGCACATAGATCATCACATCCAATGGCAAGGAACTGCGAAATTGCTGTGACTGCTGGATACGGTGCTCCTCCAGAAGCACCGAGTCCGGAAAATCGAAATCATTGATCATCATGAGGGTTGAGGAGAGGTTTTCGGTGCGAATGCTCATGGATGGACGCAATGGGTAGGGGTGATGAAGTGAAAGTAAAGCTGTGTTTAAGTGCACCTTAAGAATAATCAGCTAATGGGGAAAATCGACCTCGACCGGGCGTAACGTCTTGTAAGTTGAATCTCAAAGACCTACAAATTCCAGGCAAAAAAAAGGCCGCTTTACAGCGGCCTGGGGCCAAAGTTGTGAATGTGGATTTGTTTCAAATTTACACAGTTTTAGTCCGTGCTTTTTTTATCCAGCTCTGACCAGTGCCCTCATTTGAGAATTTCAAAAGCTGGTTGTTCGATCAAACTGACTGCCGACAACAATGCTTCAAGCATCTGCTCCTGAATGCCATAGCGACGCCATGCCAGCGCAACACGTCGATATGGCCTCGGTTCCTCAAACGCAATGGCACGGAGCAATTCTGACTGATACAGCTCAGACAAGGCACTCTTGGGCAAGACTGAAATGCCATACCCTGATGCCACCATGGCGCGGATCGTCTCGATCGAATGCCCTTGGCGAAGTGAGCCATCTGCATGGCTGATTTCTGGACAAGCATCCAGAACCTGTTCACGAAAACAATTGCCCGCCTTAAGTACCAGCACGTCTTCTGCGCCCACCTCCGAGGTTGTCACATGCGTGCGTTTTGACCATGGATGAGCAGCGGGAACGATCACCTCAAAAGCTTCGTCATACAAAGACCTGGTCTGAATGCCAGGCACATCAAAAGGCAGCGCAATGATCGCAGCATCCACCGTACCGTACTTCAAATGGTCTGCCAACAAAGAGGTCATGCTCTCTTCAATATAAAGCGTCATGCCAGGTGCAAGCCGGTGAAGCGCTGGAATCAGGTAGGGCAACAAATAGGGTGCAATCGTGTGGATCACCCCCAGACGGAACGTGCCTGTCAATGGATCCTTGCCAGACTGGGCCACCATTTCAATCCGCCCAACCTCCTCCAGACTTTTTCGTGCCTGCTGGGCGACACGTTCCCCCACGTCGGTCAAGCCAATATGTTGCTTGCCACGGTCAATCAACTTGACACCTAATTCGTCCTCCAGGTTTTGCAGGGCAACACTTAAAGTGGGTTGGGAGACCTGGCATTTTTCAGCTGCCCGACTGAAACTCAATTGGTCGGCAAATGCCACAAGATAACGTAATGCTGACAACTTCATGGTGTACCGTATAGAAAAATCCTATAACAACTATAGGATTTTTTCCTTATAAATCATTGACTTGCATCATACGCCCAGGTCTTCGCAATCTTTACAGTTTCCCCGTGCCAAGAACGCTGATTGATCTGATCCAGATCAACAACTTGGCATAAATGTTCAACCTTTAGGAAAGTCATATGAAACTTCGCATCCTTGCCGCGTCGCTGTGTGCCCTCAGTCTTGCCCCCATTTACTCGGCAACGCAAGAACTCATTCAACCCATCAAGCCCCCTGCGCAAATCAACCTTGGCATGGTGGAACTGGGCAAAAAGCTGTACTTTGATCCGCGCTTGTCCAAGTCAGGCTTTATTTCATGCAACTCATGTCACAACCTGTCGATGGGAGGCACCGACAACATTCCTACCTCCATCGGCGACAAGTGGCAGCAAGGGCCGATCAATGCGCCCACTGTGCTCAACTCCAGCCTGAATGTGGCCCAGTTCTGGGATGGCCGTGCCGCTGATCTGAAGGCTCAAGCAGGCGGGCCGATTGCAAACCCCGGTGAAATGGCCTTCACCCACACCCTGGCACTGGGAGTGCTCGAATCCATTCCTACCTACGTACGTGAATTCAAGCAGGTGTTTGGCAAGGACAAAGTCGACATTGACCAGGTCACACTGGCCATTGCCGAGTTTGAGAAAACCCTGGTGACACCCAACTCACGCTTTGACCAATGGCTGCTGGGCAAGAGTGATGCGCTGTCTGCCAACGAGTTGGCCGGCTACAAACTGTTCAAGGAAAGTGGCTGCGTAGCCTGCCACAACGGCCCGGCGGTCGGTGGCGCGTCGTTCCAGAAAATGGGCGTGGTCGCCCCCTACAAGGCAAGCAGTCCGGCAGAAGGCCGCAGTGCCGTCACCGGCAAGGAAATTGACCGCTTCAACTTCAAGGTGCCCACCTTGCGCAATGTGGAAATGACCTACCCCTATTTCCATGACGGTGCGGTCAACACCCTGACTGAAGCGGTTGACGTGATGGGCCGCCTGCAACTCGGCAAAAAATTCACCAGCGACGAAAACGGCAAGATTGTGGCGTTCCTGAAGACCCTGACGGGGGATCAGCCCAGCTTCATGCTGCCCATCCTGCCGCCATCCACCGACAAGACCGCCAGACCCACACCGTTTGGCAAATAAGCCTTGTCTACCACAACAAAAAGGGAGGCCTCTGCCTCCCTTTTTCATGAGCCATCACACGCTCAAACGACCTGAATCAAGCCACACCGTGCGCCTTGAACCAAGCCAGTGCGCGAGCAAAACCGTCCGCTGCGGGCTCTTTGCGGTAACTGGGCCGGTAATCGGCGTGGAACGCATGGGGTGCATCCCGGTAGAGCACGAACTCCGAGACCTTGGCTGCGGCATTGCCCTTGGCCCCGGCTCCAGCCAGCGCATCCTTCATCTGATTGATGGTGGTTAAGGGAATGCCTTTGTCTTCACCACCGTAAAGCCCCAGCACTGGTGCCTTTAACTCTGCGGCCAGATCAAGCGGGTGTTTTGGAGTCAACGCAGTTGATGCACCAACCAATCGGCCATACCAGGCCACACCGGCCTTGACGTGTTTGCTTTGCTCGGCATACAGCCAGGTGATGCGCCCACCCCAGCAAAAACCGGTGATACCTACTTTCTTCAGATTGCCGCCGTTTTCGCCAGCCCATTTGACCGCGCCATCCAAGTCCCCCATGACCTGGGCATCCGGCACTTTGGACACCACTTCAGCCATCAGCTTGGCCATTTCTCCATAACTGCCAGGGTCACCCTGGCGGGCATACAGCTCCGGGGCAATGGCCAGATAACCCGCTTTGGCAAAGCGACGGCAAGTGTCGGCAATGTATTCATGCACGCCAAAAATTTCCTGAATAACCAGGATCACTGGCAGGTTCTTTTTGCCAGCTGGAGCAGCATAAAAAAACGGTACTGAAAAACCTTCTACGTCGTAAATGCCCTCACCAGTAGTCAACCCTTCGCTGGAGGTTTTGATGGCAGTTTGCGCCATGATGGGCGTTGCTGCAGCCGCATACCCCACGCCCAGAGCAACTTTAAGCGCCGTGCGGCGGCTCGTTCCCTGAAGAGTGGATTGGCCGGGCAGCAATGCGTTGAAATCATGGGTTTGGTCTTGTGTCAGCATGGGTGTCTCCTGTAGTAAAAAGATGCAGCATATCGGCGAAATTATTTTGGCTTGATTTCAGGGGTTTTTCACAAGCCCCCGTGCCAATCGTCCCCCAAACTGGCTGAATGGAAGCCTTTTGCGTTATGCTCTGCCCCGCTTTCCTGGGCACGCAGTGATCCTGCTCACCGGGCAACATCCCATGGCCTAGGTGCTTTACCCAATGACACCAGGCACTGTTCAACGTATTCTGAGTCAGACCACAAGTCTGCAAGGAGACCATCACCATGCCACAGCGCAAACCCCTGCACCTGCACGTGCCTGAGCCCACCGGGCGGCCAGGACACGACACGGATTTCTCTTACCTACATCTGTCAGCCGCCGGTGCCAAACGCCGCCCACCCGTGGATGTGGCGGCAGCCCAAACCAACGATCTGGCCTTTGCCCTGATTCGTGTGCTCGATGACAACGGCCATGCCGTTGGCCCCTGGGCTCCTCAAATGGATGTGGCACTGCTCCAACGCGGCTTGCGTGCCATGTTGATCACCCGTGCTTTTGATGCCCGTATGTTGATTGCACAGCGACAGAAAAAAATGTCGTTCTACATGCAATGCCTGGGTGAAGAAGCCATTGCCTGCGCCCATGCGCTGGCCCTTGGTGAGGGCGACATGTGCTTTCCCACTTACCGCCAACAGGGTTTGCTGCTGACCCGCGAAGACAACAACATGGTGGACATGATCTGCCAGCTCTACAGCAACTCACACGACCCGATGAAAGGGCGGCAACTGCCGGTGATGTACTCCAGCAAGAAGCAGGGCTTTTTCTCCATCTCCGGCAATCTCGCCACCCAGGTGATCCAGGCCGTGGGCTGGGGCATGGCCAGCGCCATCAAGGGTGACGACAAAGTGGCTAGCGCCTGGATTGGCGACGGTGCCACGGCTGAATCCGACTTTCACACCGCCCTGACCTTTGCCCACGTCTACCGCGCCCCGGTGATCATCAATGTGGTTAACAACCAGTGGGCCATTTCCACTTTTCAGGCCATTGCCGGTGGCGAAGGCACCACTTTTGCGGCACGTGGTGCGGGCTGCGGGATTGCGTCTCTCAGGGTCGATGGCAACGACTTTCTGGCGGTCTACGCGGCCTCCCAATGGGCGCTGGAACGTGCCCGCAGCAGCTTTGGCCCGACCCTGATCGAATGGGTGACTTACCGCGCCGGTCCGCATTCCACCTCGGATGACCCCAGCAAATACCGCCCGGCCAATGACGCGGCACGCTTTCCGCTGGGGGATCCGATTGAGCGGCTCAAAAAACACTTGATGGTGTTGGGGGCCTGGTCGGATGCTGAACACGAAGCGACCCAAAAGGCGGTGGAAGCTGAAGTGTCCGCCGCCCAGAAAG
>VIKI01000076.1:8189-14102 GCA_008080595.1 Comamonadaceae bacterium
CAGAAAGAAGCCGAAAAATTCGGCACCTTGGCCGATACCCATAGCCAGGACATCAGCAGCATGTTTGAAGATGTCTACCAACAAATGCCCGCGCACCTGCTGCGCCAGCGTCAAGAGATCGGAGCCTGATCATGACCGAGACTTTGAAAACCAGCCCGATGACCATGATCCAGGCCCTGCGCTCCGCCATGGACGTGATGTTGGCCCGCGACCCCAATGTGGTGATCTACGGCCAGGATGTCGGCTACTTTGGCGGCGTGTTTCGCTGCACCGAAGGTTTGCAGCCAAAATTTGGCAAGCAACGTGTGTTTGATGCACCCATTTCCGAGGGTGGCATTGTCGGCACAGCGGTGGGCATGGCGGCCTATGGCCTGCGCCCGGTGGTGGAAATCCAGTTTGCCGACTACGTGTATCCGGCCACCGACCAGATCGTGTCAGAGGCGGCCCGCTTGCGCTATCGGCGGCATCTACGGCGGCCAGACCCACAGCCAAAGCCCCGAAGCCATGTTCACCCAGGTGTGCGGCCTGCGCACGGTGATGCCATCCAACCCCTATGATGCCAAAGGCTTGCTGATTGCGTCGATTGAAAACAACGACCCTGTTATCTTTCTGGAACCCAAACGCCTGTACAACGGCCCGTTTGACGGCCACCATGAGCGCCCGGTCGTGCCCTGGAGCAAACACCCGCTGGGCGAAGTGCCCGAGGGTTACTACACCGTGCCGCTGGACAGTGCCCGCATCACCCGTCCCGGCGCGTCTATCACGGTGATTGCCTATGGGACGATGGTGCATGTGGCCGAAGCCGCCACACTGGAAAGTGGTGTGGACGCTGAAATCATCGACCTGCGCAGCCTGTGGCCGCTGGATCTGGACACCCTGGTGGCCTCGGTCAAGAAAACCGGGCGCTGCGTGATCGTGCACGAAGCCACGCGAACCAATGGTCTCGGAGCCGAGCTGCTGTCGCTGATGCAAGAGCATTGTTTTTACCACCTGCAAGCGCCGATTGAGCGGGTCACGGGCTGGGACACGCCCTACCCGCATGCGCAGGAGTGGTCGTATTTTCCGGGGCCAGCGCGAGTGGCGGCGGCTCTGCAACGTGTGCTGGAGGCTTGAACCATGACCCTACAAACCATCAAAATGCCCGACATTGGCGAAGGTATTGCCGAAGTAGAACTGGTCGCCTGGCATGTCAAGGTCGGCGACGTGATCGCAGAAGACCAGATCCTGGCCGATGTGATGACCGACAAAGCCACGGTGGAAATTCCATCACATGTGGCAGGCACCGTGGTGTCACTCAACGCCATGGTCGGTCAGGTGGTGGCGGTTGGAACCGAAATTATTCATATCAATTCGGCTGCAGCCATTGTCATACCTGCGCAAGCAGCTACCATCATTGAAGCACCCACGCAGCCCGAACAAGTCCCCGAAGTGCCCGAGAAACAGCCTGAGAGATCGGCATCACCATTACCAGCAGCTCCGGCTCCAGCGGTCAGCGGTTCGGGTGTCGGCTTGTGCAGCAGTCACCCCATCGCGGCCCCCGCCGTGCGCCGACTGGCCTGGGAATGCGGGGTGGATTTGAGCCAAGTGCTAGCCACCGGCCCGGCAGGACGAATCACGCAGGCAGATGTGCAGGACTACGCCACAAAACACTCCACTTTTGATAGCTGTTTGCGCAATGAGGACGGGCGCTACAAGGCCATGGAAGCCCAAGAAACGATTCAGGTGATTGGCCTGCGACGCAAAATCGCGCAAAAAATGCAGGAGGCCAAGCGGCACATTCCCCACTTCACCTACGTTGAAGAAATTGATGTGACCGAACTTGAGGAGTTGCGTTCCCGCCTGAATGCGCAATACGGAGCCAGCCGTGGCCGCTTGACCCTGCTGCCGTTTTTGATGCGTGCCATGGTCTTGGCGGTACGCGACCACCCGGAGGTGAATGCCCGCTATGACGACGATGCCAACCAGCTGACACGGTTTTCAGCCGTGCATCTGGGCATTGCCACTCAAACCAGCGGTGGTTTGATGGTGCCGGTGATTCGCCACGCTGAAACGCTGGACTTGTGGGGCAGTGCGGCGGCGGTGCTGCGCGTCAGCGAAGCGGCCCGCAGCGGCCGGGCCACGCGGGAAGACCTGAGCGGCTCCACCCTCACCCTGACCAGCTTGGGGGCCTTGGGCGGGATTGTCAGCACGCCAGTGATCAATTACCCGGAGGTGGCGATTGTGGGCACCAACCGCATTGTGGAACGGCCCATGATCAAAAGTGGGCTGGTGACCGTGCGCAAGATGATGAACCTGTCGAGCTCGTTTGACCACCGGGTGGTGGACGGCATGCAAGCCGCCGAGTTTATTCAGCAGATTCGGGGTACGTTGGAGTGCCCTGGCACACTGCTGGTTTAAACCCGGAAACGGTCTGCCGAGGCGTTGAGTTTGGCGATCAACGCTCCGGCAATGTCTTTCAAGGGCAGAACTTCGTCGGCAGCACCATGGGCGATGGCCTCTTTGGGCATACCAAACACAACGCAAGAGGCTTCATCCTGCACAAAGTTGTAGCTGCCGGCATCTTTCATTTCCCGCATGGCTTTGGCCCCATCGTTGCCCATTCCGGTAAGCATGATGCCAAAGGCATTGCGCCCAGCGACTTTGGCTCCAGACCTGAACAAAACTTCTACCGAAGGTTTGTGCCGGTTGACCGGTTCACCGTCTTCCACTACGGCCACGTAATTGGCACCGCTGCGGTCAATTCTGAACTGCTTGCCACCCGGAGCCAGGTAGGCATGACCCGGCAAGATGCGCTCACCATGCTCGGCTTCGCGCACCGCAATGCGACACAGGCTATTGAGTCGAGCTGCAAAACTGGTGGTAAAGCCCGGCGGCATGTGCTGGGTGATGACGATCGCCGGAAAATCTGCGGGCAAAGGAGTGAGCACTTCCTTGATGGCTTCGGTTCCACCCGTTGAGGCCCCGATAAACACCAATTTCTCAGTCGACACCCGGCCCACCAAAGTCGCAGGAGTACGGGTTTCAGGTGTTTTTTCCTGTCCTGCCGAGGTCACCGGAGGGGTCACACGCCTGATGTGTGCAGTGGCTGCAATACGGATTTTTTCAACAATTTGGGTCGACAACTCATTCAAACCATCGGCAACACCCATGCGCGGTTTAGAGACAAAATCCACCGCACCAAGTTCTAGTGCCTTCATGGTCACCTCTGCACCACGCTCTGTCAGGGTTGAGATCATCACCACCGGCATCGGGCGAAGCCGCATCAAACGCCCCAGAAAATCAATACCATCCATGCGGGGCATTTCAATATCCAGGGTGATGACATCGGGGTTTAATTCCCGAATCATTTCACGCGCAATCAAGGGGTCATGGGCTGCGCCCACACATTCCATGTCGGGCTGGCGGTTGATGATGCCTGCCAGCAGGCTGCGCACCAGCGCGGAATCATCGACCACCACAATACGAATTTTTTTCAATCACTGATCCTCAAAACAAATCAACAGAACCACCGGCGGTGGTTTTGGCCATAGAGGCAGCATTGCCTTTGCGCTCTTCTACGGCCAGCGTTTCCGGGTGCGAGTGTGCCAAACGTTTGACCAACGCGCGGCCAGTCACCGGAAAAAAACAAACTTTTCTGGGGTGAATGTCCAACACGTCTTGTGACACCACCGGTATACGCTCAGTGGCCAGGTAATCCAGCACAAATTTGGTGTTGCGCTCACCCACGTTCATGGAGGTGAATCCGGCCATCACCTGGGCACCACCAAACACCTTGGCCTGCATGGTTTCCCTGCGCGAGCCCATTTTGATCATTTGGTTGATCAACAACTCCATGGCATAGGAACCGTACCGGCCACCACCATCCGCACTATCGCCTTCCGGCAGCATGAAATGGTTCATGCCACCAGCACGAATACGTGCGTCCCAAATACACGCTGAGATACAGGAACCCAGTACCGTCATGATCATGATGTCTTCGTTAGAGACAAAATACTCACCCGGTAGCACCTTGACAGCGTCGTACTGAAAGTGGTGGTCACTGTAAAAAAAGGAGGCCTCACCCGGACTACGGGGCAAAGACTTCAGGAGGTCAATTCTGGACGCGCGAGCGCTGGCAACGTTAGCGACGCTCATACACAGTTTTTCCCTTCAAGACAAACAGATCGCGCGATTCGCTGAAGTTTTCGGCATGGCCTACAAACAACAAGCCCCCTGGCACCATCACTCGGTGAATACGTTCAAGCACTTTGCGCTGAGTTGGTGCATCAAAATAAATCATCACATTTCGACAGAAAACCACATCAAAAGGTTCGCGAAACGGCCAGTCGTCGCGCACCAAGTTGACAATGATGAACTCCACCATGCGCTGCAATTCAGGTTTAACCCGAACCATGCCGCTGTTAGTGGCTTTGCCTTTCAAAAAGTACTTCTGGAGCTGTGTTTCACTGACGTTTTTCAGGTTTTCCAGGCGATAGACACCTTGACCTGCCGTGGCCAACACTTTGGAGTCAATATCGCTGGCCATCAATTTGAATGGTGCATTGGTTCCAAGGGCATCCACTGCAGTCATGAGGATGGAATAGGGCTCCTCCCCGGTAGAGGCCGCACTGCACCAGACACGCCAATGTGCATGCGCCTTATGGAGTTTCAGGTGTTCACTCAAAACCTGAAAATGATGCTGCTCGCGAAAAAAAGAGGTCAGGTTGGTGGTCAGGGCATTGATGAACTCTTGCCATTCAGGGCCATCTTGTGTTTCCAGCCAACTCAAATAGGCTTTGAAACTCTGGTAACCTGTTTCCCGTAAGCGACGTGATAACCGGCTGTAAACCATGGCATGTTTGCCGTCATGCAAACTGATACCCGCGCGCTGGTAGATCAAGGTTTGGACGCGGCTGAAATCGGCATCTGACCAATCAAACTCGCGGCCTTGAACATCGGTCAAGCCAGGGTCTTGCTGAAACTGACCTGATGGAAATACTGACATATCAATAGCGTTTACAGACCTCAACAGGGGTCAGAAACCAGCCCCATGTCCACACCTGACATCAGCTTTTCAATGTCTAGCAAAATCAACATTCGGTCTGCCAACGCACCTAGGCCGATCACACAATCCCGGTCAATCACACTGTCAACCTCTGGAGCCGGACGCTGGTTTTCTGCTGATAGTTCCATCACATCACTGACCGAGTCCACCACAATACCCACGATGCGGTGGTGCAAATTAAGAATGATGACCACGGTAAACGCGTCATATTGTGCATTGGCGCAACTGAACTTGAGTCGCATGTCCACAATAGGCACGATCGTGCCACGCAAATTCACCACGCCTTTGATGAAAGAGGGTGCATTGGCAATGCGCGTGGGAGGTTCGTAACCACGTATTTCCTGCACTTTCAAAATATCAATGCCGTATTCCTCGCGGTCAAGCCTGAAAGTGAGGTATTCACGGGCTCCAACGGCCACGGAATCGTTCATTTTTTCAATTGCACTCATCTTGTTTCTCCTGAACCGAGTTCGATCATCAATGGCGTGAACGACGAACCAGCGCTGCGGTATCCAGAATCAAAGCCACTTTGCCGTCACCCAGAATCGTGGCTCCTGACACATTGGGCACCTTGCGATAGTTGGACTCCAGGTTTTTCACAACCACTTGCTGCTGCCCCAGCAACTCATCCACCAACAACACAACCCGACTGCCTTCGGCCTCAATCACCACCATGATGTCACTGACTTTTTCCGAATCAAATCGGGGCACTTGAAACACCTTTTCAAGTTCAATGACCGGCATGTATTCGTCACGCACCTTGACCAGTTGTGCATCCTGACCCACAGTACTGACCGCATCGGATTTGACTTGGAATGATTCCACCACCGAGGACAGCGGCAAGATGTAGACCTCATTTCCAACACCAA
>VIKI01000076.1:14122-22201 GCA_008080595.1 Comamonadaceae bacterium
TCATTTCCAACACCAACCGACATACCATCCATGATGGCCAGCGTTAATGGCAACCGCACCGACACCCTCATGCCATAACCTTCAGCCGACTCAATATCCACCGTGCCATTAAGAGAGGTGATATTGCGCTTAACAACATCCATGCCCACACCCCGCCCCGACACATCTGTAACCACCTCAGCGGTTGAAAACCCGGGGGCAAAAATCAATTGCCAAACCTCTGCATCAGTCATGCTGTCTGATACATCCAGCCCTTTCTCACGGGCTTTTGCAAGTATTTTCTCGCGTGACATGCCTCGACCATCATCACGCACTTCAATCACGATGGAGCCACCCTGGTGAGACGCAGACAATGTGATGGTGCCTGTTTCTGACTTGCCCGCACGCACACGGTCTGCTGGCATCTCGATCCCATGGTCGCAACTGTTGCGCACCAAATGGGTCAGGGGATCGGTGATCTTTTCGACCAGGCCTTTGTCAAGCTCTGTCGCTTCACCCTGCGTGACAAAGTCTACTTTTTTCCCCAATTTACTTGCCAGATCACGCAACATTCGCGGAAAACGGCTGAACACAATCGACATGGGAATCATCCGGATCGACATCACTGACTCTTGCAGATCACGGGTATTGCGATCCAGATCGGTCAGCCCGGTCAACAACTGCTGGTACAAAGCCGGATCCAATGCGCGACTGTTTTGGGCCAACATGGCTTGTGTAATCACCAATTCACCCACCAGATTGATCAATTGGTCCACTTTATTGATCGCTACACGAATGGTGGCAGCTTCTGGCTGTGCACCCGCAGCTCCTGCAACTACAGCAGGCTTGGCAACGGGTTTAGACACACCCGCAGCAACTGCTTCAACCGCATGCACAACTGGTTCGGTAACAGCAGGAGGTGCAGCAGGTAAGCTTGATACAACCGGTGCACCAGGAGCACCATCAAAAAATCCAAAACCAGCTTCAGCTTGCTGCTCCTGAATCACCACTTGTTCTCGAGACACATGAAACACAAACAAATCCAGCAAATCTTCATTGGTGGATGTGGTATTCACGTCAAACAAACGACTTCCCTGTGCAGCGCCTGGAAGTTCCTTGATATCGCCCAAACCTGGGATGTCATGAAACAGCTCCATCAAGGCATCGGCCTGTTCTTGGCGCTCCATCTGTGAGATGGTGATCAAAAGATGTCGCTTGCCATCTGCAGGTGCACTGACTACCGGCTGTGGCGCGGCAACCACTGGTGCTGCAACCGCTACAGCTATTGCCGCTGGCTGCGCGGCAACAGGTGCAGGTGGACGTGGGGCCACGACCTCTCCAGCAACCAATGACCGGATTCTCTGCACCAGTTCGCCTGTAGGTGGGGCCTCGCCCGCATCACCGGATTGATGTCGCGCCAATAATCCACGGGAGGCATCCGCAGACTCCAGCAACACATCTACCATAGCGGAGTTAGGTTGCAACTCATGTCGGCGCAGACGATCCAACAGAGACTCCATCTGATGGGTCAACTCAGCCACATCAGAAAAACCAAACGTGGCAGCACCACCTTTGACGGAGTGTGCACAGCGAAAAATACCGTTCAACTCTTCATCGTCGGCAGTTTCCAGATTCAAATTGAGCAACATTTGCTCCATCAAATCGAGGTTTTCACCAGCCTCTTCAAAGAAAATTTGGTAAAACTGACTTAAATCAAAGTCAGCACCGGAGCCTCCTGAGTCCTGATGCACTTCAGCCATATTAATCTCCTGACGAATTCTTGAACCTGATAATAAAAATGGGCTTACTTGATGACCTTTTTGATGACCTCTATCAAACGTATAGGGTCAAAAGGTTTCACCAGCCAACCGGTTGCACCTGCAGCCCGACCCGCTTGCTTCATAAGGTCACTGGATTCGGTGGTTAGCATCAAAATGGGTATTGACTTGAAATTGGGATGTTCACGCAATTTTCGTGTCAAACCCAGTCCATCAAGACGCGGCATATTTTGATCCGTCAATACCAGGTCGAATGCTTGTGTTTGAGCTTTTTCAAATGCATCCACACCATCTACGGCCTCTACCACTTGGTATCCGGCACCAACCAGAGTGAATGACACCATCTTGCGCATCGACGGCGAATCATCAACAGCGAGTATTAAAGGCATGAATAACTCCGACAAATTCAAACAAAAACACTTAAAACAGCTCAATCGATCCAGCCTGCATTTCGTCTTGAGTGACAGGATTGGGCCGCTCAGGAACTTCCTCTACGAATGGCACAGCTTCTCCGTCTTCATAGCCCATGGCATCGGATGCCAGGCGATAGGCGCAACCCTGCAGAATCTTGGATGTGTGCCCAATCAACTGTGAGGCCATATCTTGAAACTGCAACTCAGTCACCGCGGCGTGCAAAGCAATACGAACCCCTTCGAGTTCTTTGACAGCCACCAGTGCTGGATCAGACAGATTGGCACTGGCTACTGTAAAGCGTTGCATCAAATTTTCCATGGTGTGAGCCAGTAACCCGTCGAGGCGATTGAGGTCGTGCACAACAACCAACAAAGAATCCTGCACTTCAGCAACCAGCATCACAGGCAGTTCAACTGTCGGAACCAAAAATGGCGTTTGATCAGGCGACATAGCCAATCATCTCTCCTTTGAACGCACGACAAACCAGATAAGCTTTACCATTGAAGACAATCATAGCGCCAATCATGATGAGTCAAACCTCAAACACCACCCCTTTACGGATTTTGCATCTGGAAGATTCAACCTTGGATCACGAACTGGTCAAACGTGAACTGAAAAAAGCTGGAGCTTGCGCAGAACTCATACGCGTTGACACCCTAGAGGACTTCTCCCTCCTCATTTCACAGTCCAAATTCAATGTCATTCTGGCCGATTACCGTTTAGCTGGTTTTACCGCCTTGGATGCATGGCAAAGACTACAGCAACAACAGTTGCAGACACCCTTTGTTTTACTTTCTGGCGCCATTGGTGAGTCTGCGGCCGTGGCTGCCATCAAAATGGGCATCAGCGACTACCTGCCCAAAGAGGATATGGGCAAACTCTGGCGCGTATTGGAGCGTGCCATTGAAATCCACCGCATACAACGGGAGAAAGAAGCTGCCGATATCGAACTTGCCGAATCAGAAAAACGTCTGGCCAATTTTGCGGAACATTTGCAAAATACCATAGAACAAGAGCGTGCTGCCATCGCCCGTGAAATTCACGATGACATCGGGGGCTCTTTAGCGGCCATCCGCTTTGACTTGGCTTGGATGTTACGGCACACCACAGACTCGGTCACTCTATCGCATTTGGACGCTGCCAGTGACATGCTGACACACGCATTAGAGGCGAGTCAACGCATCATGATGAATTTGAGACCAGCCGTCCTCGATCAAGGGTTGGTAGCGGCTGTTCACTGGTTGTCCACCGGTTTTTCAAAAAGAACAGGCTTGCCGGTGACAGTACGAGCACCTCAAAAAATTGATGGTTTACCCAAATCCGTGCAACTTGCCGCCTACCGAACCACACAAGAAGCACTCACTAACATCGGAAAATATGCCCACTGCACTCAAGTTCAAATTGAACTCTCGGATGCCGAGGGAGTATTGACCCTGGAGGTCACCGATGATGGGCCGGGTATTACCGAACAAGATCTGGCCAAGCCCAGTTCATTTGGCATTCGGGGTTTGAAAGAGCGCGCACGCACAGTAGGCGGATGGCTTGATGTAAGCTCACAGGAGGGATGTGGTACCTCTATCATTTTGTCGATTCCGCTTTCAACCAATGTTGCCCATAACCCAGGAAACTTCGACCAATGATTCGAGTGATTCTTTGTGATGACCATGCCATGGTTCGCCGAGGTATTCGTGACACCTTGTCAGAAGCTGTGGATATCCAGGTAACCGCCGAAGCCGGCAGTTACGCAGAAGTGCGTGATGCCATTCGTAATCATGAATGTGATGTTCTTGTACTTGACATCAACCTGCCTGGTCGCGGGGGTCTTGAAGTGTTAGCAAGCCTGCGTGAAACCGACTCCCAGATCAAAGTTCTGATGGTCTCCATGTATCCTGAAGATCAGTATGCCATTCGCTGTCTGAAAGCAGGGGCACAAGGCTATCTGAACAAAGCGGGGGAACCGGCTGACCTAATTACAGCGGTACGCACCGTCGCACAAGGACGCAAATATGTCACACCAACTGTCGCACAAATGCTGGTTGACAATCTCAATACGCCTGAGACCAGCAGTCCACACGCCAGCTTGTCTGAACGTGAATTACAGACACTTCTGAAAATTGCTTCAGGCAAGCGTTTGTCGGACATTGCGCAAGAACTCATGCTCAGTCCCAAAACCGTCAGTGTGTACCGATCACGAGTGCTTGAAAAATTAAAACTCTCAAACAACTCCGAATTGACGGTTTACGCTATCCGAAACGGGCTTGTCTGAACTTGCGCCGAATTCATTGGGGGGAAAAAACCTCAATAGCGCGGCTCATCAGTGCCAAAAATGGCGTATCAAGCATAGGCAAAGTGACTGCCATACCCACCAAACCTACGGTCAAGGTGATGGGGAACCCAATGGCGTAAATATTCATCTGTGGAGCCACGCGCGACACAATCCCCAGTGCCAAATTGGCAAACATCAACATCCCTACCATGGGTAACGACATCCACATTCCCGTAGCAAAAAGGTCTGCGCCCAAATGCTGGATTTTCATTTGCTTGAGTGCTTCCAGAAAATTTTCATCAACTGGAAATGCCGTAAAACTGGCGATCACAGTCATCAATACCATCATGTGCCCCCCCATCACTATGAACATGAAGGTGGCCATTTGGCCGAAAAACCGGGCCACGGCACTGGACTGTGAACCCATGGAAGGGTCAAAAAACGATGCGAATCCCAAACCCATCTGAAATCCAACAACTTCACCCGCCAATTCAACAGCAGCCAACACCACGCGTATGGCAAACCCAATCGCCAACCCCACACCCACTTGCTGCCAAACAGCTCCAAACGCACCTGGATCGTTGATGCTGATCACTGGCTGCCCGTCCAAACTGGGCTGAGCGGCCAACGCCACAAAAAAAGCAAGCCCAATGCGGGCTCGAATTGGAAACGCTCTAGATGAAAAAATTGGCGCAGAGGTGAACAATGCCAAGGTGCGCAAAAAAGGCCAAATCAATGGCGACAACCAAGTGGTGAGTTGCGCCTCTGAGAAGGTAATCACGAACTCAATACCCTACATGACTGACGCAGGAATCGCTTCAATGGTGCGTCTGATGTACTCAACCAACATCCCAAGCATCCATGGCCCAGCCAGCGTTAATACAGCGATAGCAGCTATCAATTTAGGAACAAATGCCAAAGTGGCTTCATTAATTTGTGTGACAGCCTGGAAAATGCTCACCAACAAACCCACCACAAGAACAACACCCAGCAAGGGTGCAGAAATCAACAACAGCATCCACAAGGCCTCTTGCCCCATGGTCAAAACCAATTGAGCGTTCATAACAACACCTCAAGTCACAAAACTGGCTGCCAATGAGCCCAGTAGCAGATTCCAGCCATCAGCCAACACAAAAATCATCAACTTGAAAGGCAAAGCCACCAGCACAGGTGAAAGCATCATCATGCCAAGTGACATCAGCACGCTGGCGACAACAATGTCAATCACTAAAAAAGGAATAAAAATCATGAACCCAATTTGAAAAGCCGACTTCAATTCACTGGTTACAAACGCCGGAATCAACACCCGCATCGGTGCAGTTGCCGCTGTCGTGCCTACATCCAACTTAGCAAGTTTTACAAACAGGGCCAAATCTGACTGTCGTGTTTGCTTGCTCATGAACTGACGCATGGGGGCTTCTGCCTTGATCAACGCCTGATCGAATGGCAAGGTGTTGTTGCTATAGGGAAGGTAAGCCTCGCTGTAAACACTGTCAAGTGTGGGGCCCATGACAAACATCGTTAAAAACAAGGAAAGACCCACAATGACCTGATTGGGTGGCACGGACTGTGTGCCCAACGCTTGCCTCAGCAAAGACAAAACAATCACGATTCGGGTAAAACCCGTCATCATCAGCAAGATAGCGGGCAAAAAAGACAATGCAGTAAAGAACAGCAGCGTTTGCACCGGCACTGAATAACTTGTGCCATTTCCACCTGTCCCCATCAACAAAGGCAACTGTGCACCAGTTTGCGCAAAGCCCAGCACAGGCAAACACACGGACAAGCCTGCTAAAAACTTCAGGCTGAATGACCCACATGCCGCAGACATGAGGAATTTCATGAGATGAAACCTCAAGACTTATCCTCTGTCAAATTGATCGAGGTTTGAATAGCCTTCTTTGAAGATACGGCAGGAACTTCAGAAGTATGCAAGCAAGTGATGTTTTGGGCTGTAACTCCCAATGTCAACCATACTCTGGCATCTTCTGGTCCAATCTCTACCGTAACCACCTTTTGATGTGGACCCAAACCTACTGCGGAGACGATTCTGGATTCTGTGGACATACCGCCCATAAATCCACCCACTGAACGACGTTGTAGCCATTTAAGTCCTACCGGCATCAAAGCCAGCAGCACCACAAACAACAAAACCGACAACCACGCTTGCGTCATACAGCATCATCCTTTGCTGACGCGCCGTAAACGCTCAGAAGGTGTCACGACATCAGTGAGCCGAATACCAAACTTGTCATTGACCACCACCACCTCGCCCTGTGCAATCAGGTAGCCATTGACCAGCACATCCATAGGTTCTCCAGCCAACGCATCGAGTTCAACTACTGAGCCTTGCCCGAGCTGCAAAATGTGTTTAATCGGGACTTTGGTACGACCCAATTCCACTGACAACTGCACTGGAATATCCAGCACCCGATTGATGTCATTGATCTGGGCATCCGAACCTCCTGAATAGGACGGCATCGAATCACCAGATAACACACCGCCGGACTCCGTCTTGACTGCTGCGGCTGCACTTTCAGCCGTGTTTTGCTCCATCAGCGCTTCGGCCCAGTCAGCCATACCATCGTCTTCTGGGGGAGTTTCATCAATTGACATGTTTATCACCTTTCCAATTGAGGTCATTACTCCTCAGACTTTTTTCAATCTTCAACGCATATTTGGCGTTGTGCGTGCCGTACTGGCATTCAAAAATAGGGACACCATCCACCTTGGCCTGTATACGAGGCTGACGATCCAATTCAATAAAGTCACCCACCTTCATGGCCAACAATTGCTCCACGGTGGCATCTGCATGCGCCAACTCTGCCACCAACACCACCGGTGCAGCCTGGATCTCTTGTGTTAACACGTTCACCCAGCGACGATCAACTTCAATGGAGTCCCCTTGCGTAGATGAGTACAACACATCCCGAATTGGCTCCAAGGTTGCATAGGGCATACAAATGTGAACCGCACCAGTAATTTCACCAATTTCCAGCTGAAACGTCGTCGACACCACAATCTCGCTAGGCGTGGCAATGTTGGCAAATTGCGGCTGCATTTCTGAGCGCTGATACTCAAGCTCAAGCGGATAAATGCCAGTCCAGGCTTTTTTGTACTCATCAGTGATCACATCCACCATTCGGTTGATCACCCGCTGCTCCGTCGCAGAAAAGTCTCGCCCTTCAATACGCGTCTGGAATTTTCCAATCCCCCCGTACAAAGACTCGATCACGCCAAACACCAATGCGGGCTCACACACGATCAAACCACTGCCACGCAAGGGACGAATCGCCACAATATTGAAATTGGTGGGAACGGCCAGTTCACGCAAGAAAGCACTGTACCGCTGAACACTGACAGGACCGACCGAAATTTCCGGACTTCTTCGAATAAAGTTGAATAAGCCTACCCGCAAATTCCGTGCGAAACGCTCGTTAACGATTTCCATCGTGGGCATGCGCCCACGCACGATACGTTCCTGGCTTGAGATGTTGTAAGCCCTGACCTCACCTGTTTCAGCGGCTTCCTCAACCATTTTCTGGCTTTCGCCAGTGACACCTTCAAGCAAGGCATCAACTTCTTCCTGTGATAGAAAGGACTCACTCATGGTACATGTAGCAGTACATCACTGCACAATCA
>VIKI01000076.1:22208-65050 GCA_008080595.1 Comamonadaceae bacterium
AATCAAACTTGAAAACAAAACACCAATCACAGGGTATTGAACTGCAGCCTTTTTCTTTTTCTTGGATGCGGCCGGATCTTCTTCACCACCACCGCCAAAAGGGACAGAAGTTTCACGCAAAATGTCTTCTATCAATTTTTGCTTGCCCTCGGCAGAAAGCAGTTCCTCTGAAGTTTTTTGCGACAACAGCATGAGCACACCACTGCGAATGGTGGGCATATAGGCTTTGACTGAATCTGACGCATGCGCATCAACCACTTCCAGTGTGATACCGACTTGTGCTACCTTTTCACCACCTGGATCAGCCAAATTCACGACCATGTTATCCATAGGAAGATAAACCGGTGGCGTTTTAGCTGCACCATGCGCTGCAGCGGCTGGTGCGTGAGCTGCGGTAGCACCATCGCCGCCTTCCTCCTCTGCAGCAGCGGCAGCAGCTGCTGCCTTTTGCTTCATGTACAAAAAAGCACCGCCCCCGCCCAGCACCAATACCAGTACAACCCCGATGATGATGAACAATTTTTTTTTGCTTTTCGGTGCAGGCTTGGCCTCATCGCCTTCTTCATGTTTGGTAGCCACAATTTTTCCTTTGCAACACTATTTCAAAGTGATTATTGAGCACAAATGCGTGCTTGACGATGGGATAAACAGTCAAAAAACCCTGTACCCGTCAACCTACAGAGTCTACCGTCAGACAAACAAATCCAGAGAGCGCCCCACAGCCAGATTTACCGGACGCGAAACAGCCACATCAATGGCATCCGTTGACACCAAATTGACCTGCTGAGCAGCCGGTCGCTGGTGTCGATCTCCGCCAGTCTGCTGACTCCCTGCGCCCGAGTTGCTTACAGACATCCCAGACAATTGGAGACCTTGATTTGAAAGCAAGTCTTTGAGCTGTGCGCTTGCATTCTCAAGAACCTGACGAACACCTGGCTGATCTGTGCGGAAATCAATTTGTGCTTGGTCACCTTTGAGCGAAATGCTAACCTCCACAGGAGTTTCACCAAAACCATCAAGTGTCAACTCCGCAGAGTGCACGCCATGACTGGCCCAATATGTGACTGTTTCAGCCACCGCAGTTTCGGCGACCAAAGCTGAAGCCGGGGGTATTTCAAACACAGCATCTGAACGATTAGCGGCAGTCATGGCTTGACCAAAAACACCTTCAAATCCATTGGCACCCGTTTGTCCAAACCCTGATTTATTGCCCAAACGCGCCTGAGGCCGGATCAAATCACTCCCATTCAGCAGATTGATGGCTACATCAGAAGGTAAAACCATCGTCGTTGAAAGATCTGTTGATACCGATATTGGCTGCAAGTCTTGTGTAACATGACTGCTCGTGTTCGATAAATATGAACTTTTTTGTCCCCCAAAGGCGTGGATTGGTGATGCTGAAAATACCTCAGGTGCACCCTGATCTTGCCCATTGGCCCTATTTTGCTGCTGAGGATTGAGAGACTCCAGTGAAAACTTCTTGACTTCAGTCGTCAAAATCGTCGAGTCACCTGAGGACTGGTTTTTTGGAGGGGCACCAAATTTTTGAGGGGCACCAGATACCGGTGCTTGTGGCAAGTTCAAAGTCAAAGGTGCAAAAGGTTCGGCATCATTCGGAGCAGGCTGCTGGGCAGGCAATTCCTTTGAAATGGCCTGCCCCATCACAGGAAGCGCAATACTTTGCAAAACATCTGTTGGTGGTGACAATAACTCTGCACCAGTTGAGTTGTTCAAGTTTGGCATTTCCATCATGGTGGACAAAGCCGAGGCAGCATCTATAACGGGATCAGGAGTCGTTGTTTGCGTCAAAGCGCTGAAATTCATCCCATTACCATTCAATATTGACAAGGTGTCGGTTTGAACTAATGCTAATGCTGATGCTGATGCTGATGAATTGTCTGTATTCAGAATCGATGGCTGCAATGCAGAGTTTGCAAATGTGAAGGAAAGCAGCTGGCTCGCCCCACCCACCGCTGAATCCGTATCTTCAGTTGATAAAGTCTTCACACCCAACCCCGCTTCACACTCGCCCGAAGTCGATAACAAACTCAAGACAGAGGCAAACCCGCCTCCAGCATCCGCAAAAGAGGTATTGGCTTTACCCGTTTTGTTGGCATGATGGCTATGGGCAACCGCTTTGCTGCCAACGGTCGCGCTACCAGATTCAATGCTCATGGTTATGCTCCAATTTTTGACGAACTTGCCGCAAAATTTGCATTGATGCAAACTCATCCATTTGTTTTTGATCCCGCCGCTGCAGCCGTTTTTCAACTTCTGCTTGGCGTTTGACCAGAACCTGCTTCAAACTTGCAATTCGAAACTCTGCCTGTAAAAGCTGCTGCTGTGCAAGCTTTACCCGGTCTTCAGATGCACGCAGAACATTTTCTTGCAACAAAATAGCATGCTGCAATCGCCCCATAAACTGGTAGTGGTGGTGCAATAACTCAGGCGTAGTACTGATCTGCGCGTTTGTTGTCCAGCGTTTTTCCGTCTCATCAGCGTACTGCTGCAACTGGTTCATCTGGTCATTGTTTATTCATTTCAGACAAAGCCTGATCACGCTTGGTAACCGCCAAATCAATCGCCAACTGAAGACTTCTAAATTGAGGCATGGTGTAAACCAATCATTGTCATGCGCGGCTGAAGCCAAGCGTTGTCTTCATGTCGTCAACACTGCCTTGCAGCTCTGCGGACTCAAACATGTCTTGCTGTAAAAATTGCATCATCGGCTCATGCAAGGCAATCGCTTCATCCAACGCCCGGTCAGAACCACCCACATAAGCCCCAATTTGAACAAGATCATGCCCTTTTTGATAGCACGAATACACTGCCTTGAACCGTCTGGCCAAATCAAAATGCGCTTTGGGCACCACGTTTTGCATCACCCGAGAAGCGGATTGTTCAATATCAATCGCAGGAAAGTGCCCCGACTCTGCCAATGCACGTGACAACACAATATGACCATCCAAAATAGCCCGTGCAGCATCAGCAATAGGATCCTGCTGGTCATCCCCCTCAGACAACACGGTGTAGAACGCTGTGATTGACCCCACACCATTCAAGCCATTGCCGCTGCGCTCGACCAATTGTGGCAATTTGGCGAAGCAGGATGGAGGATAGCCCTTAGTCGCTGGCGGTTCACCAATGGCCAAGGCAATTTCACGTTGTGCCATGGCGTAGCGGGTCAGTGAATCCATCAGCAACAGCACATGCTTTCCTTTGTCCCTGTAGCTCTCTGCGATCGCAGTTGCATAGGCTGCCCCCTGCATACGTAGCAGGGGGGGGGCATCAGCCGGTGCAGCCACCACCACAGCACGGGCGCGCCCCTCTTCGCCCAGAATGTCTTCAATGAATTCTTTGACCTCACGACCCCGTTCACCGATCAAACCCACCACAATCACATCTGCTTGGGTGTACCTGGCCATCATGCCCAGCAGCACGCTTTTCCCCACGCCCGATCCAGCAAACAATCCCAACCGCTGTCCTCGCCCCACAGTAAACAATGCATTGATGGCACGAATACCCGTATCCAATGTCTCCCGCACGGGCGCACGATCCATGGCATTGATCGGCTGCCGATCCATAGGAACGGAAGACACATCCAAGATAGGCCCTTTATAGTCCATCGGGTTGCCATGCGCATCCACCACCCGGCCCAACAAGCCTTCACCTAGCGGCAAACGTAACACACCTTGACCAAACTCGCGCTGAACCTGTCGACGTTCACCCAGCATGGGTACGGTCACATAAGCGGGGGCAGGCTCCACACTAGCGCCACTGGCCAAACCGTGCACATCACCTGCGGGCATCAAAAACGCGCGGTCATTGGAAAACCCCACCACTTCGACCAACACCGGTGCTTGCGCCTTCATGCGTATCAAACATTGAGAACCCACGGGAACTCGAATTCCCACCGCTTCAAGCACCAGCCCCGTCAAACGTGTGAGCGTGCCACGAACCTCCAGCGTCGTGCCGGTATGCACACGACGTGTCGCATTCTCAAAAAATGCCTGCCACTTGACAGCGGGATCAACTTGGCTCATTGGGTTCCTCCCAACTGGCCTCAAGACCTAAAGTGGCGACTGCACGTTGCCACCTATTTTGTAAACTGGCATCGACCACCATTCCTGCGGATTCCACCAAACAACCGCCCTGTTTAAGCGCTGGATCTGCCCGAAGTGTCAGAGCCATACCTGCAAACTCACCAGAAATCAAGCCCTCCAAAACCTCAATATCCTGCGGGTGCATCCGCACCAAAGCGCTGCGGTGTTCAGCACCCAACAATTCAAGCGCTTCATGGATCACAGGCAACAGCACATTGGGATTGACAGACAACTCCTGGCGTAAAACCTGCCGAGCTAGTTCACACGATAAAGTCAACACACCATGAGCTACAACCTGTTTGGCTTGGATCAATTCATTTTGTGCAGCACGGAAAAGTTCAGTGAATTTTTGAGCTTCTTCACGGGCCTGGTTAGCCAAAAAATCCGCCATTTGCTGCTGCACTTCTGTTTGCACTTGCAAGCGTCCCTGAGCGATACCGGCGGCATATCCTTCCTGATAACTTTCTTGGCGACGAGCCAGCTGCTCTTGGTTTTCTTGCTCAACCTCTTGAGCCTTAGCTTGCGATTGCAACAACTGCGCCGCAGTGTCAATTGCACCAAAGCGCCACTGCTCGACTGCGTCAATTTCTTCTCCGGGAATAAAACGGGCATAGTTACGCATGGTCACACCATTGCATCATCAGCACCACCACCAATAACAATCGTGCCTTCGTCAGCCAAACGACGCACCACCTTGAGAATTTCTTTCTGCTGCGCTTCCACCTCTGACAGACGCATGGGGCCACGTGACTCCAGGTCTTCGCGTAACGTTTCTGCTGCACGGGTGGACATATTGGACAAGATTTTTTCTTTAAGCTCTGGCTGTGCCCCTTTGAGCGCCACAATAAGCACGTCAGACGACACTTCTTTGAGTACGGTCTGAATCGACTTGTCATCGAGTTTGATCACATCATCAAACACAAACATCTTGTCCATGATTTTTTGAGCCAAGTCAGGGTCATGGTTTCTGATGGACTCAATCACCGTGCCCTCAATGGCAGTACCCATCAGGTTGATCATCTCGGCTGCGGTTTTCACGCCACCCAATGATGATTTACGCATTTTGTCACCCCCTGCAAGCACCTTGAACAACACCTCGTTCAAGTCTTTCAAGGCAGAGGGTTGAATACCTTCCATCGTAGCTACACGTAACATCACTTCATTGCGTTGGCGTTCTGTAAAAAATTTCAAAATATCTGCAGCTTGGTCAAAGTCAAGGTGAACCAAAATGGCAGCCACAATTTGGGGGTGCTCATTGCGCAAAAGCTCCGCCACGCTGGAAGGCTCCATCCATTTCAGGCTCTCGATGCCAGACACATCACCGCCTTGCAAAATACGATCTATCAGCAAAGCCGCCTTGTCATCACCCAAGGCACGTTTCAAAACTGATCGCACGTAATCGCCCGAATTGGACACCAGCAAACTTTGCGCGGCGGCCACTCCAGTAAATTTGTCTACCACTTCATTGACACGTTCACGGGTGATGGCTTTGGTTTTGGCAATGGCCTCGCCCAGCTTTTGCACCTCTTTGGGTGACAAATGCTTGAACACTTCTGAGGCCTCGGCTTCCCCCAAAGACATCATCAGAATGGCTGCATCTTCCAGTCCGTCAGTTTGCGACATGTTTCATCATCCTCATCAATCCCTGTTCAGGCCCTGGCAGTACCGCATCACGCGGGGGCCTCACCATTAATCCAAGTTTTGACTATGTTAGCCACTGCAGCGGGATTGTCGCGGGTTAATTTTCGTGCTTCATCCAATGCCAGGTCACTCGGACTGAGTTCCGACGCTTGACTCGAAGCGACCGTGGGCCCAGCAAGCAAAGGCCGCTCAGGTTCATCGGCTTCAATCGCATCCAGCTGACCAGCTCGTCCACCTTCCGGCACAGATACCGGTTGCGCCATAACCTTCAAAGCCGGACGCACCGCCCCCATCAAAACGAGTGTCCCAAACAGCAAGGTACCCAATGGCCAGGCAAAACTGCGCGCCAAATCCAACAATTCAGGCTGTTGCCACAGCGGCAGCGGAGTCACATTCACAGTTTCCTTGGTGAAGGGTGCCGTGACCACATTGACGGAATCACCCCGATCCTTGCTGAATCCCACGGTTTCACGCACCAAAGCCGTCAGTTTTTCCATCTGGGCATCACTCATTGCAGCCGTGCTGGTCTTGCCCTTTGCATCGGTCACGGTTTGGTGGTTGATGATGACTGCCGCACTGATGCGTTTGACCATACCGGTGCTGCCACGCACCACACGTACCGTCTTGTCAACCTCGTAATTGATCACCGATTCGCGCCGTCCACCATTGGCACCGGTAGCCCCCCCCGCTGCAGTCATCGCCTGAGGTGCACCATTGATCGCCGCAGTGGTCGGGCCTGGGGGTTGGTTGGTCGTGGCACCCGGCACGCCAGTTGGCGGCGTTGCCGCAGCCGTTGACCCACCCGTTTCAAGCAGCTGCTGGCTGCGAATAGAGGTGGAGTCTGGCGTTTGATTTGGTTTGAACAATTCAGACGTGGACTCCGTCTGCGAAAAATCGAGTTCTGCCGTCACCTGAGCACGTACATTCTGGCGGCCCACCACGGGCTCCAAAATATCCAGAATACGACTGCTGTAAAGCTGTTCGATCTGCTGAACATATTGCAATTGCTGAGCATCTACACCCAAACCACCGACGGCATCGACTGGGGTCGAGAGCAATTTGCCTGTGTCATCCAACACACTCACAGCCTTGGGATCCATCTCTGGAACACTGGAAGACACTAAGTGAATGATGCCCGCTAACTGAGCACGGTCAAGCGTTCTGCCAGCATTCAAACTGACCA
This sequence comes from Comamonadaceae bacterium, assembly GCA_008080595.1. Classification (GTDB taxonomy): domain Bacteria; phylum Pseudomonadota; class Gammaproteobacteria; order Burkholderiales; family Burkholderiaceae_C; genus Rhodoferax. The sequence goes on from VIKI01000076.1 coordinate 29,136, forward strand.
ACACCGAGGCCGAAGGTTTTTGCTGGTCTCTGAAAAACCCATTTTGATTAGGCAAAGCCAAATGCACACGCGCACTCTGCACGGAATTCAAGGCCTGGATCGAGCGGGTCAGCTCGCCCTCAAGTCCCCGTTGGAATGTCAAACGCTCTTGGAATTGAGTCATGCCAAACCACCAAATTGGCTGGCACCAAAATCGCACCACCGCCTGCAGCATACTGATACGGCACATTCATCTGGGTAAGCTGCGCAACAATCGCCCCACCGTCTTTGTCAGGCAAATTGGCATACAACACACGCCATTCAGCCTGACGACCCATCATCAGACCAATGATGCCAATGGCCACAAACAGCACAATACCGACCCCTAAACGTAGTTTTTGGGCCTGATCCAAGCCAGCCAAGCGCTGGGAAAAAGTTGGGTTTACAGGTATTGCAAGTGCGGCAGTCATATCAATCTTCCATGGCAATAGGGCGTAATGCACCTTTGTTGCGGTTGATTATTGGCCTCACATCTGAAAACATGAGGTTAATAAGACTGGTTTTTACCCCTTACTTCAAATTAATGTTTGCACAAGTGCCTTGCTAGCATCCCTGACACGCACATGCTTTAGAGCGAAAACACCATGAACCTCAGACTTACCCCAAACACGATGCCGGTTGCGGTACGCCCCAACATCCTGGGCAGTCAATCGCAGAGCCAGGTGGGTGGTACCCAATCTGGTGGGTTTTCTGTGGCATTGAAAAGTGCACTCAACTCTGTGAGTGCCACACAAAATGAAGCAACCCGCCTGCAGCGGGAAGTCCAACTAGAGAACCCACAAGTCAGTCTGGAAGAAACCATGGTAGCCATTCAGAAAGCACAAATTGGTTTTCAAGCTACGCTTCACGTGCGAAACCGCATGGTGCAAGCTTACACCGACATCATGAATATGCAGGTATAAGCTCAATAAGTCAGACAGGTTTACACATATAAAAAGGCTTCTATCGCCTTAACCAATTGCGCTAGTAGCTATTGTTTTTATATCAAATTCAATCCATTCTTTTGGATCGATGATTCTTCACTAACTTAGTGAAGATATTGTCTCTGTTCGTCCAGATTCTGCTCGCAATGCATCAGCCACGGCTCTGCCAAATAACGAATCTGGGCATCGTTATTCAAAATGCGCTGCATGATGCGCGTTTTTTCAGCGCGATGCTCGGGTTGAAGCTTCTCCTGACCAGCACGGTCACGAAGTTGCTCTATCAATACCGCGCATGCACCTTCAAAATGCATCACTTTTTCCCAATCTTCAGACTTGGCAGCATCCAGCATTTTGGCGCTGCTGTCTTCGATGGCTTTGTAATAGTCGATAAGAATGTGTGACATTTTCAAACTCGATTCTTTACATGATTCGATTGCCTGATGCATTCGAAGGATCCATTTGTTTCCACCCATCGGCAATAGGCGACAAAATCCTAGAGACCTCTTGCAAAGCGCCATCATCATTTCGGACATTCGCTTGTGTCAACCGCACGACACAATAATCATAAACACCTTGCAAATTTGCAGCCAACTCGCCCCCCTCTTGCAAGTTCAAACTGCCTTTGAGGCCTTCTTCAAGAATCCTGACAGAAGTCGAAATATGCTGGCACTTTGATTTGATATCCCCTCGTGACAATGCACCTCTTGCGGCTGCAATGTTATTAAGCAAGCCATCAAAAAGCATGTCAACCAAACGATGTGGGTCAGCTTGAACAACCCCGGTCTCCACATTGATACGTTGATAGGCGTTTGCGGAACGAACACTGACTGAAGTAAACATGGTAGATTTCCTTTCATCCATGTTATCTTTATCGGCATTTTTCATCGTAAATCAAGGCCTCTAAACTGTTCAATTCGCCGGTATTACCCAATCAATTCAACCAACTAAGCCGTACTCTTGTTCCACATGGTCACCTGTTGTCCGACATAGGCATTCAATGCATTCAAACTGGCCATTTGAGCATCCAGAGCACCGTAACGCCGATTCAACGCAGCCTCAACACGGCTTGCTTTTTCATTGACCCGCTGCTGATCTTTTGTATTGGCTTCAAGTGCCCGTTTTAACGCAGCATCCTTGCTGCTGAAAAAACCATCTGTCGCCAACAATCCGGTAGCGAATTTTTTTAATTTCAGCCCCATACCATTGGTCAGATCATTGTTATTGTTTGTTGTGAAGAATTTTTTGACCTCATCGCCATTTTGAAGCGCGGTAGATAGTTTGCTACTGTCAACCACCAAATCCCCCCCCATCTGCTGGCTGATCCCGATGTCAGCCAAACGTGCATAGGCCGCCCCAGTGGTATTTGATTGCAAAATTCCTTGCAAAGCACGTTGCAACCCCACCGCAGTGGTGTCACCTTGTAACAGACCTGCGGTCTTGGTTCCGGCATCGTATTTGGTTAGATCCTGCAAAGACTGGTTGATGTCGTTATAAGCCTTTACAAAACCATTCACTGCATCAGTAATGGCATTTTGATTGGGAGTCACCGTGATTTCTGCAGCACTTGTCATCACAGTTTTGGCTGTAAGCGTCACCCCAGACACCACGTTGCTGAAAGTATTTGTTGCCGAGCTGATATCAATCCCATTGAGCTTGGCAGTTGCATCAGTCCCAATTTGCGTCATCGTAGAACCTGGTGTGGCCTCGTAGACCAAGCGCGACAACCCTGCGTTGTCCGTCAAAGTGCCATCGCTAGTATCCGCTGTGACCGACATCTTGAAGCCCGCTTCGACACCGGTAGCTGTGGAACGCAACAGCAAGCGTTCACCAGAGGCATCTGTCAGTACCGTCGCACTGACCCCGGCACCGGCTCCATTGATTTTGCTGGCAATACTTGACACGGTATCGTCCACCGCCACAGTGATATCCACTGCCGTTGCCGTACCTGGCGTAAAAGTGCCGCCCACAGCTGACCACTTGCCTAACTGAATTTGCAGTGTTCCTGCACCAGGCATCATCCCGGCAGGTGTTAAGGCTTGTGACGCATTGGACTGCGACTTGGCCAAGCCCATCACTTGCACACTGAAATTATTGGCCTGCGTGCCTCCAATCGCAGAAACACCTACAGCAGCATCATTTGACGAAGTTGCTGATACCGCATTCCAGGTCGTCAAACTGTTCAGCGTGCCGACAGCACTTGACAATGTTGACACCAGTGACTTGATTTGTCCAAAAGCAGATATCTTGGTGTTGACCGTTGCCGCCTTCACCTTGAGGTTGGTCAATGGTTGCTTTTCAAGGGCCACCAACTGTGACACGATGGACTTGACATCTAGTCCACTACCAATGCCGGTTGAAGAAATGGTTGCCATGATGAACTCCAGTCTTGTCAGGTGTTCCCGATTATCCAGTTGAGCGTCTGCCGTTAAACCGAAAGATAGCGGCAAATCGCCTCAATAATCAATATGCTCCCAAAAAGCCAATGGCGACGACAGGAAAACCTGCCGCCGCCCAACTTCAACCCAGAGCCAGTTGAAGTATTTTCAGATTCACCAGCTTACCGAAGCAGTGCCAACACACCTTGCGGCAATTGGTTAGCTTGTGCCACCATGGCCGTACCGGCTTGTTGCAAGATCTGAGCACGTGACAGGTTAGCCGTTTCAGAGGCGAAGTCGGCATCCTGAATGCGACCACGGGCAGCAGATTGATTTTCAGACGAAATCTGCAGAGACGAAATCGTTGTCTCAAACCGTGACTGCAAAGCACCTAATTTGGCTCGCTCACCACTGATGAACTGTAGCGCAGAATCCACCGTTTTTAATGCATCGGTCGCCTTAGTGAAGGTTGTGATGTCCAACTCGGACACTTTCTTCAAAGTCGAAGTCGCCGTAGTGAAATTGTTAAAAGTGGTTGATGTAGCTGCGAACGACTTTTCCGAGTCCAGCGTCAGGTAGCCAGAAACCGACACGTATTCACCAGCTGCAACAGTCGCTGCGCTGATAGCTCGTGCCGTGCCCACTGAACCCAAGGCACCAGCCGTATCAGCCTGCATTTTTTTCACGGTGGCTGCACCACCATTAGCAGACGTGCCTGCTTTGCCGATAATCATGTCATTGCCAGACTCATTGGTTAAGATGATTCCATCATTGGTCGCATTGAGCTCTGCAGTGATACCCGTCTTGGATGACTTGTCGTTAATGGCCTGAACTGCAGCAGACAAGCCATCCGCACCCGTTATGGCGGTCAAGCTGAAGCTGACGGTTTCTGCCGTGCTGTTATCCGCCTTGAGTGCAAGCGAATAGCCGCCTGTTGCACTAAAAGAGAGTTCGCTAACGGTGCGAGCTGTCGCCTGTACACCCGTGCTGGAAGTTTGTGCATTCACCTTGTCAGCGGTTGCCTTGGCAGTTTCACTAACCAAGACAGAGATATCTTTGGTACCGAGAGAACCTGCAATACCGAGCGTCCCGGCCGCCACACCATTGGTCGCACCCGCAACCGTGGCTACCGTCGCTGCAGCCCCCAGTGTTGATGCTGCAGCCTGGTTATTTCCATACACGTTGGTACGCATATTGGCTGTAGCAGCCACAATGGTTTGATTGGCATTGGCACCCACTTGATACCTGGCCGACCCAAAAGTACCATCCAGAATTTTCTGACCGTTGAACTCAGTGGTCTGCGCAACACGATCCAACTCACTTACCAGTTGGGTCACCTCTTGGTTCAGCGCTTGGCGGTCACTTGCGGTGTTGGTGGCATTGGCAGACTGCACGGCCAATTCACGAACACGCTGCAAAATGTCGCCAGCAGCCTTCATGGCACCTTCTGTAGTTTGAGCCAAAGAAATACCATCATTTGCGTTCCGCACAGCCTGATTCAAACCACGAATTTGCCCAGTGAAACGCTCTGAAATGGCCAAACCGGCTGCATCGTCTTTGGCGCTGTTGATGCGCAAACCTGAAGACAAACGCTGAATAGCCGTACTGAGCGACGAAGCGCTGGCCCCGAGTTGGCGTTGAGCCGTCAACGAATTGACATTGGTGTTGATAGTGGAAGCCATGATGATCTCCTAAAAAAACTGACTGATACAAACAATATGGACCGACAACTACGACTGGACAAATCCCACCACCAAGCACCACTGTAGACCGTTGATGCTGTGGCCTGAGCCGGCCGTTGTATGAGTTTTCGGCAAACCCAATACAAACTTAAGCCATGTTTCGTGTTTTTGCTTCACTCACATTGTTTTGAGCTGGTTAATCGTTTGAGAAACGGGGTTTATCTGCCATTTATTCGTCTTTTCATCTTCTGACGAATCCGCACAATTTACCCATCGATTCTTTCATTCCAGCCAAGCCGCTCCCAGTTAGGCCAGAAAGGAATGGATACACCAACCTTTTAGGAGTCAGACCATGGCCTCAACCATCAACACCAACGTCAGTTCCTTGACAGCACAGCGAAACCTGAGCGCAAGCCAGCTTTCACTCTCGACATCCGTCCAACGTCTCTCTTCAGGTTTACGCATCAACAGCGCCAAAGACGATGCAGCCGGTTTGGCGATTACGGAACGCTTTACAAGTCAAATCCGCGGTGTTGTTCAGGCTGCCCGAAACGCAAATGATGGTATTTCATTGGCCCAGGTGGCAGAAGGTGCCATGGGCTCAGCCAGCAATATTCTTCAGCGTGTTCGTGAATTGGCCGTGCAGTCCGCCAACTCAACCAACAGCGCGAGTGACCGCCAAGCGCTGAATCAAGAAGTGACTCAACTGGTGAGTGAATTGGATCGTATTGCAGTCAATACCGAATTCAACGGACAAAAGCTGCTCGACGGCACGTTTGGTACTGCCAAATACCAAGTTGGTGCCAACGCCAATCAAACCATTGTGGCGGCTACAGCCAATATGCGTACCAATGTGTATGGAAATAACCAAGCCGGAGCAACAACACTGGGTGCTTCGGCGACTGTTGCCACAGTCGCAGGTGCAACCAATGGCGTAGTGGCCGGGACACTCGGTATTGCAGGTTCTCTCGGAACCAAAGATATCTCTGTCTTGGTTAGTGAAACTGCCAAGGCAACCGCAGACAAGGTGAACGCGCAAACGCCCAGCACAGGTGTACAGGCAACAGCTCGCACGGTTGCTGAACTGACTTTTGGTGCAACAGGCGGCTATTCGCTTGCACTCAAGGCGGACAACAGCACAGTCGAAACAGTCAGCTTCAGCTTGACTGCCATAACGGGGTCAGATGGCTTGTCTGCTGCAGTGCAGGCCATCAACGAAAAGTCGTCCAAAACGGGGATCACTGCAGAGCTGAATGCAACCAATGATGGTATCGTTCTGACCAATGAGTCTGGCAACGACATGATTGTCGGCAAAGCCGGTACGGCAGCTAACGGTGGTGCGACCACCGTGAAAAAAATGCAGGTCAATACGGCTGGTGCCTTAGGCTCAGTGGGTACGGCACGAGATATTAGCGCCGCAACTGTGGCTGCTGGTGAGTACGTATCGCTTTCAGGCTACCTGACGCTGGACTCAGAAAAGTCGTTCGCAGCCACATCAACCACTTTTAACAACTTCACTACGAATACCTCGACCTTGAAAAAGGTATCAGAGTTGGACATCACATCTTTTACCAAGGCCACCGACGCGCTGAAAACGGTGGATTCTGCATTACAGTTCATCAGCGGAGAGCGCGCGAAACTTGGCGCTTTGCAATCCAGGTTTGAAACAAGCATTTCGTCTCTGAATATTTCAGCCGAAAATCAATCCGCTGCCCGCAGCCGGATTCAAGACGCTGACTTTGCAGCAGAAACCGCCAACCTTTCACGCGCACAGATTCTGCAACAAGCGGGCACGGCCATGGTGGCACAAGCCAATCAGATTCCACAGGGTGTCCTTCAACTACTGAAGTAAGCAGGCTCTTCGAAACCTCCCACCCTACAGAAAAGTCGGATACTATGAATTAGTCCGACTTTTTAATTTTCACATAATGAAAAATCTTCAAACTCGCCTTATCGATGCATTCAAGCAACAAAACTGGGGGAGTTTGAGTGATTTATGCAAAAAACAACTCGCAATCGACAAAAAAAATCTTTTAGCCAACCGTTATCTAGGATTTTCTCTTCATAAATTACATCTGGAAAGTCAAGCGATTCAAGCTTTTAATGAAGCCATTCGCAGACATCCAAATGATTTAGAAATTAAATTAAATTTTGCCAATACCTTGATGGCGAATGGTAGTTATTTCGATGCCATTCCGCTCTTGGAAACCATATGCAAACATAAAAAAAATGCATTTTCTCCATGGGTTTTGTTATCGCAATCACTTTATCTGACACAAGACTCGAGAAGAGGAATTAAGTGTGGCATTCATTTGCAAGAAATCGCAAAAACAGATCAGGAAAAATCTGTTGCTCTGCGGCAAAAAGCATTACATCGCAGAGAGTTAGGTGAAATTAGAGAAGCAATTGTAGATTGCCAAAATGCAATCAAACTTGATCCAACGGAAGCTGCAAACTATACAAACAAACTACTCTTTATGCTTGCAGATCCAGAGTATAAAGTAAAATCAATCAAAGATGCCGCAGATGAATTTGCTGTTCAATTTGAATTGCCGATAAAGCACCTTTGGACACAACATGATCGAACCCTTCTGAAACCGTGGAAAAAACTTAATATTGGATTCTTGTCTCCTGATTTTAAGAGTCATTCGGTCATGTATTTTCTCGAAGGGCTACTCGCCAGTCTAGATCGACATCAATTTAATATCATTGCCTTCCACTTGCACACTGGTTGTGATCTTGTAGTCAAAAATCATGTTGATGTTTTTGTCAATTTAAACAATCACAGCTACCCAGAGCAAATAGATCTAATTACCGCACAACAACCAGATATCATTATCGATGTCGCAGGCCATACTGGAAATAATGGCCTTCACTTAATGGCAAGAAAACTTGCGCCGATTCAAGTATCATGGCTTGGATATCCAGCTACGACTGGTCTCACAGCAATTGATTATAAAATTACAGATGAAGTCACCGATCCACCAGGTGCAGACATAGAATATTCTGAAAAGCTATATCGACTCCATACTCTTTTTTGTTGCTACCGACCACATATTCGAAATCCACTATGGCGTTACCAACCTGCCTTTCTTGTTCAATCCACACCCGCATTGAGCAATGGTTACGTGACTTTTGGAAGTTGTAATAATTTGGGGAAATTGACAGATAATGTGCTGAAGTTATGGGGTCAACTGCTGCATGAAATACCGAACGCACGATTGTTGATTGAAGGTAAAAATCTAGACGAACCCGAATTCGGAAATAAATACCAGGCGCGGTGCGAATCATTGGGTATCCCGCTGGATCGACTGGAACTTATACCATTAGACAGTAACAACCAATATCTAACCTACCACCGCATTGATATTGCACTGGATCCCTTCCCGCTGACAGGTGGTACAACTACTTTTGACTTGCTCTGGATGGGATTGCCGCTGGTTTCCATGCAAGGGGACTGTTTCAAAAGCCGTCTGAGCACGGGCATCTTGAGCTACCTGGATCGCAAACAATGGTTGGCAAACAGTCCTGAGGAATACATCGACATTGCGAAAAAGTTGGCATCTGACATTGATGCGCTCAATACATCACGGCTGACACAGCGGAAACAGGTTGAGGATTCGCCGCTGATGAATGAGCGTCACTATACAAAATTGTTTGGCCAGGCAATGCGCGAAATGTGGCTGCGTTGGCTGGCGCAAGGCCCCCACCCAAAACAAGCACAGCTGATTGAGCAATGGCACAGAGAGATACCTGCGCCATTGCAAACGAACACCCCACCAGAGGTGGGTGTGGCTACCGGAAAACGGCTCAGTTTGAATCAGGCCCATGAAAAACTGCAACATTTGCTAGAGCAAGCAAAAACACAATCCCCAGATACAGCACAAGGTTCTGGACAAATCAGTGACAAAAACTGGCGAGAAGTCACTGAATTTGCGGAAACCGTTTTATCAGCGATACCCCATGAGCCATTGGCGCTTGCGTGCTTGGCCGAGGTAGAGCACGCACACGGGCACACCGATTTTGCTGTGACTTACTTGCAATATGCAGCCCAATCGATAAGCGCTCAATAAACTGCTAACCCACGCGCCTTAAAAATCCATCAGGTGCCACTGTCACCATCAATTTGTTCGGCCAGGTGGGGTCAATTTGAAAATCAGATCGACTCTTCAGCCATTGATGCACCGCAGTCTTTGGGTTGTTGCCAACATCCCATGGTCTGTCAGCGAAAAACCCAGGCGGCATATCGTCCACAAAAGAATCAAACACCACGCAATAGCTACCGACTGACACCATCGGCGCATACGCATTCAGTTCTGCCAATACATGTTCATGGGTGTGCATGGAGTCCAGCAACACCAGAACCCGCTTGTAACCCTGACTTTCTTGCCTTACTTTCGAGACGGTCACGGGATCAATGGAAGAACCCTGGATCATTCGAATACGGTTACCCAAGGGGTGTGATTCAATGGCTTGAAGATTGTGTGCACGAATGTCAATATCTACCCCGATAACTTTGCGTTGGCTCTTGCAGGGGTCTAACAGCGTACCTGCTTCGGTGGCATCGCAAATATCCAGCAAGGCCAAAAGACTGGCGCTCAGAACAAGCGAACCACCATGTGCAATGCCGGTCTCAATGATCAAATCAGGGCGCACCCGCCAAACCAGCTCTTGTATGGCAACCATATCCTGTGGATATTGAATGATCGGGCGACCCAGCCAATCAAAGTTGTACACATATTTGCGCTGCATGGAGGCTTGAAGCCAATCGCGTGACAACGCCTGGAATTTATCGTCTTGACCGTAGGACGCAATGCGCTCACGTTGCTCGGCTTGGAATTGCTCATTTGGATTCATAGTGGGGACATCTCCAGAGGTTGAATAACACGATTCCTGCGTGATTGATTTTGAATCTTTGATTTCGGCACATTGACCATCACCCGTCCAACGCTCAAGCAGAATAGAAACCATGTGAATCTTTCATCACAGGCTTGGGAATAAAACCAAACTCGGACTGAATCCGCTCAATCCGAATTGGCAAGAATTGTTGTAACGGTGCATTGGGCAGTACCGACCAAGTGCACCCGTTTTCAGCGCAAATGAATTCCAGCCATTGCGCATGAGTGGTTTGTATTCCACTGGCCAAGTTGTACACCTTGTGCTGGCCACGCCAGGCAATTTGGGCCAATTGACTGGTGACATCATCCATGCAAATGTAGTCTTTTGCAGACTCAGGGGCGCTACGCAAAAGCACCGCCCCTCGGCGAGCGTCTTGCATCAGACTGTACACAAAACTGTCGTGATTACCACCTGTGCCGCCCACCACATTGGACAAACGCACCACCTTGCCAGGCCGTCCCGAATGCAACACCAGGGATTCACCCAGCAATTTGGAAAGCTTGTACAAATCATCGGGGACTTGAGTATTGACGGTCAACGTTTGGTCTTCGTAGGTATCAGATGCCCCCAGATACACCCGTGTGCTGGAGAGGTAAATCAATTGGTCAAACCGGCCATGCTGAAGCACTTTACTCAACACCCCCACATGCGCATCGACGGTTTCAAATGGCCGACTGCGAAAGTCTGCAGTCAAACCGATGCAATAAAAAACCGTCCCCAGTGGCCGCTGCAAAATACTGGGATCGTCCCGTTGGGGCACCCAACAATCGTGGCCCAGTTGTTGCAAATAAGCGGCCAAGTGCTGACCAATATAGCCATGACCGCCGAGCACGGTGACCTGTTCAGGACTGTCCACATGACTCATTCACGCCACCCCAACAATTTCAGCGGTTGACCGGCCTGGATTGAATACGCTGGCACCTCACCCCGCACCAAAGAACCCGCGCCAATCACACACCCCTTGCCAAGCCGGGCTCCATCCAAAATGACGCAATTCGCCCCAATCCAGACATCATCCTCGATCACAATCCCGCCCTTGCTAGGCCCAAAGCCTTGCGCTCGAATAGGTACATTCCGGTTGCGAAATTCATGGTTCACGGGAGCAAAAGTACAGTTGGCAGCCACTGCGACACCATCACCCATGGTCAAACCGTTGCCGGTGTAGATGACACAACCTGAATTGATGGCACAGTCTTGACCAATCAGCACATCACCACTTCCACCTGCAGGTTTGATTTTGACAAAGCTGTCAATCATGGTTCGTGCCCCCACCACAATGCGAGTTCCGCGAACCGAATTTTCAATATCGGCCAATGCTGAAACCCGGGCGGTGGCGTGAATATCGATCACAAATACTCCTCTAGACCGGGAACAGCTATGGCAAACCGCCCACCCCAATCCCGGATATAGCTCAGTTGATTCATCACTTCTTCTTTCAGATTCCACGGCAGGATCAGCACATAGTCAGGTCTGTGCATCCTTAAATGCGCTTCATCAGCGATGGGGATTCGGCTGCCGGGCATGTATTTGCCCTGCTTGGCCGGGTTTTTATCCACCACATAGGGCAACAGGTCTGGCCGAACACCGGCAAAGTTCAGCAGTGTATTGCCCTTGGCAGCGGCACCATAAGCAGCCACTTGAAGCCCTTTGGCCTGTGCATCAAGCAAAAACAATAGCAGCTCACGCTTGATTCGTAAGCACTGGGACTGAAAATCAGTGTAAAAATTTGCCGTCGTCACGCCTGCGGCAACTTCCCTGGCAAGCAACTGCCCCACTTGCGGCTGCACCGGCTCTTGCCGTGGGCCCGCACAGCCATCCGTGCGCCGAGCAAACACTCGCAAACTACCTCCGTGTGTAGGCAGTTCCTGCACGTCAAACACAGTCAGTCCGTTGGCAGCCAATATACGCTGAACGGCTGTCAGCGAAAGGTATGAAAAATGTTCGTGGTACAGGGTGTCAAACTGGCACTGCTGCACCAGCTTCAACAGGTGTGGAAACTCAAACGTGACCACGCCCTCAGGCTTCAGCAGCACCGCAAAGCCAGCCACAAAATCATTGATATCGGGCACATGGGCCAGCACATTATTGGCCGTTATCAGGTCTGCGCTATGCCCCTGAGCCACCAGCTCGCGCGCCAATGCCACGCCAAAGAATCGCTCAATCACCGCAATGCCTTTGGCTCTTGCCGCCGCTGCCGTGCTGGCCGTCGGCTCAATGCCCAGGCAAGGCACGCCGCGCTGCACCAGGTATTGCAGCAAATAGCCATCATTGGCAGCCACTTCCACCACTTGGCTGTGCCCACCGATCTCAAAACGCTGCACCATGTCAGCCACATAGCTTTGGGCATGGGCCAGCCAGCCACTGGAGTAGGAGCTGAAATAGGCATATTCGGCATCAAAAAGCTGGTCGGCCTGGGCAAAGTCTTCGGTTTGAACCAGCCAGCAGGACTCACAAACCAGAACACGCAACGGATACCAGCGCTCAGGCTCGCGCAAAGCGGCCACCGTGAGATAGGCGTTGGAAGGCGGAGCGCTGCCCAAATCGGCCAGTGTCAAGGACACCGGTGCACCGCAGTGCCGACAAGCCATGGCAGACGAATGCTGAACAATCATCCTGGATTCCTCACAAACGCACTCCTTCAAAGTTGTCACTTAACAGGGCATGCTGGCCATCACGCTCAGAACGCTCGGCAAACGCCAGCGGCCATGCAATGCCCAGGCATGGATCAAGCGCATTCAGTGCTCCTTCGGCCTCAGGTGCGTAGGCCGCAGAATGGCAATAAAGCAGCTCGGCATCATCCGTCAAAGTCTGAAAGCCATGGGCAAATCCCTGCGGAATCAACATCGCCTGCCCGTTTTTTGCAGACAGTTGCTGCGCATGCCACTGCAAAAATGTGAGCGATCCAGCACGCAGATCGACAGCCACATCCCACACTGCCCCCCGTAAACAAGTCACCAATTTCATCTCGGCATGGGGTGGCTTTTGAAAGTGCAAGCCACGCACCGTGCCGCACCGTGCGGTGACACTGTGGTTGATCTGGGCTATCGGCATCCTCCAGCCCGCGGCAAGCAACTCTTGGCTGCGCGGCAAGCAACTCTTGGCTGCAAAACAGGCGGGAGAAATGCCCGCGTGCATCGCCCAGTTGTTGGCGCTGAATCAACTTGAGTCCGTCCAATGGCAAGGCATGAATCGTCAAACGGGTCATGCTGGGGCCTCAAATTGCGCAATTTCAGCCAGACACAGCGCACGGGCATCAGCGCCGGCATGCTGGGCCTGATACCAAGCCACGGTACGCGCCACAGATTCAGCCAAAGTCCAGCGCGCTTGCACCCCCAACAGCGCACGAGCCTTGGCGGTTTCCAGCGCCAGCCAATGGGCTTCATGCGGCTGATCACTATTATTTTGATAGTTTGTTACGCAATATTCATAAGCGCCAGATGCCAATTCGATCACTTTTTTAACAGAAGCCACCTCATGTGATGGGGGGCCAAAGTTGTAAGCCCCGGCCAAGGCGGGCTGCGCCCACAATTTTTGTGCCAAGCTCAGGTAGCCGGCCAGCGGCTCCAGCACATGTTGCCAGGGGCGCGTGGCCTGCGGGTTACGAATTTCAAGCGGCTGCCCGGCCTGCCAGGCGCGAACCACATCGGGCAACAAGCGGTCTGCCGACCAATCCCCACCTCCTATGACATTTCCTGCTCTAGCGCTTGCTACTGCTGCGCCAGACGCTTCCAAAAAAGAAGCACGATAGCTGGCAATCACGATCTCACAGGCGGCTTTGCTGGCACTGTAAGGGTCATGGCCACCGAGTGCATCGTCCTCGCGGTAGGGGTAGCACCATTCCCGGTTTTGATAGACCTTGTCGGTGGTTACCGCCACCACCACGCGCACCGTATCGGTAGCCCGCACCGCATCCAGCACATGGGCGGTACCCATCACATTGGTGGCAAAGGTGTCCAATGGATTTTGGTAGCTGGCCCGTACCAGGGCTTGGGCCGCCAGATGAAACACGATCTCTGGCCGTGCCGCTTGAACAATGCTTTTCAAGGCTGGCGCATCCCTGATGTCACAGATCTGGCTGTTGATCCACGGCTGGGTGTCCAACAGCGCAAACAAACTGGGCTCGGTGCTGGGCGGCAACGCTACACCGACCACCTCTGCACCCAGTTTTTGCAACCACAAGGCCAGCCACGCGCCCTTGAACCCGGTGTGCCCGGTGAGCAACACACGCTTGCCCTGCCAAAAGCTGGCATCCATCTGCATCACCACACCTTCCAGGGTGCGTGGCCAGACTGCCACAGGTCTTCCAGCATGGTTTTCTCACGCAAGGTGTCCATGGGTTGCCAAAAGCCATGGTGCTCAAACGCCATCAACTCCCCCTCACTGGCCAAACCAGACAAAGGAGCAGCCTCCCAGGGGGTGCTGTCTTCGGCTATGCGCGTAAGCACTTGGGGTGACAGCACAAAAAAACCGCCGTTGATCAAGCCCCCATCACCGCGAGGTTTCTCTGTAAAACCACTCACCTGCTGGCCCTGCATCTGCAAGGCCCCATAGCGCCCTGGCGGCTGCACTGCAGTGACCGTTGCCAATTTGCCGTGCTGCCGGTGAAAGGCAATGGTGTCGGCAATGTTCACATCGGAAACACCGTCACCATAGGTAAAGCAGAAAGCGTCATCAGCCTCAACGTATTGCGCCACCCGCTTGAGGCGACCACCGGTCATGGTGTCTTCGCCAGTGTCCACCAGTGTCACCTTCCAGGGTTCGGCATGTTTGCAGTGCACCTGCATGTGGTTGTTGGCCATGTCAAAGGTCACATCCGACATGTGCAAAAAGTAATTGGCAAAGTATTCCTTGATGAGGTAGCCCTTGTAGCCACAACAAATCACGAAATCATTGACCCCATGGGTCGAATACATCTTCAGGATGTGCCACAAAATCGGTTTGCCACCAATTTCGATCATGGGCTTGGGACGCAGGTGCGTTTCTTCACTGATGCGGGTTCCCAAACCACCCGCCAAAATCACTGCCTTCATGTGAACCTTTCCTGTGCACAGACCAGCCCATCGGTCAAAACAACCACCTCGATCACCATGCCCTGAAGGATAGGCCCAGCCGGGCATCCATTAAGCGTTGAAAACCCTTATTTAATCACCCTATTTGGCGAATCCGATTTGAATAAGCGCTGAATTGGGGCTGAAAAACCTCCCTTTGTAGGATTTTTTCTGACAAAAAAATCTGTTTATCTGACACCCGCATTAGCCACATACCGATTCAAGTTTCTGGCGCAGCCGCTCAGAATCGACTCCATGGTGATGAACAAGGCAATTAGGCCGTGAACACCACCCAAATGATCGAATCACCCAGGAGCCCACCATGAACGACGAACAACTCTCCCAAGAAATCCGTGATGCCAACCTCACCTACCTGATGCTGGCCCAAAACGTGATTCGCAAAGACAAGGCTGAAGCCCTGTTCCGCCTGGGTATCTCTGAAGAATCAGCCGACCTGATCGCCATGTTGTCACCGGCTCAACTTCTGAAAATTGCTGCCAGTCCCATGCTGCTGTGCCGTTTTCGGGTGGACGATGACATGGTCTGGGGCTTGCTGACCAACCACACCCCATCCAAGGTCAACAACGATGACACCACCAGATTACACGCCAGCATCTTGATGGCCGGTCGTTTTGAGCAAGCCCTGTAACCCCAAGTCCGAGGAGCAAACATCATGGCCACCACATCCACCAAAAGCGTCTTGAATGACTCCAAGCAAGTTGAACGTGCTGTGGCGCTGATTCAGCTCGGGGCTCGCTTGCAGGTTCTTGAGAGTGAAACCAGCTTGTCCTATGAGCGGCTGTTACGCCTTTACAAAGAGGTGGCAGGCAAGTCACCATCCAAAGGACAACTGCCATTCTCAACCGACTGGTTTCTCACTTGGCAACCCAATATTCATTCGTCCCTGTTTTTGAACACCTATGAGTACCTGAGCAAGGTCAGTGCATTGGATGGCATTGATGCCGTCATGAAAGCCTACAAGCTCTACACCGAGCAAATCACCACCTGCGGCATGGAACCCCTGCTCACCATCACCCGTGCCTGGCGCTTGGTAAAGTTTGTTGACAACCACATGCTGGCCATGACCAAGTGCAGCAAATGTGGCGGACATTTTGTGACTGAGCCTTATGAAAATACCCGGCACTTCGAATGTGGTTTGTGTACCCCCCCTGCACGTGCAGGCAAAGGAGCCGGTGCAGGTGGCATTCTGCTCCATTAAATTACTACAACATTTGTAGCTACTTGCGCTTTGTTTATAAGCCATAGATGCCAATTTAATGAATTGTTTTAAGACTTCACCATGAGTGACGATATGATAGAGACCCGCTCACATGGGATGAGCACTCTAACTATTTGAAGTTAACACTTCTTCTGACACTCTCAAGCTATGTTCGTCATTGTTGGTTGGTTGATTGTGATGGTGTGCGTCTTTGGCGTGTACATCTTCCACGGTGGCAACATCATGGTGGTGCTGAAGGCCTTGCCATTCGAGTTGATCACCATTGGCGGGGCCACCATGGGGGCCTTTGTCGCCAACAATCAAATGAAAGTGATCAAGTCCAGTCTGAAAGGTTTGGGTACATGCTTTAAAGGCAGCAAGTACACCAAAGCGCGTTACATGGACCTCTTGGCGTTGTTGTTTGACATCTTGCAAAAAGCCCGCAAGGAAGGCCTGATGGCTATCGAAAAAGATGTTGAAGAACCGCACTCATCTGAAATCTTCAAAAAACATGGTGAGGTAGGACATGACCACCATGTCGTGGAGTTCATTACCGACTACCTGCGCATGATGGTTTCTGGCAATCTGAATGCCCACGAAATCGAGTCCCTGATGGACAGCGAAATTGATACGCATCACGCTGAAGAACACGCCGCAGTGGCGGCCTTGCAGCGCGTTGCAGGTGGTTTACCAGCCTTCGGTATCGTGGCGGCTGTGCTGGGGGTGGTCAACACCATGGGCTCTGTGGGTCAACCCCCGGCCGTGCTGGGTGGCATGATTGCCTCAGCTCTGGTTGGCACCTTTTTGGGCATTTTGCTGGCTTATGCCTTTGCCGAGCCATTGGCTGGCCTGCTGGAGCAAAAAGTGGAAGAAGCAGGCAAAGAGTTCCAGTGCATCAAAACTACCTTACTCGCCAGCATGCAAGGTTACAACCCAGCTACTGCCATTGAATTTGGCCGAAAAGTGCTTTTCTCAACCGATCGCCCCACATTTGTTGAACTTGAAGCCTTTGTGAAGAAAAAATAAGGCAACCGAAATAGCTCACCATGGCCACTGAAGCCAAAAAACTACAACCCATCATCATCAAACGGGTCAAAAAAGGTGGCCACTCTGCGCATGGTGGAGCCTGGAAGATTGCCTACGCCGACTTTGTCACCGCCATGATGGCCTTCTTTCTGCTCATGTGGCTGTTGGGGAGCACATCCGAGGGTGACAAAAAAGGCTTGTCTGATTATTTTCAATCCCCACTGAAAGTCGCTATGCAAGGCGGCAGTGGCGCTGGTGCGAGTGCCAGCGTTATTAAAAGCCAAGGCAGCGCGAGCCAAACAAGATGCCCAAAAATTGGCAGAGCTCAGTGCCAAGATCAGTGCTGTCATCTCCAATACACCTAAATTAGCTGAGTTCAGCAGCCAGATTCAGTTAAAAATGACCCCCGACGGCCTTCAAATACAGATTGTCGACGACCAGAAGCGCCCTATGTTTGACAGTGGCAGCGCCAGCGTCAAACCCTATATGCGAGACATCCTGCAGGAAATTGGCCTGGCACTTACGGATATTGACAACAAAATCAGCCTTGATGGACACACCGACCAAACGCCCTATGGTGCAGGAGCCCGCAGCTACAGCAACTGGGAACTCTCAGCTGATCGTGCTAACGCCTCAAGGCGTGAACTGGTTGTAGCAGGTATGCCAGACAACAAAATTGCCCGGGTCATGGGCCTCGCCTCAAGTGTATTACTTGATGAAGAGCATCCGCGCAGCCCTACTAACCGTAGAATCAGCATTACAGTGATGACTCGTGAAGCCGAGGAGCGTTTACTCGGACCAAGGCGTGCAGATGTCATCACAGAAACCAATGCTGCGCCGGTGCAAAATTAGCCCAAGGCATCGCAGCAAGTTCACCATGTTAATGATCGGATCGCGTGTAATGTCAGTCGTCAATTGTGATTTCAAAGGGTTGCTCCATGGCAAATGATCTCAAGTTTTTGGTTGTGGACGATTTCTCAACCATGCGGCGCATTGTTCGCAATCTGCTGAAAGAAAGCGGTTTCACTGAGGCAGATGAAGCCGAAGACGGTGTTGTGGCGTTGCACAAGCTTCGCAATGGCAATTTCGACTTTGTCGTCAGTGACATCAATATGCCCAATAAGAATGGCTTTGAGTTACTCAAGGAAATCAAAGCCGACGAAAAACTCAAACACATTCCCGTTCTCATGGTTACTGCCGAGGCGCGCAAGGAAGACATTGTGTTAGCAGCTCAAAGCGGCGCTGCAGGCTACATCGTCAAACCGTTTACCAAAGCAGTTCTCGAAGACAAAGTCAATTTAATCTTGACCAAGCTGGGGCTGAAATGAGCACTTTGCCGGGCTCATCCACTTCAAACCAAGTGCCGCCAGATGTGCACCAAAGAATTGGTATCCTGACGCGGCAACTCCACGACTCACTCAATGGTTTGGGTTTGGCCGATAAAGTCAAAAACTGGGCTGGTGAGATTCCCGATGCGAAAAGCCGCTTGACCTACATTGCCAGGCTCACTGGAGAGGCCGCCGAGAAAGTACTCAACAGTGTCGATCAAGCCAAAGTGCATCATGACCACATTGCGGCAGAAACTCGGCGCATAGGTACCCTGATTGTGAAAGACCCGGTGGCAGCTGTCGCTAAGGGTCATGTCATGAATTTCATCACCGATGTTGAAGAGGCCAGCAAGGAAATTGACAAAAATCTGACTGAGATCATGATGGCGCAAGACTTTCATGACCTTACCGGACAAGTCATCTCCAAAGTAGTGACCCTGGCTGCCAGCATTGAAGAGCAACTGGTTCAACTATTGGTCATTACCGCACCGACCGAAAGTAATGCAAAAACCGTGACACAAACAGTTCCACAGTCGGTTGAAGCGCTCAAAGAAGTCACCGAGCCCATTTTGCAAGGCCCAGTGGTGAATCCTGAGGGCAACCCGGATGTGGTTAAAGGTCAATCAGAAGTGGATGACCTGCTGGCAAGTCTCGGCTTTTAAATCGAGCCAGATCAAGCGGGTAAACGCCCCTCTTTTTACCCTTTAGTTTAGGGGTGACATCATGACAATGGAGAGAACCAAAGCATCTCTCCACCATGGATTCCAGTAGCCAAGACCGCAATTTACCTGCCTCCGAGAGGAAGCTGCAGAAAGCTCGTGACGATGGTCAGGTCGCACGCTCACGTGAGCTGTCCAACTTGGCGATTCTGGGTGGTGGTGCGCTGAGCCTGATGTGGCTTGCGCCACTGATGCTGGAACGTCTCCAAACCCAGTTGAGTCTTCAGTTGATCTTTGATGCCCATGCGGTTCAAGAACCGTTGAGCATGATCAACCGATTGGCATCCATGGTCACCGTCGGCTTGGTGGCCTGCACGGTGTTTGCAGCCATTCTCTCGACCATCGCCATTCTCAGCACATTGGCGGTTGGGGGCTGGGTCGCCAGTCTCAAACCCATCACACCAGACTTTAGTCGCATCAACCCATTCAGCGGTTTGGGACGTATGTTCACAAAAGACAAAGCCACTGAAGTGCTTAAAGTGGTTTTTATTGCCGGCATGCTGTTGGCTGTTGGTTTTACCTATCTGTCCAATGGTCTCGACACACTTGCATCTCTGGTCCTGCAACCATCAAGCTCAGCAATATCCTATTTATCGAACTGGTTAACCACCGGCATGGGCCTGATGCTGCTGGTTGTTTTATTGGTGGCCATGGTGGACGTACCTCTGCAAACTTTTCTGCACAAATCACGCATGAAGATGTCACACCAGGAAATGAAACAAGAACACAAAGAATCCGACGGCAATCCCCAAATGAAAGGCCAGATACGCCAACGCCAACGTGATATTGCCCAAGGCAATAGCATCAAGGCCGTGCCCAAAGCCGACTTTGTATTGATGAACCCCACACACTATGCGGTAGCCATCCGCTATGACGAAGGCAGCATGGCAGCACCACAGGTGATTTCAAAAGGCGCAGATTTGTTGGCTTTCAAAATACGTGACCTGGCCACAGAGCATGCCATTCCAGTGTTGCAGTCGCCGATGCTGGCACGCGCCTTGTATGCCAACGCCGAAATTGATCAGGATATCCCTATCAGTCTGTACACCGCAGTGGCGCAGGTGTTGGCCTATATTTATCGACTCAAAGCGGCCATGCGTGGTGAAGGTGTCATGCCAGGTGAGCCCCCTGTGCCCTTTGTACCGCCAGAACTGGATCCTCTTTCCAAAGTGGTTGCCACCACTGACACGCCATGAACCTGTCACTTCACACCCTCAAGACCTGGTTTAGCAGCAACTCTGCCTTGATGAAAGGTGCTGCCGCCCCGATGCTGGTGGTGGCCATTCTGTCCATGATGGTGCTCCCCTTGGCACCTTGGGTACTTGACACATTTTTCACCTTCAACATTGCCGTGGCTTTGATGGTGATGATGGTGGCCGCCTACATGCTTAAGCCACTTGACTTTGCGGCTTTTCCAGCCGTTTTGCTGCTGACCACCTTGATGCGCTTGTCCTTGAATGTGGCCTCTACCCGCGTGGTTTTGCTTGAGGGCCACACCGGCCCAGGAGCCGCAGGTGCAGTGATTGAGGCCTTTGGTCATTTCCTGATTGGTGGCAACTTTGCTGTCGGCTTGATCGTTTTTTCCATTTTGGTGGTTATCAACTTTGTCGTGGTCACCAAAGGTGCTGAACGTATTGCTGAAGTGTCAGCCCGGTTTGCCCTGGATGCCATGCCTGGCAAGCAGATGGCGGTGGATGCCGACCTGAATGCCGGCCTGATTGACGAAAAGGAAGCCAAACGCCGCCGCTCCGAAGTTTCTGAAGAAGCTGATTTTTTTGGCTCCATGGATGGTGCTTCCAAGTTTGTGCGCGGCGATGCCATCGCCGGTATCTTGATTCTCCTGATCAATATTTTTGGTGGTTTCACAGTCGGCGTGCTGCAGCACGGATTAACAGCGGCTCAAGCGGCTGACTCGTACATTTTGCTGGCAGTAGGTGATGCCTTGGTCGCACAGATTCCAGGCTTGCTCATTTCTGTCGCGGCGGCCATGGTGGTGTCGCGTGTGGGTAAGGAAAATGATTTGAGCGACCAAATCGTCACCCAAATGTTCATTTCCCCCAAGGTGCTTGGCATCACTGCCACCATCATGGGTATTTTGGGAGTCATTCCAGGCATGCCGCACACCGTGTTCCTGGGAATTGCCATGATCTTGGGTTACGGTGCATGGGTGCTAGCCCATAAGCCAGAACCGGTTGAACCCAGCACCATCGCCCCAGCCCCAACCTCGGACGGCGAAGCCAGCTGGGACGATTTGCAACCGGTTGACCAACTGGGCCTGGAGCTTGGCTACCGCCTGATCCCAGCGGTTACCGCATTACCCTGCGTGGAGTTATTGTGGGTGAAGGTGAAGCATTCCCTGGCCAACACCTGGCCATCAACCCAGGCGGCATCTCCACCCCGTTGATTGGCACCCCCACCACTGACCCCGCATTTGGTCTGCCCGCACACTGGATCGATGCCACACAAAAAGAAGCCGCACAAATGGCCGGATTTACCGTGGTTGATTCCGAGACTGTCATGGCCACACATTTGTCACACTTGATGCAAGTGCAGGCAGCCAAATTGCTAAGCCGCACAGAAACCCAACAACTGGTAGAACACTGGTCTCCATTGCTGTCTTTCAAAAAGTATTGCAATTGTTGCTGGAAGAGTCCGTGCATATTCGCGACATTCGCACCATCATTGAATCCATCGCCGAACACGCCACCACAGTCACCGACCCGGCTGAGCTGGCCAAACGCGTCCGCATTGCCCTGTCACCGGCCATCGTTCAGCAAATATACGGAGCCATCAATGAACTCAACGTCATTGCCATTGACCCACCGCTGGAACGGCTGCTGGTACAAGCCCTGGGCAATGCCTCTGGTCAAGGCCAGGCTCTTGACCCTGGCGTAGCAGACATCCTGACGAAAAAAGCCGCAGAAATGGCACTCAAACAGGAAGAAATCGGCATTCCAGCATGTTTGCTGGTACCGGATCAGATTCGCAGCTCGGTCGCCCGTTTGGTGCGCCGGGTTGCCCCACGACTGCAGGTGCTCGCACACAGCGAAATTCCTGAGTCACACTCCATTCGCATTGGCCCGATTCTCAAAGGTGCAGCATCATGAACATCCAACGCTTTATCGCCCCTACCGCTCGCGAAGCACTTGCCAAAGCCCGCATGACATTTGGCGACGGCACACTGATTTTGTCCAACCGCCCAACGGCTTCGGGTATTGAAGTGGTGGCCACTGGCGAAGACACCTTGGCCGATTTGGACCGCAATGAATTGAGCCGTCAAGGCAAACGCCAGCCATCGCCTCAGCCGATGAGCGCCCCCAAGGTTGATCCCAACAGCCAAGTGGTCGATGACACCACCCAACTGGCCATGAGCACCTTGTCGTTTCAAGACTACGTGCGCGAACGTATGCTGCGCCGCCGCCATGAAGCCCTCAACGGCCAGCCAAGCCTTGAAGAACGCACCCAACAACCCCGAGTCACACCAAGCACCGTTCGCTTTGCTCCCATTCAAATCCCATCATCCCAAACACCAACACCGCTGCCCACCCAAGCGGCCCAGAGGTCGGCAACACCACCCGCCACACGACCAGCACAGCGACCAGCGGCCAGCCCAACTGCTGCTGCGGCAGCATCCATGCCACAAGGCATTGTGGACGAGCTCCAGGCCATGAAAACACTGATTGAAGATCGTTTCAACACTTTGACCTGGCTGGGTCAAACCCGGCAAAGCCCGATCCATTCCAACCTGATGCTCAAACTGATCCGCTCAGGCTACTCGCCGACCTTGTCCAGAACCATTCTGGAACGCCTGCAAGAAGACATTGCGGCACCAGAGGCGATGCGCTGGATCATCGACGTTTTGACCCGCAACCTGCGCACCGATGCCGACACCCGCCCGATTCATGAAGAAGGTGGTACTTACGCTCTGGTCGGGGCAACCGGTGTGGGCAAGACCACTACCGCAGCCAAACTGGCCGGTTTATGTGCTCGCACCCATGGGGCCAACAGCGTTGGGCTGATCACTCTGGACACCTACCGCGTCGGGGCCCATGAACAATTACGCGCTTATGGACGCATGCTGGGTGTGGTAGCCCACTTGGCGCATGATCGCGCCGCACTACAAGACTTGCTGGGTTTGCTTTCGAACAAAAAGATGGTATTGATTGACACCACAGGCATTGCCCCGAATGATCCACGCAAACGTGACATGCTCGATGTTCTTGAGCTGCCTGGTGTCAACCGCCTGCTGGTACTCAATGCGGGCGGCCATGGCGACACACTCGATGATGTCGTGACCTCTTTCAAAACAGGTGGGATTCAACAAGCCATTCTGTCGAAAATTGACGAAGCCGCAAAGATTGGCCCTGCACTGGATGCCGTGATTCGCCACCAACTGCTGTTGCGCGGCGTGACCATGGGCCAAAAAGTGCCAGAAGACTGGGAACGTGCCGATGCCGCAAAACTGATCGCCATGTCGATGCGTGCGCCCACCAAATCGGCCTTCGACCCCAAGAGCACTGATCTTGGCTTCTTCTTTGCCGATAGCGCACCCATCCACACGAGGCCGCTCCATGCTTGAACCCTGCATCAACCAGGCTGCTGGTTTGCAAGCTCTGGCACCACAACTTATGCCCAAATTGGTTGCGGTGGTCAGCCATGGCCAGCAGCAAGGTGAACTTCCCATGCTTTGGAGTTTGTGCACCAGCTGGGTTGACATGGGTCAGTCGGTGATCGTACTTGATGGTCATAAAGCTGAGACCGATCACAACCCCGGCTTGTGGCATCTGTTAAGTGACACCATGAGCCACTTCAGCGCCGATCAAGAAGCCGCTTCCTGGACCATCATGCCTGCCGCCTTGGGGTTTGAACAACTCGCAACATCAGGCTTTAACTCAAAAACGGTCGGCCATTTGTTTCAAAACTATGGCATCGTTCTACTTTATGCCGATGCCACTAAACTGACGTGCCTGCTCAAAGACAGTACGCTAACACCCTTGTTGGTGGTTGCGCCACTCAAATCGTCGTCACTTTCAGCCTACCAAGCCCTGAAAGAGCTTCTGCTGGATGCCCATTTGCACCCAACAGTTGCTAACATTGCACTGCCTCCCAAAACAACAACTGCAATGTCCAGCCCTGTCCAAAACCTGCAAAACTGTGCCATGGCATTTTTGGGCTTGAAAATCAAACCTATCACAGTCTCTGCCATGGCCCATGCGGATGGTTCACAGGGTGAAATCAACCGCTTGGCACTACAGTTGCTGGAAAGTGCAGTGATTCTGGAACGTCAGCCCATCAAGAGGACACATTGATGTATACCGCCAAGGGACAGCTTGATCGCAATGCCCTGATCCGCCAATACCAACCTTTGGTACGCAAGCTAGCCCATCACATGATGGCCAAGCTACCGGCCAATGTGCAGGTAGACGATTTGATTCAGGTCGGTTTGATTGGCTTGTCAGATGCGCTTTCCCGGTTTGAGGCCACACAAGGTGTCCAGTTCGAGACTTTCGCCACCCAACGCATCCGTGGAGCCATGCTCGATGAGCTGCGTGAAAACGACTGGGCCTCACGCGGCACCCGTAAAAGCCAAAAAGACATTGAAGAAGCGATGCGTCGACTGGAACACCGTTTGGGCCGCAGCCCGCTTGAAAGTGAAATTGCTGCAGATCTGGACATGACACTGGCGGACTACCAAAGCCTGTTGAGCAAAGTTCGAGGTACCCAACTGGTTTACCTTGAAGACATGACCCATAACCCGGATGAAGAAGACGGTTTCCTGGATCGTCATATGGGTGATACCCAAGCTGATCCCATCAACATGCTCAGTGACCAGCGCATGCGCATGGCATTGGTTGCCGCCATCAAAAATCTGCCAGAACGCGAACAACACATCATGAGCATGTATTACGAAGAAGACATGAATTTGAAGGAAATTGCTGCCGTACTGGACGTGACCGAATCAAGAGTGTGCCAACTACACAGCCAGTCAATTGCCCGTTTGCGGGCGAAAATGCGGGGACACTGAAACCCGGATATAAAAAAAGCCCGTCATCACGGGCTTTTTTTATATCCGGGTTTAGGCCGACAGCGACCTGAATTCGCCACTTTGACGGCCAGCACTGCCATACGGCTGGCGGGGGTAAGCGCCGGTTTTGGGTGCATAGGTATTTTCCTGGCACGATGGCATCAACGTGGCCAGCGCACGATCAACCACCACACTGTTGCGCAATATCCCTTGACGCAAGGCATCAAGCTGCGCAGCAATTCTTTTAACCCGCCATTGAGCTGAAGGGTTGGTCTTGAGGCTGGCCGCAACCGGTTGAATCACCTTGGCAAAAAGCACCACCATGGACTGCAATTCAGCCGAAGTCGCCACCAACTCACTGGGCTCATGGCGTAAAAATGCCGAAGACAACAAAGCCAGTTGAGACTCAAAACGACTCAACTGGCTGTCCAGTGCTGTTTGGATATTCATGGTTTTTCCTTCAAAACCAGGAACAGTCGGCTTATCCGCGATGGCGAGTCAGCATCTCCTGGGCGTTGGACAATAATTTGTCGGCAATGGCTTCTGGATTCACCACATAAGTCCCTTCGGCAATGGCTGCGCGCACCGCGTTGACCTTGCCCATATCGACATCGGGTGCTTCGCCACGATTGGCTGCATCCAGAGAACGTGCCAAACTCGAAACGGTCACGGCCACCCCGGCAGACTGCGTGCTTTTGGATGCTGTGGTTTTTGCAAGCGTGCTCGCTGCTGGGCCGTTTTTGGCGGCCACCGCAGCGGCATTGCTGCTCAAGGCAACAGATTTGTCTAAAGGCGGGTTGATCTTCATGGTGTTCTCCAAAACTACGATAGTTGTAGCCTCGTAGGATCACTTTCGGCAAAAACTGGCCAAACTTTAACCCTATTTTGAAAACACCTGAATATTTCACAACTCAATCCTCACAGTACGGCTGTCCAAAACCTGCCCGGTCATGACACGACCATTGTCCATGCGCACTTTCGCACTCTGTCCCATGACACCTGCCGATACAGCCTGCCCACTGGCAGCAATTTCAAAACCAACCCCACGCGCCAGTACCCGCACCTGAGTACCTGCCTGAAAAACCTGGGCGGCTTTCACCATATCCTGACGCAAGGCTTGCCCGGTCGTTAGCAAACGGGTTGCCGTTTGTCCGATCCAGTCTGATGCATTCGCCACAATCGGACTGTTGAGTTCTGCCCAGTCCACCTCAACCGACATGGCATCCCCTTCTGACAACACCGCACCCTGCGGCACATGTCCCTTGACCACCCAAGCCGGCCCAAAGGCCTTGACCGTGACCGGCAAAAACACATTCCACTTGCTCACTCCTTGAACACATCGCAAACCAACACGGGTTTTGCCCCACAAACGGGTATTGGGGGGCAGATAAGGCTGAACCTGATCACAAGGAGCCAAACGCAAACGACGATCCAGCTCCCCCAATGTGACCTCCATACGCAAGGGCAAACTGGCCGCATGACTGACCAAACTGTTGTCAAGCCATTGTTGTGCATGGTTGTACAGATTTTGGGCATCCGCCAACTCGGCAACAGGTTGTGCGTGCCCCGTACCCATGGCTGCAAAAACCCCCATCCATAGAAATGAATTTAATCCGACCCGCGTGTGCAATCTGCGAACAAAAGCAATTAAAGGGTTCAACATGGCAGAGTTCTCCATAACGGAGCCCACTGTAGGTCAATCCAGATTTGACAAAAAAATGAAGTAAGCCCGATTTAGCCTGTTTTTTACGGTTTAGAAAAATTCAAGCGTTTTCATAATCGTTCACCAGACAAGTCCTCGTTTGCACTTACGGCGCGGACAAACTCAAGAAAGTCGAGGTGTTGGATGTTTGCTCAAATGACCAGTGGTTTGGATATTCATGCCAAAGCCTTGGTGCTGCGTGCTGAACGCCAACGCATCCTGGCCAGTAACATGGCCAATGCAGATACACCCGGAATGACAGGTGACTACGGACGCAGTTTGCCCAAATTAGGGCTTAACACAAGCACCCAAGGCGGCGCACCGACAACAGCATCCAACCCAAACCACATTGCACTTGGCAACATCAGCCAAGGCCAGCTCAACGGTAACCCAACTTTGGCCTACGCCATGCAAAGCCAGCCCAGTGTGGACGGCAACAGTGTGGACATGGATCGCGAGCGTGCCAGTTTCGTCGACAACTCGGTCCGGTATGAATCTACCTTGCGCTTCATCAACGGCCAGTCAAAAACCATTTTGAGTGCCATCCAAGGGCAATAAGCCACGGCATTCTGGAGAACTGATATGTCCATGTTTTCAATTTTCAATGTCTCGGGCAGCGCAGTCAGCGCTCAATCGCAACGCCTCAACGTGGTCGCCAGTAATTTGGCCAACGTGGATGCAGTAGCTGGCCCGGACGGCAATGCCTACAAAAGCCGAAATGTCATTTTCCAAACCGTGCCCATGGGCAACGATGCCACGGCCGGTGTCAAGGTCAATGGTATTACCGAGAGCAATGTACCGTTCAAGCGTATTCACGACCCGAATCACCCCTCCGCAGACGCTGAAGGCTATGTGAACTATTCCAACGTCAATCCAGTCGAAGAAATGGTCAACATGATTTCAGCTTCGCGCTCTTACCAAAACAATGTGGAAGTCATGAACACTGCCAAAACCCTGCTGCTCAAAACGCTGCAGATGGGTCAATAAACTTCTGAGGTCAACAAAATGGTTACCGCAACATCCAACTCTACCGTTTCAGGCACCACATCAACGAGCACCAGCACCACCAAGTCTGCGTCCGGCAACTCGGCGGATATGACTGCAGCTCAAGACCGCTTCATGAAACTCCTGGTGGCCCAATTGAACAACCAGGATCCGATGAACCCGATGGACAACGCCCAAATGACCAGTCAGATGGCGCAGATCAATACCGTCACCGGCATCCAGCAAGTCAACGAAACCTTGAAGAGCATGGCCGAACAGTTCACCGCCTTGCAGGTGATGCAAGGCTCCAGCATGGTGGGACGCGATGTGCTGGTTGACAGCAACACCCTGAGCATCAACAACAATACCGCCAGTGGGGCCTTCGAGCTGGCAGGCCGCGCGGAAAGCGTGAAATTGGAAGTGTTATCACCCAGTGGTCAGGTGATTGACACCCAGAACCTGGGCGCACTGGATGCTGGCCGCCATGCCTTTGACTGGGATGCCTCTAAATACAACTTCAGCGGTGCCCCCAGCTTCAGAGTCAAAGCCACGCTGGGCGGCAAAGACATTGAGAACACCACCATGGCGCGTGCCACCGTGACCTCTGTCAGTAGCGATGCCAGCGGCATGAAGGTTCAACTTCAAGGTCGTAAGGATGTGACCTACAGCAACATCAAAGCCATTCTTTAATCTTTACTCTTTTCACTTCATACTCAGAGGAAACCATCATGTCATTCCAAACCGGACTTGCAGGACTCAATGCTTCCAGCCGCAGCCTGGATGTCATCGGCAACAACATTGCCAACGCCAACACCACCGGCATGAAATCTTCGCGTGCAGAATTTGGCGATTTGGTTGCCAGCTCCTTGGGCCTTGGCGGCGGCGGCGGCCTGCAAGGCGGCATTGGTGTCACCATTAACGCCATTGCCCAACAATTCACCCAGGGCAATATCACCATCACCGGCAACAATCTGGATGTAGCCATCAACGGCGGCGGATTTTTTCAATTGACCCAAGCTGATGGTTCCACCGCCTACACCCGAGACGGTGCCTTCAAGCTGGACAAAGATGGCTACATCAAAACCAACACCGGCTCCTTTGTGATGGGCTATGACACTGACCTTACAGGGAAAACCACCAACACCACGCCCACCAAGCGCCAGTTACCCACCACTGCCCCGATTTCTGCCAAAGCAACCACCGCAGTGGTGACCGAGTTCAACCTGGATGCCAGAACGGTGTTGCCTGCGCCTGGAGCAACTCGCACCGATGGCACCGCAGTCACCGTCTACGACTCGCAGGGCTCAGCCATCCCGGTCAGCCTGTATTTTGAACGCATCGCCTCCACCACCACGGACAACTGGGATGTCTACGATGCCCCCACTGGCGGCAACCTGATTGCCTCATTGACTTTCGGTGCCAACGGCAGCCTGGTCAGCCCCATCGCCCCCGTGTCTTTAACCGTCACCAATACCGCCCACCCGGTCGCGGGTGATGTTGTGACCACCATAGACTTCAGCAAAGCCACTCAGTACGGCGCTGCATTTTCCATCTCAAACCTCTCCCAAAACGGTTACCCGCCTGGCGAATTGACCGGCATGAGCATCAATGAAAGTGGCTTGATTACCGCACGCTACTCCAATGGTCAGACCCAATACAACGGACAACTTGCCATGGCCGATTTCCGCAATGTGCAGGGCTTGCAACCGCTGGGTGGCAATGCCTTCTCGGCTACTTTTTCCTCAGGAGACCCCTTGGTCGGCTCACCCGGCGTGGGACGCATGGGGGTCATTCAAAGTGGTGCGTTGGAAGAATCCAACATTGACCTCACTGCTGAACTGGTCAACATGATGACCGCCCAGCGTTCTTACCAAGCCAATGCACAGAACATCAAAACCCAGGATCAGATCATGTCCACCCTGGTCAACCTGCGCTAAAGGTCTGCCTGAAAACGTCTGATTAACTTGGAGCCATCATGGATCGCCTGATCTACACCGCCATGACCGGGGCCAGTGCAGCCGAGCACCGGCAAGCCGTTTTGGCCAACAACCTGGCCAATGCGAACACCAATGGGTTTCGCGCCGAGCTCTCCACTTACCGCTCGGTACCGGTGCGCGGCGATGGCTCCACGACCCGCGTCATGGCACTGGAAGCCACTCCAGGCTTTCTGGATCTGCCCGGCTCGCCCCAACGTACCGGTCGCGCCATGGATGCCATGACCACCGGCAACGCCTGGTTTGGCGTGCAAGGCCGCGATGGCACTGAGGCCTATACACGCAATGGCTCGTTTGAGGTGGCGACGGACGGCACCCTCAAAACCAACAATGGCCTGACTGTGCTCAGTGACGGTGGTGCACCCATCACCGTCCCCACCGGTGCCGAAGTCACCCTGGGCAGCGACGGCATCCTGACTGCCAAGGTCGGCAAGCAGCCCTCTACCGGCATTGGCCGCCTGAAACTGGCCACACCCACGCCAGAAGACCGGCTCCAACGCAGCAATGACGGCCTGTTTCGCACCACCTCGGGTGACCCCATGCCCAACGACACAAACGCCAAACTACAACTCGGCGTGATTGAAGGCTCCAACGTCAATGCCATTGAAACCATGGTGAGCATGATTCAGGCCGCACGTCAATTTGACACACAAACCCGGCTGATGCAAACCGCCGAGGCGGACGACCGCTCAGCCGCCCAGCTCCTCAGCATGCAAGGCTGATATTTCAAGGACATCATCATGATCAACTCCCTGTGGATTTCCAAAACCGGGATGGAAGCCCAGCAAACCCAGCTGGACGTGATTTCCAACAACTTGGCCAATGTCTCCACCAATGGCTTCAAGCGCTCCTCTGCCGTCTTTGAAGACTTGATGTACCAAAACCTGCGCCAGGTAGGAGCCAACAGCTCCGAACAATCCACCCTGCCAACCGGCCTGCAGATTGGTCTTGGGGTGCGCACGGTGGCCACCAGTCGCTCGTTTTCACAAGGCAGCCTGCAACAAACCAGCAACAAGCTCGACGTGGCCATTCAGGGTGACGGTTTCTTCCAGGTCACCATGCCCGACGGCACCACCGGCTACACCCGCGATGGTGCGTTCCAGATCAACGCGGCGGGCGCACTCGTCACCTCAACCGGCCTGCCCGTTGCCAACGGTGTCACCGTGCCAGCCAATGCCACCAGCGTCACCATCTCGGGTGACGGCACGGTGTCAGCCACCATTCCAGGTGCAGCGGCCGCACAAGGCATTGGCACCATTGCCACGGCCCGCTTCATCAACCCGGCCGGACTGACTCCCATGGGGGGAAACATCTATGCTGAGAGTGCGGCCTCTGGCCAACCCAATGCCGGCACACCAGGCGCAGACGGCATGGGCACGCTGATGCAAGGCTTTGTGGAAACCTCCAATGTGAACGTGGTGCAAGAACTCGTCACCATGATCCAGACCCAGCGGGCATATGAGATGAATTCCAAAGCCATCCAAACCTCTGACCAGATGTTGCAAAAACTCGGTCAGCTCTGATGCATGAGGCTGATCATGAAAAAATTTATGGGAAATAGCCCTGCAGCGCTTATGAAATATGCGCAAACAGCTATGTATTTAATAGTACTCTCAAGCCTCGGCGCATGTAACTCTCTGCCCCAAACCGTGAGCGTGGACTTTCCAGAAACCACACAGGCCAAACCGATGGCTCCGGTCCCCGTTGCACACGCACCAGCCACCGGCAGCATGTTTCAGAAAGCCTCTTACCGCCCGGCCTTTGAAGACCCACGCGCCCGCGCTGTGGGGGACAACATCACGATCCAGATCATTGAAAAAGTCACCGCCAGCCAGGTTTCCAAATCCACGGCCAACCGCACCTCATCCGGTTCGGCCAGCGTCAGCGCGTTTCCGATTCAGTCACCACTGGATCTGGCCAATTTGAAAGCGGGCATCACCAC
Source organism: Comamonadaceae bacterium (assembly GCA_008080595.1). Lineage (GTDB taxonomy): Bacteria > Pseudomonadota > Gammaproteobacteria > Burkholderiales > Burkholderiaceae_C > Rhodoferax. Next base: position 61,041 of record VIKI01000076.1, read on the forward strand.
CGGCTCAGCCAATGATTTCTCTGGCAAAGGCGGCACCGAAAGCGCCAACACCTTTTACGGCACCATCACCGCCACCGTGGTCGATGTGTTACCCAATGGCCATCTGCTGGTGGCAGGTGACAAACAAATCGGTGTCAACCAGAACGTCGACGTGATGCGATTCTCCGGCACCATCGATCCGCGCCTGATTCAACCCGGCAATTTGATCAACTCCACCCAGGTCGCCAATGCCCGCATGGAATCCAAAGGACGTGGAGCGCAAGCTGAAGCGCAAACAGTTGGCTGGTTAACACGGTTCTTTTTCAGCTTTCTACCGTTCTAAAGTTGCGCAGAATTGTGCCGAGGGGTAAACCAAATGCACAATTTTTTCAACACACCAAAAACCAGCGCTTTCCACAGCGAAGCGCCTGCCCGTAGAAGGCGTGCGCAGCAATCAGCTCACCGGCTTTGGTTTGGTGGTCGGCCTGGACGGCACCGGTGACCAAACCACCCAAATGCCTTACACCTCACAAGGCATTGCCAATTACCTGCAACAGCTGGGCATCACCCTGCCCACCGCGCAAGCTTCCCAGTTGCAAATGAAAAACGTGGCCGCAGTGCTGGTCACAGCACAACTGCCGGCCTTTGCCCGCCCGGGCCAAGCCATTGATGTCAACGTATCCTCCCTGGGCAACTCCAAGTCGCTCAAAGGCGGCATGTTGATCTCCACCCCGCTCAAAGGCGCGGATGGCGAGATTTACGCCATTGCCCAGGGCAGCCTGGTGGTCGCAGGCGCAGGCGCAGCAGCCGGCGGCAGCAAAGTGCAAGTGAACCACTTGAGTGCCGGTCGTATTCCCAACGGTGCACAGGTGGAACGCAGCGTGCCCACCCCCTTGCAAGAAGGCAGCAGCCTGACGCTGGGCCTGGAAGCCAGCGACTTTCAAACCGCCCGCAAAGTGGCACAAGCCATCAACACCCGGTTTGGCGCAGGTTCGGCCCAAGCGCTGGATGGCCGCACCATCCGGGTCAATGCCCCGATGGAGCCCGATGCCCGTGTCACCTTCATGGCCGAACTGGAAGAACTGCCGCTCGAAGCCACCATTGCCGCAGCCAAAGTGGTCATCAACGCCCGTACCGGCTCGATCGTGCTGAACCAGGCCGTCACCTTGGGCCCGTGCGCCATTGCTCACGGCAATTTGTCCATCAGCATCAGCAACACCCCCAGCGTGAGCCAGCCCAATGCCTTGTCGGGCGGGCAAACCACGGTGACCGAAAAATCCGACATCCAGATCAAAAACGAACCCGGCATGCTGATCCAGCTGCAAGCGGCACCCCAACTCGCCGACGTGGTGCGCGCCCTGAACTCTTTGGGTGCCACACCCCAAGACCTGCTGGCCATTTTGCAAGCCATCAAGGCCGCAGGTGCCCTGAATGCTGAGCTGGAGGTGATCTGATGAGCCTCGGTCAATCCACCTCTGTGTCGAGCGGGCTGGCCGCCGATGCCAAGTCGCTCAACCAGCTCAAGCTGCAAGCCGGGCAAAGCAGCCCACAGGCGATCAAAGAAACCGCCAAGCAATTTGAGTCGCTGTTCATGCGCGAACTGATCAAAAGCATGCGTGAAGCCACCATGAAATCCGGCATGCTCGACAGTCCTGGCTCCGACTTGGGCTCGGATTTGCTCGATCAACAACTGGCGGTGCAAATGTCAGGCAAACCTGGTGGTTTGTCTGACATGATTGCAGCTCAATTGTCACGCCAAATGGGTGTTGCCACTCCAGACATGAAAAGTGTGGGCCAATTGCCCAGCCAAGCCACCAGTGCGTTGCAGCGTGCATCGTCGCTTGCGGCCTATGGCAAACAAGCCATCAACCCCACCAGCAATCAAACCGGTTTTGTTCAAAGCCACACCCAGGCCGCCATTCGGATCGAAAAAGAAACTGGCATTCCGGCCAGTTACATGGTCGGCCAGGCCGGGCATGAAACCGGTTGGGGCCAGCATGAAATCAAGATGCGTGGCGGCAAGCCGTCTTACAACCTGTTTGGCATCAAGGCCGATGCCAATTGGAAAGGCAAGGTGGCTGAAGTCACCACCACCGAATATGTGAACGGTGTGGCCCAGAAACAAGTGGCCAAGTTCCGTGCCTACGACTCTTATGACGAATCGTTCCGGGACTACGCCCGAATGATCACCACCTCACCGCGTTATGCCAAAGCCAAAGAGCAAACCGGTTCTGCCTTTGCCTTTGCCAGCGGTTTGCAAAAAGCCGGCTACGCCACCGACCCCAACTACGCCGCCAAGTTGAGCCGAGCCATTGAAACCACCCAACGGTTACAAGCACGCACCCAAGTGCTTGCGCAAAGCATATGAGCGTCCTGAGTGTCAGCGCCCGGGCCTTGATGGCCAACCAGACCGTGTTACAAACCACGGGCAACAACATTGCCAATGTCAACACGCCCGGCTATTCGCGCCAAACCGCGCAACTGAAGACATCAACCAGCCAATACTCCGGCTCCGGCTACATCGGCAAGGGGATGGATGTCGCCACCATCACACGCAGCTACAGCGAATTCCTGACACGCCAGGCAGCGCTTGCGGGGGCCACCAGCGCCAGTGACACGACACGCACCGAAAAGCTCAAGCTACTGGAAACCTTGTTCCCCGGCGGAACCAATGGCTTGGGCGCAGCAGTAAGTGACATGCTGAACTCTTTTTCAGACGTAACTAGCGCACCGACCGACCTGACCGCGCGCACCGTCGCACTGACCAAGACCAACGAAACAGCCAGCCGCATGCGCAGTGCTTCGACCAATATGGACGATCTGCAACAAGGCGTGAAAATCGAACTCAACCAAAAAATCACCGCCATCAATACGCTGGCGGCCAGTGTGGCATCGATCAACGACAAAATTGCCCGAGCCAAGGGCAATGGGCAACCCCCCAATGATTTGCTGGATCAGCGCGATCAACTGATGCGAGAAATCAACCAATTTATCCAAACCTCCAGCATACAAGCCGATGACGGAACCATCACCGTGTTTGTCGGTGGCTCACAAGCCTTGGTCATGGGCATCGACTCCTCGACCCTGGCCCTGGGCCCAGACGAATATGGCGACCCCACCAAAAGCAAGCTGACCATCACCCGCACCGGCCAAACCTCCACCTTCAACGAAGAGACGCTGGGGGGTGGCGAAGTTTCAGGTTTGCTGCGGTTTCAAAACACCGACATGAACGAGGCTCGCAACTTGTTGGGCCGCTATACCCTGGCCATCAGCTCCAGCATGAATGACCAGCACAAGCTGGGATTGGATATGGATGGCAATACCGGCACAAATCTATTTACCACCAGTGCCTTCGTTTCCGCCTCAAGCAAGACATTTACCACCGCCCACGTCCTGCCCAAGAGTACCGGCAACAGTTCTACCTACACCTTGACCCTCTCTTTGCAAGATGCCACCAAGTTGGCCGCATCGGATTACCAGGTCAACTTCACATCGAATTCATCAGGAACCATCACCCGCGCCTCAGATGGCAAATCGATCAATTTCTCTTACACACAAGCCACCGGTACTTTCTCATTTCAAGCCGCAACCGACCCCGTTGCCGGGCCCTATACCGCCACAGATTTTGACGGCCTGAGCGTGACCGCCCCGGCAGGAACTGCGGTGGTCGCCAACGACAAATTTCAGATCAAACCCTTCAGCATCGCAGCCAGCAATATCAGCACAGAATTTTCAACCCCCCGGGCTTTGGCTGTCGCCAGTCCAGTGGCGGGCCGGATGGGCGCCAACAACACCGGCAGCCTGCAATTGCTGTCCATAGCTGCACGCACCAACCCACCCACCAACGTACCCGTCACGATCAGTTTTACCGGCAGCAACACCTACACACGCAGTGACACCGGAGCTGTAAGCTACGCCTACACCTCGGGCCAGACCATTGAAGGTTCTGTTCCAGCGACTACCCCATTAAGCGAGTGGTCACTCACATTGCACGGCTCACCCAAAGCGGGCGACACCTTCGCTGTGATAGC
>VIKI01000076.1:65101-84605 GCA_008080595.1 Comamonadaceae bacterium
TTACGCCAGTTTGATTGCCCAAATTGGTATCCGAACAATGAGTGCCGAATATTCAGCCAATGTGTCAAGTGCGATTGCACTCAGCACGGAAAAAGATCGCACCGGTGTGGCAGGTGTCAACCTGGATGAGGAAGCTGCCAAACTGCTGCAATTCCAGCAGGCCTACCAAGCTTCAGCCAAGATGATCCAGGTTGCCAGCTCCATTTTTGACACCCTGATCCAAACACTGTCACGATAAGCCATGGCATCAACGTGTCATAGGAGACCCACATGAGCAGCATTTATTCCCGTGTCAGCAGCGCCAACACCTTTGACAATTCGGTGCGCAATATTGGCATGCGCCAATCTTCATTGGCCAGTCTGCAAGAAAACCTGACCTCGGGCAAGCGCGTAGTGCGCACCAGCGACGACCCCACCAGCGCCGCCATTGCCGAGCGCTCCCTCACCCGCATCAGCCGCATTGCCGCCGACCAACGGGCACTGGAATCACAGCGCAATGCCATCGCCATGGCAGAAAGCACTTTGGGTGACATGACGGATGCCCTTCAAAATTTTCGGGAACTGGTCGTTAGCGCGGGCAACGCCAGCCATACCAAATTAGAGCGCGAGGCGATTGCCTTTCAACTCTCGGGCATACGCGACCAAATCATGGAAATGTCCAACCTGAAAGACACCAATGGCGTGCCCCTGTTCAGTGCTTTGGGCAGTGCATTAAAACCCTTTGTCGGCCCACAAGCGGCGGCACCTGACTACACTTTTGACGGCCTTCCTGGTCATTCCGCCAGTGGCTCAGTCAGTATTCCATTTGCATTGGATGGCGACAGTGCCTTCATGTTCAACAACAAACGCGACGGTGTTTACAACGCGGCCGTCAGTCTAGCCCCCGCCAACCCGGTTGCCGTGCCCCCCTATGGGTACAACCTGGTCGCACCGGATCAATTACAAGAAGAATACAAAACCCCGAACCGGCATTTTTCAACCTCGGAAATCCAAACCTATGACCCGGCTTTGGTCACTGGAGACAAGTACCAGATCACCTTCAGCAATGTCGGCTCTGGAGCTAGCGCCAATACCAGCACGGCCACCTATACCATCACCAACCTCACCACCGGGGTGTCTGACGCACCGGTCACCGTACCTGACTTCCCCTCAAAAGGGCCGGTCAATATTGAAATCAACACCAACAGCACCGCCCTGAACACCCCCAGCATGCCTGGGCTCAAATTCACCATGAACGGTCTTCCGGCAACCGGGGACACCATCACACTGGACTCGCAAGCCAGCATTTTCAGTGTGCTTGACGATGCCGTCAAAGACATTGGGGGTGCACCCAACAACAATGCGGTGACCCAAGCCGTTACCCAAGCCCTGCACAACATCGACATCGGCATGCAGCGTGTCTCAGGCGTGCGTGGCCAGGCGGGTGACCTGCTGACCCGGGCCGACCGCATCACCGACAACCAAGGCAAGCGCTCAGACCAACTTGAAGCAGACCGCTCCCGCGCGGAGGATCTGGACATGATCAAAGGTGTATCAGACTTCAACAACCAGCAAACTGGCTACCAAGCCGCCCTTCAAACTTACGCTCAAATCCAGAAGCTGTCACTGTTCAACTTCGTAGGCTGAAATAGGGCAGGGGTTCAACCTTGATCAACCTCAAGTTCTCCACAAACCTGCCGATAAACTGACCACGTACCGTGTCATTGTGTGCACGGCACGGATATTTCTGCGCGCTACTGCCTGGCAAACAGAATCCCAAGGAGTCAGCCATGGAACTAAATTCAATTACGACAAGCCGAAACGTTGGACAGCCCAACTATGCCCCCCTTGTGCCCACTGAGCGAACCAGCGTACGCAACTTGCCAGTGGATGCCACGGAATCCACCCAAAAGCTGGGGCAGACCCGCAAAAAACCCGATGCAGCCACGCTTGAACAAGCGGTAGAGTCCACCAACAAGGTGCTGGCCAGCAAAACCTCCAACGAATTGCACTTTGCCATTGAAAAAGGCACGGGCATGGCCGTTGTGAAATTGATGAATCGCCAGTCCGGTGAGACCATCCTGCAATTTCCGTCTGAGGCCATGCTGCAAATTGCCAAAGGCATTGATCAGGTCACAGGAGCCATTATTCAGCGCAAGGCCTGAGACAACAAGGCCACCTGATCAAGGGCTTGCATCGCCTGCTCTATCGCGCTGGCCACCGGTTGGCGCGCTGCCATCGACTCAGTCACCAGCCGTGCACCACTGCACAAGCGCAACGCCCCCATGGGTAGACCTGCGTCTTGACCACAATGCACCGGTTGCCCCAACTGAAACCGTGGGCGCATTACCCCAAGTATTCCCTGTGCGCCACGCAACTGCTGATAAAGCAGTGTGATCTCAGGCAGACTCAACACCTGCCTTTCGCCATCCGCGCTGCGTTTGAACACATAAAACGGAAAAATGCTTTGCACGCTGTCCCAGCCTGGCGCTTGGCCCAGCTGACCTCGTTGCAAGGCGGCCACCGGCAATGCCGCAAAACTGGCATCCGAGGCAATGCGCTGGCTCACCGCCTGCTGCCACGACTGCAGAAAATCATGCACCACCTGATCAGGCAAAGCCTTGAACCTGCGCCATTCGGCCAAAGCGGCCTCCCAACGCAACAACAGGCCCAGGTTAGCCGACTCTGCCAGAGCCTTGGCTGGCAACCAGCCTGGTGGCCAGTCTGATCTGGCCGAATAATCCACCAAGGCGCTTAATGGTACGGATTGACTGCGTTGCGCCACACCGGGGGGCAACAGCAGGGCACCACAAAACGCGGGCCCACCGACAAATTTGGAGCCGGTGATCGCCACCATGAACTCTTGCGCCAGATAGCCTGACAAGTTGCCAGGCGACAAACGGCATTGGCAGGCATCCACCAACACACTCAAACGCTCCCCATAGTGCGCCCGCAATTGCGTCGCGCAGGCCAATGAGGGAGCCAGTAAACCGGTTTTGGACACATCCGTCATCACCAGCAAACAACGCCCATCAGCTTGCACCTGACGAGCCACATGCTCAGCAAATTCAGCATCCACCTCCGCCTGGCTGCGCAAACTGCCATCCTCGTGACGCAATTTCACACACAGCGGCGCTTGCATCGACAAAAGCGCCAGTGACTCACCGCGTTGAACACTTTGCCCCTGCGATGTCTGCGTGGCAAAGTGCAAGGCCGCCAGAGCTTCCGGCACACCACTGCCGGTTTCACCCGCCTCCACCATCACCGCCTGCAAACGCTCGGGTTGGCCCCGCGCAGCCAGGTGTGCAGCAAACAAATGAACATCTGTGCCCGATGCCGCAAACACCAGCTCCGTGCCTGGCACATCCGCAGCCCCGCAGAGTTGACTGACTTCACGACGCTGGCGCTCCACTTCCAGGTGGTAGCTGCCGGCTGGGCCATACAAATGTCGAAACAAGGTCACCGCAGCCTGAAAACCCAGTGGCGAAATCACCGAACCGGTGGATGAGCCAAATTGCAGCAGAGCCGGGTCTGGGCGGGGCCCAAAACCATAGGCATTCGAGCCCTGTGTGTTGAGCACAATGCGGTTGTCGCCGCCCTGAGTCAACATACGTGCCGCTGCCGCCTCAAAATCACGGTTCAAAGACAGCCGCGCCAGCACACGGGCACGTTGTGCCAGCGGATGCGCCAACCGTTTGCTATTGACGGGCTGGGCAGCAGACATCATGGCCGGGTCACTCCCACAGAGGCGGTGCGCTTGAGCATGGCGCGAAATGCGTCAAACACTTTGTGCATGGCTGGCACCTTGTATGGGAACAGGTCGGGCGGGTCCATCGAATGCACCACGGCCCCGGCATCCACCTCAAACACAAACAAGGCTCCGTCACGTGTTTCGGCGCAGTCCATAACCAGATAGTCCAACCCAAAATGCTCCTGCACGCTGCGCAGTCCGACGCGATGACGTTGCGCAAAATCAGTCTCAAAGTCGCGCATGAAGGCTTCTTCTTCGGCCCGCTTTTCAGCGCTGTCGACCATGCCGGCGTTCAGGTAATGAATCATCCAGTGCGACGACACCCCCATGTGCCCGGCAAACGGCACGCCATCCACCAACACCACCCGGTATTTGCGAAACAGGCCATCGGGGCCACTGTAGTCAATGAACGAGGCAATGAAAAAATCCACCTCGGTGCTGGCCGCCAGATACCGTGCCAGCGCAGGCCCATCGGCCACCTTTTCCAGACCATGGCCGGCATGGGAATCCAGCGGGCGGATGATCAACGGAAACGCCCCATCGGGCAACAACTCGGCCAACGCCAGCTGCCCTGAGCAAAAAGCCTCCAGCGCCTGGCGCGTGGTCTGCGCGGTGGGAGGCACATACACGCCGGGAGCATCTTTCAGCAACGCATAGGCGTTTTCACGCGAGGTGCGCAAAATTCCCTCGGGCTGCACCAGCACCGGCTTGGGCCAATAGGGAACAACGTGCGCCAGTTGCGCCAGCAGCTCATGCGTCTGGCTGGTGTCTGACATGGCGATAAATGCCACATCGTGCTCTGGCAAATACTCCGGCATCGGCTCTCCGGGTAGCAGGTACAGCATGGTGAGTGAAATGTCCGAGTCTTCCAGCAAAAACGCCAGCGGCGCGTTGGCCATCAGATCACCTGGGCCCATGATGGCCAGCAGGCGCAAGGCCGGCTGATGCTGCGCCGGCAACTCATACACCCGGCTGCTCTGCAACGCCAAAGACAAAGTGCTCAGCCCAACATCGCGCAGCCCATGCAATTGCAGGGCAATCGACAAATCCATCAAGGCATTGGCATCCTGGGGGTTTTGCTCCGCGCGCGCCTTTAGCGTTTCGGCCAGTGGCATCAGACTCTGGCCATTAAATGCCATGCGCATCAGCTGCGCCAAGCCCATCAACGGGGGTTGAGAAAGGTTCATGTTAGCCCTCTTCTTTATTCTTCAGAGTGATGGGCTGCACCAGCTGCCGCCCAAAGGCCAGCGTAGCCTCCAGCAACGCATCAATGTCAGCCGCCACAGTGCGATGGTTCACGATGGCGGCTCGGATCACCACATGGCCATCGAGCGAGCTGGCCGATGGCGCTGCGATACCCGATTCTTGCAACAAAACCACCAGCTCATCGTTGACAGCATTGGTATTGTCGCTACGAAATCTGTAACAAACGATATTCAAAGCCACCGGGGCCATCAGCTCCAGTTCGGGGGTGGCCTCAATACGCTGCTTCATGTACTGGGCCAGGGCACAGCTGTTTGAAATGGCCGCGCCCAGATTTTCCGTACCATGGCACACCAAGGTGAACCAGGTTTTCAGAGCCCGAAAGCCACGTGACAAATCTGGCCCCAAATCACAGGGCCAGGGCGAGCCCGCCGCCAAACCCCGCGTATGCCGCGCCAGGTACGCCGCAGGTGTCGCAAACGTCTCCAGCTGATCGGCCCCGTCACGCGCCAAAAAATAGCCCGCGTCATACGGCACTTGACCCCATTTGTGAAAGTCCAGCGCCAACGAATCAGCTCGCTCAATACCTTTGAATTGGGGTGCCAAGTCGGGGGACAACACAGCCAGCGCACCCAGCGCACCATCCACATGAAACCACAACTGTTCGCGTGCAGCGAGGTCGGCCACCTGCTCCAGCGGGTCAATCGCCCCAATGTTCACCGTACCCGCAGTAGCCACCACCAAGAACGGCTGCAAGCCTGCCAAGCGATCCGCCGCCACCATGCTGGCCAGGGCGCAGACATCCATTTCCCCCTGCACGTTGACGGGCACTTGCCGCAGGGCCTGGCTGCCCAAACCACTCATCTCCATGGCCTTGGTAATGCAACTGTGGGCACTGCTGGCGGCATAGGCTACCAGTTTGCCTGACGCAGCTGTCACCCCCGAGGCACGTGATGCCGCCCCCAGAGCCCGGGTGCGTGCCACCAGCACCGCCAGAAAATTGGCGGTGGACGAGCCGGTCACAAACAAGCCCGAAGAGGTGTCGGGAAATCCGAACAACTCACGCATCCATAAGCCAATTTGACGCTCGACCTCCAGCGGCATCTGATCACGACCGCCCATGTTGGCATTCAGCCCCGCAGACAACATCTCGGCGAGCATGCCTACGGGTGTACCACCACCTTGCACCCAGCCCATGAAACCAGGATGGGAGTTTCCCCCGGAATAGGGCAACACCTGCGTCATGAATTTCTCATGAGCCTGACTCAGACTGATCGGCAGCCTGGGCAAGTCTGTGAAAAATGCTTCACGCGCCTCTGCCGGAATCGGCTGCCACACCGGCCGCTGGCTGGCGCAAAGCCGACCAATCTTGCGGATCGAGGGTAGCCGTGTCTATCGGTGGATTCATTTCAAACAAAAATAAGGGACGCGCCAGAGGCGAACAGTTCAACCCAGCATAACGCCATTGCTACCGCCAAGTGAAGCAAATAAAGCCGGGATTGCACCGCTTATTGTTCCGCTCAAAGCATCAAGATGGTCAACATGGTCAGACCACCCAGCGGTGATTACCTGGAAAAGTAAGGGTAAACCCTTATCTTTTGACCCAACACAAGACCGCAACCCGGCTTTTCTGTTCCACTGAATCTGCGCGACGGACTGGCTCACGCGAAGCACCACCGTCCAACCCGCACGCCCTCTCGGGGCTACCAACCAACGCTTTGCCCAACCGGGGTGCTACCCGCGCCCTTTTCACAGGAGATTCATTGTGTCCACCACTTTTTTCATTCCCAGCGTCAATATCATGGGTGCAGGCTGCCTGACCGAGGCCATTCTGGCGATTCGGGCTCAGGGTTTTCTCAACGCGCTGATCGTCACCGACAAGCCCCTGAATGACTTGGGTATCCCCGCCAAGGTACAAGCGTTGTTGAGCGCTCAGAATGTGAAATCGGTGGTGTTTGACGGTGTCCAGCCCAACCCAACCATGGGCAATGTGCGAGCCGGTTTGGCCTTGCTCCAGCAGCACCAGTGTGATTGCGTGATCTCGCTGGGCGGCGGCTCGCCGCACGACTGCGCCAAAGGCATTGCGCTGTGCGCCACCAATGGCGGCGAGATTTCTGACTATGAAGGCGTAGACCGCTCGGCCAAGCCGCAGCTACCGCTGATCGCCATCAACACCACAGCCGGCACTGCCAGCGAGATGACGCGCTTTTGCATCATCACCGATGAAACTCGCCACATCAAGATGGCCATCGTCGACCGCAACGTGACCCCGATCCTGTCGGTCAATGACCCAGAGCTGATGCTGGCCAAACCCAAGGGCCTGACTGCCGCCACCGGCATGGATGCATTGACCCATGCGGTGGAGGCCTATGTCTCCATTGCGGCCACCCCCATCACCGATGCCTGTGCGCTCAAAGCAGTGGAGTTGATTGCCCTGCACCTGCGCACCGCCGTGGCCCATGGCGACAACCTGCAGGCGCGGGAACAAATGGCCTATGCCCAGTTTCTGGCAGGCATGGCGTTCAACAACGCCTCTCTGGGTTATGTACACGCCATGGCGCACCAGCTGGGCGGCTTTTACGACCTGCCGCACGGGGTGTGCAACGCGCTGCTGCTGCCACATGTGGAAGCTTTCAATGCGCAAACCTCCGCCGCACGCCTGGCCGATGTGGCCGCAGCCATGGGGGTGGCGGTTGACAAGTCCCAACCCGAAGCCGGTGCGCAAGCCTGTCTGGCCGCTATTCGCCAGTTGGCGCTGGACATTGGCATTCCAGCCAGCCTGAGTGAATTGGGCGTGAAAGAGCAGGATATTCCCCTGCTGGCCGCCAACGCACTCAAGGATGCCTGCGGCCTGACCAACCCGCGCCCGGCCAGTCAAGCCGATATTGAAGGCATCTTCCGTGGAGCGATGACAGCCTGATCACCGGTTCATCTCCGCCCGCACCGCCGCAAACACCTGCCAGAACTGCGCCTCTTGGGTGGTGCAAAAATTGATGCGCATCAAGGTGCTGGGGGCATGATTGGCATGAAACAAGGCCCCAGGGGCGAGTAAATAGCCCTTGTCGAGCATGCGCTGCGCCAGCGCATCGGTATCCACACCGGTGTCGACCCAGCCAAACAGCCCGGCCGGTGGCGCGGCAAAAGTGCAGCCCGCCCCCAGAGCCAGGGCCACGCTGCGCCCGCGCGCCTGATCCAGCCGGGTGCGCAACTGCTGCGCGTGGCGGCGCAATTGGCCCTGGTTGATGCACCAGGCCAGGGCTTTCTCAAACAACGCAGGGGTGGTCAGCGTGCCCAGCAGCTTGGTGTCAAGCAAGCGCTCCACCAGGCGGCCGGGTGCGGCCAGATAACCAACACGCCAACCCGGGGCCAGAATTTTGGCAAAACCGCTCACATAAATGCTGCGCTGCAAACCATCGAGCGCACACAGGCGAATGCTGTGGTCTGAGGCCAGGTGGCTGTAGGTGTCGTCTTCCACCACATCAAAGTCATGCTGATGCGCCAGTTGCAGCAGCCGGTGAGCGCTGGCCGGACTCAGGCAATAACCGGTCGGGTTGTGAAACACGCTGACGCTGACAAACAGCTTGGGGCGATGCAACTCGCAGTAACGCGCCATCACCGCCAGGTCTGGCCCATCCGGGCCACGCGGTACCGGCAAAATGCGCATGCCCATGGCATCCAGCCGGGCGAACTCCACCGCCCAGCCCGGTTCCTCCACCATCACAAAATCGCCGGCACGCAGCAGGGTACGGCTCACCACATCCAGCGCATGGGTGGCCCCCAGCGTGGTGATGATGTGCTGCGGCGTGGTGGTGATGCCCAGCGCGTTCAGCCGACTCGACACGGCCTGGCGCAAACCCAGATCACCGGCAGGCTCACCGTAATGCAGCGACAAGGCTTTGAGCTCAGCACCGGCGCAAAAGCGGCGCACTGCCGCTGACATGAAATTCGACTCCAGCCAGTCCGAGGGAAACGCGCCCATACCCGGCTGGGGCCGCCCCCCTGGGTCATGAAACATGCCACGGATCAGTGCCGCCGCATCCACCGGCACATGGGACACGGTCGAAGTGCCTGAGCTCAGCCTGGATGATCCGATGCTTGCTATTGATTCAATAGCTGCTTGCGCTTTATTAACAAGCGCTATGGCCTGATTTCTTATATAAAAACCACGGTTTTTCTGGGCTTCGACCAGCCCCATGGCCAGCAAGCGGTCGTAAGCCGCCACCACGGTGCTGGGGCTCACGCCCTGCTGCTGCGCACACTGGCGCACCGACGGCAAGCGTGTGCCCGGAGCCAGCAAACGGCTGCGAATACGATCCGCAAAACGCTCGGCCAGCTGCTCGGCCAAGGTTTGTGCGGCGGCTTTGACCAACATGGTTCACACTCCTTTCTGCAACAATGATTGCCATCCATTCACAGCAGTCACCACAACCCAAGCACCAATCCAAGCGTTTCACCCGTGAGCATCAGCTGTATGGCCAAATCAAACCATACAGATCGACAAAATGTTTTTCAAACTGTATTGCTAGTGTACTGTTTTATTCGCTAAAGTAGGCCTCATGAACACCTCGCCCTCAACCCATGGACACCGCTGAATTCGCCGCACTGTTGCTGCTGTGCACCGTGACCAGCTTCACACCTGGGCCCAACACCACACTGTCCACCGCCCTGGCCGCCAACCTGGGCCTGCGCCGGGCCTTGCGCTTTGTGATTTCTGTGCCGGTCGGCTGGGGCATGGTGTTCATTCTTTGCTCCGCAGGCCTGGGGACGGCGGTGGTCTCGATGCCCTCTTTGCGCATCGGCATCCAGCTGATGGGCGTGGCCTATTTGCTCTGGCTGGCCTGGCGGCTGTACCGGGTGGACAGCTTGGCGCAAGCCAATGCCACACACCTGGAGGTGACCTTCTGGCAGGGCGTGATGCTGCAGTTTCTCAACATCAAGGCCTGGATGCTGGCCCTCACCGTGGTGGCAGGTTGGCTGGCCGGGCGCGAAGATGCCTACGACCGCTTCGCCCTGATCCTGCCGCTGATGCTGCTGTTTGGCCTGTGCAGCAACCTGAGCTACGCGCTGGCAGGCTCACTGATGCGCCAATGGCTAGCCGACCCCGAACACGGTGGTCGACGGCTGCGCTGGTTTAACCGCAGCATGGCCGCAGTATTGGTCGCCACCGCCGCATGGATGTTGAAAATATAGCAAAAACAGGCTGTAACGCCCATATAACAAGCGCAAACAGCTATGAATACGAGAGCATTTAAATGAAGACACTGGGCCTGATTGGTGGCATGAGCTGGGAATCCACCGTGCCGTATTACCAACACATCAACCAAACCGTCAAAGCCCGGCTGGGCGGACTGCACTCGGCCAAAATCATCCTGTACAGCGTGGACTTCCATGAGGTGGAGCAGTTGCAGGCCAGCGGCCAGTGGAATGCCGCAGGCGACATGCTGGCCGATGTGGCACGCAAGCTCGAAACCGCTGGGGCACACGCCCTGGTGTTGTGTACCAACACCATGCACAAGGTGGCCGATGCCATCACCAGCGCCGTGAACATTCCCCTGCTGCACATTGCCGACCCCACGGCACAGGCCATCCAACAAGCGGGTTACACCAGCGTGGGCCTGCTCGGTACACGTTTCACCATGGAACAAGACTTTTACCGCCAGCGCCTGGAGCAAACCCACGGCTTGACCGTGCTGACTCCGCCACCTGCCGAGCGTGACCAGGTTCACCACATCATCTACAACGAGTTGTGCCTGGGCCAGGTGCAGGAAGCGTCACGCCAGACTTACCTGCGTGTGATCGACCATTTGCAGGCCCAAGGCGCACAAGCCATCATCCTGGGTTGTACCGAAATCGCCTTGCTGGTGAAACCGCAAGACTGCGCCCTGCCCCTGTTTGACACCACGGCCCTGCACGCCCGCAGCGCCGCCGAATGGGCCATGTCTTGAATTCGCACCACCATCCACACGAAACCCTGGGCATGTGGCTCGGGATGCTGGGCGTGTGCATTTTTGCCGTCACCCTGCCGATGACACGACTGGCCACCGGCACGGCAGAGGCCCCGCAACTGTCACCCTGGTTTGTCACTTTTGGCCGGGCGGCGCTGGCTGGGGCGCTGTCGCTGGTGTTTCTGCTGGCCACGCGCTCCAAGCTCCCGACCCCGGCGCAACGCAAGCCGCTGGGCCTGGCGCTGCTGGGCAATGCACTGGGTTACCCGCTGCTGCTGGGCTTTGCCCTGCGCCATGTCAGTTCCGGCCACGCGGCTGTCATCACTGCGCTGCTACCGCTGACCACCGCCGCAGTGGCCGCCTGGGTGCTGCACCAGCGGGCGCGGCTCGGGTTTTGGCTGTGCGCCGGTTTGGGCAGTGCGCTGGTGCTGGTGTTTTCGCTGTCACGCGCCTATGCCCAAGGCCACGGCTTTGGTTTCGAGTGGGCCGACCTGCTGCTGCTGGGCGCGGTGCTGGCCGCATCGATAGGTTATGTGTACGGCGCACAGGTCACCCATGCGCTGGGGGCCGAGCGGGTGATTTGCTGGATTTGCGTCATGGCGCTGCCCATCAGCCTGCCGGGAGCGCTGCTGACCTGGCCGGAGCACAGCGTCAACACCTCGTCCTGGCTCGGGCTGCTGTATGTGGGGGTGTTTTCCATGTGGGCCGGTTTTTTTGCCTGGTACCGCGGCATGGCGATGGGCGGCGCACTCAAGGTGAGCCAGACCCAGCTGCTGCAACCGTTTTTAAGCATTCTGGCCGCCGTGCCGCTGCTGGGTGAGGCCCTGGAATGGGAGACACTCGGGTTTGCGCTGGCGGTGATCGCCACGGTATTTGTTGGCAAACGTTTTTCCACCCCAGCCCCTGCTTCTTCTACTTCTACTTCTTCTTTCAGAGCGTCAAAGGAAACCGCATGAACTCTCCCGCCTCCACCTGGCACATGGCGCGCCGCGCCGCCCGCATGAACCCCTCAGTGATCCGCGAAATCCTCAAGGTTACCGAGCGTCCCGGCATCATCAGCTTTGCCGGTGGCCTGCCATCGCCCAAGACCTTTCCGGTCGCCGAGTTCGAGGCCGCCTGCGCCAAGGTGTTGAAGGACGACCCGCAAGGGGCCTTGCAGTACGCCGCCAGCGAAGGCTATGGCCCGCTGCGCGAACAGGTGGCGGCCATGCTGCCCTGGAATGTCGACCCCAGCCAGGTGCTGATCACCACCGGCAGCCAGCAAGGGCTGGACTTGGTGGCCAAGGTGCTGGTGGATGCCGACAGCAAAATTTTGGTCGAATCGCCCACCTACCTGGGCGCGGTGATGGCCTTCATCCCGATGGAGCCCAATGTGGTCAGCGTGGCCAGCGACGAGCATGGCGTGATCATCGACGACCTGGCGCAAAAGGCCGACGGGGCGCGCTTCTTGTACGTGTTGCCCAACTTCCAGAACCCCACGGGCCGCACCATGTCTGAGGCCCGCCGCGCCGCTTTGAGTGCCCTGGCGACTGAGCGCAACCTGCCGCTGATCGAAGACAACCCCTACGGCGACCTGTGGTTTGACACGCCACCGCCCGCCCCCCTGACCGCCCGCAACCCCGAGGGCTGCATCTACCTGGGCTCCTTCTCCAAGGTGCTGGCCCCGGGCCTGCGCCTGGGTTTTGTGGTAGCCCCCAAGTCGGTTTACCCCAAGCTGCTGCAAGCCAAACAGGCGGCCGACCTGCACAGCCCCGGCTTCAACCAGCGCATGATTGCCGAGGTGATGAAAGACGGCTTTCTGGAGCGCCATGTGCCCACCATCCGCGCCCTCTACAAATCGCAGCGCGATGCCATGCTGGACGCACTGGCGCGTGAAATGCCGGTGGGCGACCCCGACAGCACCCTGACCTGGAACAGCCCGGCGGGTGGCATGTTTTTGTGGGCACGCCTACCCAAAGGCATGAGCGCAGTGGATTTGCTGCCCTTTGCCGTCGATAAAGGTGTGGCCTTTGTCCCCGGCGCACCGTTCTACGCCGACCACGGCGACGAGCGCACCTTGCGCCTGAGCTTTGTCACCCCCAGCGTCGAGCAGATTCACCAAGGGGTGGCGGCGCTGGCTGAGGCGATCAAAACCTATGCCACCAAACTGAAAGCCTGATCCCGTGAAAACCCGCCCCTTCAAACAAGTTGACGTGTTCACCGATGCCCCCTACCTGGGCAATCCCCTGGCCGTGGTGTTGGACGGCACGGGCTTATCGACAGATGAGATGCAGCACTTTGCCCACTGGACCAATTTGTCTGAAACCACGTTTTTGCTGCCGCCGACCCCCGAGGCTGCGGCACAAGGGGCTGACTACCAGGTGCGCATCTTCACCACGGCCTACGAGATGCCGTTTGCCGGCCACCCCACTTTGGGCAGTTGCCACGCCTGGCTGGAAGCCGGTGGCCAGCCCCGGCATCCCGAGTTCATCGTGCAGCAATGCCCGGTCGGCCTGGTGCGGATTCGCCACAGCGCCCAACCCATCGCCTTTGCCGCGCCCGCACTCAAGCGTAGCCCAGCCACGCCAGACAGCGTAGTGAGCCTGCGCGCGGCCCTGGGGCTGAACCCGGCGCAAGTACTGGCCGCACAACACCTGAACAACGGGCCACGCCACTTTGGCTTGCTGCTCGACCGTGACCAGACGGTGCAACAGATTGAACCCGATCCAGCCGCGTTGCGTGCCTGGATGCTGGCGCATGACATCAGTGGCGTAGGCGTGGCCTCAGTGGATCAGCCGGGTCATGACCACGGGCTGATCAAACGCTCCAACCGCGAAGCACGGGCTTTTGTCGGCAACGCCCCCACATTGGCACAGGTCAACGTGCGCTTTTTTGCCAACGATGTGGTGGTGATCGAAGACCCGATCACCGGCAGCTTCAACGCCAGCCTGGCCCAATGGCTGATCGCCGACGGCCTGGCACCCAAGACTTACACGGCAACCCAGGGCATCCGCCTGGGGCGTTTCGGGCAAGTCCAGATCGCGCAGGACGAAACCGGGCAAGTCTGGGTTGGCGGTGCTTCCGTGACCTGTATCAACGGCACTGTGAATCTCTAGCCATATTCAAAATGTATAGCTGCCGTCGCATGTGTGACAAGAGTTACATGTATTTTTGATCATAATTTTTGGCATGAGAACTCTCTACCTCGTTCGGCACGGTCAAGCGTCTTTTGGCGCAGAGGATTACGATCAATTGAGTGCTCTGGGCGCACAGCAGAGTGTGCAACTGGGGCGCTACTTTGCCAACCAGAAGCTGAGCTTTGACACGGTACTCACCGGCACCTTGCGCCGCCACACGCAAACCCTGGCGGGAATCAGCGAAGGCCTCCAAAGCGAATTACCGGCTATTCGCTGGCCGGGTCTCAACGAATACAACAGTCAAGCCATCATTGCCACGGTACACCCGGAGCCGTTAGACCGCACCCCCAGCATGGAAAACTACCGTCACCATTTTGGCCTGCTGCGCAAGGGCTTGCTGCAATGGATGCTGGGCAACACCCAACCACAAGGCATGCCCAGTTGGCAACAGTTCAGCGATCAGGTCATGAACGTTCTTCAGCATGTGCGTGAGAGCCCACATCAGCGTGTGCTCCTGGTGTCCAGTGGTGGCCCGATTGCCTGCGCCATTGGCCAAGTGCTGGCGACGCCTCCTGAGGCCACGGTGGAGCTCAACATGCGCCTGCGCAACAGCGCCGTGTCTGAATTGAGCTTCACGCCGAAACGCTTCGCCCTGCAAACCTACAACACACTCGGGCACCTGGATGCACCCGAATTTGTCGATTGGGTCACCTACGCCTGAAAATTGGCAAAGCTTGAGAAAACGCGATACTTGGAGCCCTTCACAGAAGGAGCACACATGTTTTTCGCCACCGATCTTGACACCGTTACCCATGGCATCCAGTTGGCAGTCGCCCCGGTGTTTTTGCTGACTGCCGTGGCCGGCATGATTGGCAGTGTGGCCGGTCGGCTGGCACGCATCATTGACCGCGCCCGCGTGCTGGAAACCCGTGTGGATGCCAGTCCGGACAGTGCGCCCATGACGGCTGAAATGCAAGAGTTGCGGCAATTACGCCAACGCGGCAGGCTGGTGAACGCCTGTATTGCCCTGCTGACGTTTTGCGCCATCTTGATCGGGCTGACCATCATGGCGCTGTTTTTGGGGGAGACCACCGAGATGCAGATTTTTCGCATCGCCACGGTGCTGTTTTTGTCGGGGGTCACCTGCTTCCTGCTGGCCCTGTTGTGCTTCTTGACCGAGACACTGATTGCCACGCGGATATTGAAGTTTGGCCGCCGCCAGGCATCCAAACCCGAGGTATCCCCGTGAGTTTGCTCAGGAATCAATGCATCAGCTGGTACTCGACCACATAAAACAGCGCCCCGGCAAAGTAACCAATCAGCGCCAGCCAGCTGATTTTTTTCATGTACCAGATGAAGTCGATTTTCTCCAGGCCCATGGCGGCCACGCCTGCGGCGGAACCGATGATCAGAATCGAGCCGCCCGTGCCTGCGCAATAGGCCATGAATTCCCACAGGAAACTGTCCGCCGGATACTGCTCCAGGCTGTACATGCCCATGGAGGCCGCCACCAGCGGCACGTTATCCACCACGGCACTGACCAAGCCAATCAGCAACACAATCACATCCTGACGGCCAACAGTTTTGTCCAGCCACTGCGCAATGGAGGACAAGATGTGGGTGTGCTCCAACGCGGCCACCGCCAGCAAAATACCAATAAAAAAGATCACCGCACTCATGTCAATACGGGTCAACGCACGGGCCAGGGTCAAGCGCTGTTTTCTCAGGTCGTCTTCTTGCCGGTGGACCAAGTCTGCAATCGCCCACAAAATGCCCAAACCGAACAAAACGCCCATGAAGGGGGGCAAATGCGTCACCGCTTTGAAGACCGGCACGGCCACCAGAATGCCCAGCCCCAAAAAGAAGGTCAGGTTCATCTCAAACGCACTGGTCACAAAGACCTCTTCGTTTTCTCTTTGTTTCGGAGGCACCACCGGGCGGTCACCCAGTATGCGACTCACCACCGCCAGGGGCACCAGCAGACTGATGAGCGAGGGAATCAGCAGCCCTTTCATGATCTCGATCGCGGTGATTTGGCCACCGATCCACAGCATGGTGGTGGTCACGTCACCAATCGGTGTCCATGCCCCACCAGCGTTGGCGGCAATCACAATGATGCCGGCAAAAAACAAGCGGTCATCCCGCTGACCCAGCAGCTTTTTCATCAGCGACACCATCACGATGGCGGTGGTCAGATTGTCCAGAATGGAGCTCAGGAAGAAGGTCACAATCCCGACCATCCACATCAGCGAAGACAGCTTGGTGGTCTTGATGCGGGTGGTGATCACCTCGAAACCGTTGTGCGCGTCAACCACTTCAACGATGGTCATGGCGCCCATCAGGAAAAACACAATCTGCGCCATACCCATCAACGACTCACCCAACTGCTCGCCCAACAGTTTCGGGTCATCCAGCGACACGGCATACACCGTCCACAGCAGCCCGGCCCCAATCAGCGCAGAAGCTGATTTATTCACCATGAGCGGGTGCTCCAGGGCGATGGCGGCATAGGCCAGCACAAAAATCACAACCAGAATTGTCAACATAAATAGAGTTTCCTGTGAGTTTTACAACAACTGACCCAACGTAAGCAAAGGCAGTGCCAAGCCAAAGCTCAGTACTTTAACCTCGCATAGTAGGTTTTTTGTGCGGCCTCTCGCGCCTGGCGCAAAGTGGTGATGCCCATGGCCTGAAGCAAAGGCAACAAACGCAACCACACCTCGGCGGTCACAAAGGCATCTCCCAAGGCCGTGTGGCGGCCCTGCACGGTGATGTTGAAACGCTCGGCAATCGCTTCCAGCCGGTGCGACTCCTGGTTGGGGTGCACCACAGCCGAGAGCAACAAGGTGTCAAGCACCGGGTGGCTGAAGACCAGGCCGGTATGTTTTTCCTGCATTTGCAAAAATTTCATGTCAAACGCCGCGTTGTGGGCCACCAGCACGGTGTCTTGCGCAAACGCATAAAAAGCCGGCAACACGTCGGTGATGGGGGGCTTGCCTTGCACCATGTCCTGGGTGATGCCATGGATCGGGATGGTGGCCGCAGGGATCAAGCGCCCGGGGTTGACCAATTGCTCAAAGCTTTCTTGCTTGAGCAGTTTGCCGTTGACAATACGCGCCGCACCGATCTGGATGATCTCGTCACCGTCTGAAGGGTTCAAGCCGGTGGTCTCGGTGTCGAACACGGTGAAGGACAAGTCGCTGAGCAAACGGTCGTCCAGCGCACTGGTCTGGTCGGTGGTCTGAAACAGGTCAAAGTCGTAATACTCTGGGCGACTGTCATTTTGCAAAATCTGCGTGGCTTCCAGTTGCTCTTGCACACTGGCCAAGGGCAACAGAAACCTAAAAAAAGCCTCGTGGCGGATACGTTCACGCTCAAACCACATCTCACCGCCGTGGCGCTCCACCACGGCCGGTCCAGATCAGATCCAGCTGGGCGCGGTTGCCGTTGGCCTGCAAACGCAGGCGAAAGAACTTGATGTCAAAGTCATCGACCAGGCGCATGGCCAAATAATCCAGCGCCTGCGTCAGACTGAAACTGTCGACCCTGAGCCAAATGCTGGCATCGAGGTTTTCCAGCGTCACAGAGCGTTTGCTGCGGGCCTCAATACGCCGCCGGGAGGCCAGCAGCACGTCAGCCCCCAGCATTTCTTCCATCGGCCAGCGGGCCTTGAGGCCTTGCGTGGCTTTTTGCGTCATGCTGGTGATGCGCTGGCTCATGCTGTGCACCTCTTCGCGTACCACGGTCAGGAAACGCTCCCGCATATCAGCTTCCAGGTCGGGGTAGGCCAGCATGTCGACAGCGGCCTGGATATTGGCCAGGGATGAGCGGCTGCCCTCAGTCAAACCATGCAACAACTGGTCGCGCACATGCTCCTCTTCAAAAGCCCTGGTGACGTTGTCCAGCATCAGCACAAAGCCACTGATCTCGGCGGCCGCACCACTCGCATCCACCTGGCGCACCGGGGCCATTTGCACCTTGAGCAACTGCCCGGCTTGGGTGGTGGTGACAAACTGGGCCGACGGGCTAGCTGCGCCCCGGCTGATGCGTTGCCGGATGCTCTCCAAGGCGTGCGTGACCAGCTGGCGCTCAAACACGGCGTAAATGGAACGCCCGATTCCCATCAATTCAGCGCCACCGGCAAGCTGGGGGGTCACCGAGAGGGCTTTGAACTGCAAGCGTGCCCGGCTGTTGTACAAGATGATGCGGCCATCCAGGTTACACACCACCACACTTTGCGTCAGCTCGGCCATCAGCGCCGCCAGGCGGTTTTTTTCAGCCTGCACACTTTGGCTGGCCTGATTGATTTGCGTCGCCACATCTTCGCGCAAGCTATCGCGCTGCGAGGCCAGCTGAAAAATCACCTCGGCCAGGGCTTTGGTTTCCTTGGTGCCCTGGTGATCCATGGGCGCAGCCTTGGGGGCAGCCAACAACACCTGGGTCTGTTCAACCAGACGGGCTGGGGCCGTGGCATAACGACGAAACAGCCAGCGCAACGTGGCCGAAATACTGACCAGACCCAGCACCCAGGTCAGGCCAATCAGGCCCCAACGTGGAGCCAGCTGCTCTGCCACCAGAGCACGTTGCTCGGGGGTCAGGGTCGAGGCAATCAAACCGATGGTGATCAACAACCACACCAGCGTGGCCAGCCCAATGACCCCAATCGCCATGATCAGGCGACGGTCAATCCGCATTAAATTCATGTGGGACGACTCAACATTTCTGCCACTTTTTGCACCAGGTCTCGGGTTGAAAACGGTTTGGTCATGTAGGCATCGGCCCCCATCGCAATGCCTTTGGCAATGTCCGTGTCACGCCCTTTGGCGGTCAGCATCAAGATTCTGGTGCTTTGAAGCGCATCATCCGTGCGCACTTCCTGACAGACTTCAAAACCGTTTTTTTTGGGCATCATCACGTCCAGCAACACCAACTGGGGCTGCTCTCGACGAATCACTTCCAGGGCTTCTTCGCCATCACGGGCAATCACCACGGTATAGCCCTCGCGCTTGAGCAGGTACTCCAGCGATATGACGATGTTGGGCTCGTCATCGGCCACCAGTATTTTTGGACTCATTGTTTGTCTCCTCGTATATTTGTTCCAGGGGCAGTTCAAAGCAAAACACAGCCCCCTGCCCTGGTGCTGACTCCAGCCACAAGCGCCCGCCAAAGTGCTCCACAATCTGGCGACTGATGGGCAAGCCCAGCCCGGTGCCTGGCGGCCGATTCAGAGCATCACCCCCTTGGCGAAATTTCTCGAAAATCAGCGCTTGTTGCTCGTCAGAAACACCGGGGCCGTTGTCAACCACCCGCACGGTCACAGCCACATCGTCGCTGCTGAGACTTACATCAACCCGACCACCGGGTTCGGGGACGAATTTGGCCGCATTGGCAAGCAGGTTGAGCATCACCTGTGTCAAGCGATCCGGGTCTGCCATCAGCATCAATGGCGTGTCTGGCACCACAACCGTGACCTGGCATTGCTTTTCCCGAAACAACTCGGAGGTGGTCAC
>VIKI01000302.1 GCA_008080595.1 Comamonadaceae bacterium
GGTGTGGCAGCGGCTGGGCCGGTCAGTGCCAATCGGAAAAAATTTCGGGGCGTGTTGGAGCGTGTTGAGCCGGTGTTGGATGCTGGGCAGCCTGCGTTGGCGGAGCCTTCCTGGCAAATCGTCTGGCGTGATGAAATTGTCGTCAAGCCGGGGCAAAAGATCAGTAAAAAACGGGCGTTGCCGCCCTTGCAAGCACTTGGTTTTGTGTTGAGTGAACTCAAAGAGGCGCGTCTGGCGCCCATCGTCAGCTTCAAAGGCCGCACACCCGCGCAGCCGTTGGATGAATCTGAACCCCATTTGAATTGAAACAGGAGAGTCATGGCATGAATCGCGAAATGTTAATGTTGGTCGATGCCATCTCACGCGAGAAAAACGTCGAGCGTGATGTGGTGTTTGGTGCTGTTGAGGCGGCTTTGGCGCAAGCTACCAAGAAGCTTTATACCGGCGAGGTAGATATTCGCGTGTCGCTCAACCGTGACACCGGTGTCTACGAGACTTTCCGCCGTTGGCATGTGGTGCCTGATGAAGCGGGTTTGCAGATGCCGGATCAGGAAATTTTGTTCTTCGAAGCCAAAGAGCAAATTCCTGACATCGAGATCGACGAATACATTGAGGAAACCATCGAGTCCCTGCCGATTGGCCGCATTGGGGCCATGGCGGCCAAGCAGGTTATTTTGCAAAAAATCCGTGATGCAGAGCGCGAAATGTTGCTCAACGACTTCATGTCACGGGGTGACAAAGTGTTTGTCGGCACGGTCAAACGCATGGACAAGGGCGACTTGATTGTCGAATCAGGTCGCGTTGAAGGTCGTCTGCGCCGTGGCGAGATGATTCCGAAAGAAAACTTCCGCACCGGTGACCGGGTTCGCGCCATGATCATGGAAGTGGATTTGACTCTGCGTGGTGCGCCGATTGTGTTGTCGCGCTCAGCCCCGGAATTCATGATCGAATTGTTCCGCAATGAAGTGCCTGAAATTGAACAGGGCTTGCTGGAGATCAAATCCTGCGCCCGTGATGCGGGTTCTCGCGCCAAGATTGCTGTTTTGTCGCATGACAAGCGGGTTGATCCGATCGGGACTTGTGTCGGGGTGCGTGGCACACGTGTCAACGCCGTCACCAATGAACTGGCGGGTGAGCGCGTCGACATCGTGCTGTGGAGCGAAGACCCAGCCCAATTTGTGATTGGCGCCTTGGCCCCGGCCAATGTCAGCAGCATCGTGGTGGACGAAGAGCGTCACGCCATGGATGTGGTGGTGGACGAAGAAAACCTGGCGATTGCGATTGGCCGAGGTGGTCAAAACGTGCGTCTGGCCGCTGAGCTGACAGGTTGGAAAATCAATATTCTGGATGCCGCTGAATCGGCCCAGAAACAAGCCACTGAATTGGATGCCAGTCGGCACTTGTTCATGGAAAAACTCGATGTGGACGAGGAAATTGCGGATCTGTTGATCGCTGAGGGCTTTGCCAGTCTGGAGCAAGTGGCTTATGTGCCGCTGGAAGAAATGCTTGAGATTGAAAGCTTTGACGAAGATACCGTCAACGAATTGCGGGCTCGCGCCAAAGATGCGTTATTGACCATGGAAATTGCCAACGAAGAAAACGTTGACAGTGAAGCCCATGAGTTGCGCGATCTTGAAGGCTTGACTTCTGACCTTTTGGCCAAGCTGGCCGAAAATGGTGTTCATACGCTTGACGATCTGGCTGATTTGGCCGTTGACGAGCTGACCGAACTCACGGGTCAGTCTGCAGATGAAGCCAAGTCGATGATCATGAAGGCGCGTGCGCATTGGTTTACCAATGATGCTTCTTCACAAGAGTCTTGATCATGAAAACACAGTTGCTGTAAAGACTGAGCAACGCCCAGAAGGCGTGAAAGTCGGAACTAAAGGTTACCCAAAAAATGTCCAGTATGACCGTCGCCGAGTTTGCCAATGAACTCAAAAAATCCACCGAAACGTTGCTTGAGCAACTGAAGTCGGCAGGCGTGGCTAAATCAGCCGCTTCTGACACACTCACAGAACCTGATAAGCAGCGTTTGTTGGGTTATCTGCAAGCCAGCCATGGCACTGCGACGGGTGAGCGCAAAAAGATCACCTTGGTCAAAAAATCAACCACCGAAATCAAGCAGGCCGATGCCAGTGGCAAAGCCCGCACGATTCAGGTGGAGGTGCGTAAAAAGCGCACCTTTGTCCGCCGTGACGACGCACTGGACGCGCCTGCTCCCGTGGAGGAGGCTGAAACACATTCCGAAGAAGCGCAGCATATCGACCATGCGGAGCTGACCCGCCGTGAGGAAGAGGCGCGTCGACAGGCTGAGCTGATTCGTCGCCAGGAAGAAGAGCTGGCTGAGCGGCTGAATTGGCTGCAGCTCAGGCCCAACAGGCTGCGCAGGCAGAAAAAGCTGCACAGCAAGCCAAAGCGGCGGCCGCCGCCCAAGCGGCACAAGAAACGCAGTCGATCTCTGCCAAGGAGCGTCAACCCACGGCGCAGGAGAGTGCACTTCAGGCAGAAAAACAAGTCGCCAAAGTGCAAGAAGAAGCCCAGGCCCAGGTCAAGGCGCAAGCGCAATTGCAAGCCCAGGCCCAGGCCAAGGAAAAAGCCGCAGCGGAATCACAATCGCGTCTTGCTGAAGAGCAGGCCCGTGCGCTGGATCTGAATGACCGCAGGCGTAAAGCCGAAGCAGAAGCCGCAGCCATTCGCATGATGATGTCGCAGCCTGGCAAAAAACTGCCTCCACCCAAGAAACCTGAAGAGCCCAAGCCCGCAGTCAAGCCTGCAGAGGCGGCCAAAGCCGGAATCAAAGGCACCTTGCACAAACCCGCTGGTGCGCCAGCTGCCAAACCAGCCAAACCTGCTGCACCCGCTGCACCCGCACCAGCAGGTGCAGGTGCGGGTAAAGAAGTTAAATCAGCCAAGTTGTCCAGCAGCTGGGCAGGCGATCCTGCCAAGAAAAAAGGCATACCGACACGAGGTGACACCAGTGCCGGGGCTGGGCGCAACAGCAATTGGCGCGGGGGCCCAAGGGGTCGTCGTGGCAGCAATGACCGTGACCGCGAAGACCAGCATACCCAGGCTGCGCCGGTGGAAGTGCGCGTGCTGGAAGTGCACGTGCCAGAGACCATCACCGTGGCCGAATTGGCGCACAAGATGGCGGTCAAGGCCTCTGAGGTGATCAAACACCTGATGAAGCTGGGTCAGATGGTCACCATCAACCAGCCGCTGGATCAAGACACCGCCATGATCGTGGTGGAAGAAATGGGCCACAAGGCCATCGTGGCCGCACTGGATGATCCAGAAGCCTTTACCGATGATGAAGTGCAGCAACAGCATGCCGAGTCCTTGCCACGCGCACCGGTGGTCACCGTCATGGGTCACGTCGATCACGGTAAAACCTCTTTGCTGGACTACATTCGCCGCACCAAAGTGGCCTCCGGTGAGGCCGGTGGCATTACCCAGCACATTGGTGCTTACCATGTGGAAACTGCACGCGGTGTGGTGTCGTTCCTGGATACCCCCGGTCACGAGGCGTTTACCGCCATGCGTGCCCGTGGTGCACAGGCCACTGACATTGTGATTCTGGTGGTGGCTGCGGATGACGGTGTGATGCCGCAAACCAAAGAAGCCATCAAACATGCCAAGGCCGCAGGGGTGCCGATTGTGGTGGCCATCACCAAGATTGACAAACCCGATGCCAATGCCGAGCGTGTGAAAAACGAGCTGGTGG
>VIKI01000077.1 GCA_008080595.1 Comamonadaceae bacterium
ATGGCGCAGTTTGCAGACCCGGCCAGCAAGTTCCGCACAGAGCTGGCAGGCGCAGGCATAACCACCACGAATTTTGAGAAGGCGCTGCGCCAGTTGGCCGCCGCTGGCCCGGCAGGCTCCAAAGCCATCAACGCCGTTGGGTTGGAAGCAGGCCCGGCCCTTCGCTCGTTGCTGAATCAGGGCATTGGGGCCCTGGATGCCCTTAAGGGAAAGCTTGACGATGCAGCAGGCAGCGCAGCCAAAACAGCAGCCGTGATGGAGGGAAACCTTAAAGGGGCTTTCACTGGCCTGAGCAGCGCCTGGGACACGGTTAAAAACGCCCTGGCCACACCTGTACTTCCGGTGCTCACAAGTGGCGTGCAAAGCCTGTCCAAAGCGTTCACAGATGCGGTTGCCGGTGGTTTGGTTGGTAAGTTTGGCGAAGCAATAGCCACTGCGTTCGAAGGAGGCATCAAGTGGGTCAAGGCTTTTGCTGCTGAGTTAGACCCTGTGGCACTGGGCGCAAAGATGCAAGCGTTTGCAGCCGATACCCAAGCCACATTCACCAAGATTGGCGAGGCCGCCACCAACGCGGGCAACGTAGTCAGGCTTGTTTACGGTGCCATGTCGGCCGGTACCAATGCGGTACTCACTGCCGTTTATGGGATTGGCGTGGCAGTAAGTGGTGTCGTATCAACCGCTCAAACAGGCCTTGCATTGCTCTATGAGGGCATGGCAAAGATCACTTTCGGTAGCATTTCTGAAGGGTACAAGCAGATGGCCGCCGATGTGCGCCTGTCTGCCGAAGCAACGTCTGCCGCCAGCCGCGCAATGGCCGACAAAACACTTGAATCATTCACCGCCATGGGTGACGGTGCGCAGACGGCTCGAAACGGCTGGACTGGTCTGACCAATGCCACCCAAGCGGCAAGCGCACAGGCCACCGCCACCAACCCGGTTCGGTTATTAAGGCCATGGCCGATAGTCTGGCAGGTGTTGGCACTGCTGCCACCGAAGCGGCTATCAAGGCCAAGGACAGTGCCGACAAACAGCAAGCCGCAGCCATTGCCACTAAAGAGCGTGTCGCGGCCCTGCGCTCCGAATATGAAGCTGCTGTGGCCACTGACAACTGGCAGCTGGCCGCCGAGAAGATGAGAGACCTGGCCAATGCCGCCAAAGAAGCTAAAACCGGCACCGCAGAGGCGAGGAAAAAGGCCGAAGAGGATGCTGCCGCCATAGAAGCGGCATTTACGCGCGCAGCTATCAAAACCAAGACCGAGTTGACCAACGCCGCCAAAACAGCCAAGGAAGATTTTGAGCTTATCAAGGCCAGCGGACAGGCTACGGCAGATGGATTGCAAGCTGCATTTAAAAGGTATGCCGAGGCCGCTATAGCCGCCAACAACGGGGTGGCCACCGACACGCTAAAAAGCGAAGCCGCCATGCGTGGCCTGCAGGTGCAGACAGATGCCACTGGCAAAGCCATCGTTACCGCCATGGGCAGTGGCAAACAAGCCACTGACGGATTCACGGGCAGTGTGCGGACTGCCACCACCGCCCTTGAGCAGCAAAACGCCGCGATGGAGCGCGCCATTGCTGCACAGGAAAAAGCCAACGACCTCAAGCAACGTGCGATCGACCTGGAAAACAAACGCCTAAACCAGGACAAGGAAGGTTTTTCTCTGAACACAGCTGGCAACCGTGCTGTGAGCGGCGAAAGCCAAGCCAGCGCCAACCAGCGCGTGGCCCAAAGATATGGCAATGACCAGGTAGGTAATGCGGATGCCATAGCCGCCACTGAGCTGGCCCGCAAAATCAAAGAAGTGCGCAGCAATCCAGAAGGAAGCATCTACGGTTTGGCACCTGGCACCAATGAAGAAGTGACCAAATGGGTCAACGAGCTGGCACGTCTGGAGCAAGTGATTCAGGCCGGTAAAACCAAGGCGGCTGAGCAGAAGACGAATGCAACACCATCTGAACCCGCTGCTGCGCAACAAGGCAAGACCTACACCATCAACATATCCAGCGTGGGGAGCTTCACCGCCAAAAGCGATGTGGATGCGCAAAACCTCATTGCCCTATTGCAACGCGCCAAACTGAGCGCTTGATAACACCATGGCCATCACCCTGACCCACGCCGCAAGCGGCACTGCTGTTGAACTCCCTTGGCAAATAGAGTGGGTGAACGAATTCTCCTGGGATGAATTTGAGCAATCCGCTGAATACACAACCACCGGGTCGTTGTACATCGAAGAGCAGCGCAAGCAATCTGGCAGGCCCTACGAGCTGCGCAGCCAGCAAGGCTACGGCTGGTGTACCCGCAATACCGTGGAGCAGCTCTATGGACTTGTGAATACCCCAAACATCGTGATGACGCTCACGATCCGTGGCACGCCCCGCACCGTGACGTTTGACCGCAAGCGCGGCGCGATGGAAAGCTTTCCCGCCACCTTTTACCCAGACGGTTCAGTCGCAGGCGATGACCCGTATGTGCCCACCCTTCGTTTCATTGAGCTTTAACCCACTATGACAATCAACCAAGGCGACATCAAGTTTGTCGCATCCCAAGTCATGGACGATGTGCCAGAGGGCGGCGGCGCACCCACGGCCACAGTGATTGCCGATGGTGTCAGTAATGCCATCTTTGCCGACATCAGTGAAGTGGCCCGCGCCGGTGGCGAGGTCAGCCTGCGGCTGGTATATCTGCATGTGCAGACCGACAACACCGACAGCTACATGCAGTCCAACGTGATCATTGCCGAGCCACCGGCTGACCCCAATGTGAGCGTCACGCTGTTTGCGGGCAGCATGTTTGGTCGCCGAACTGAGGCTGCGAGCCGCATTGAGAGTTATCTGTACAAAGGTGGGCTGTGGGGCGGCATGCTGCTGGAGAATCACATTGCGGGCATGCCAATGATTCAGCTCATGCAGCGCGTGGGCTCAGAGCTGCCCACTGTGGGCCACACCCTGGCCCTGGTGCAAAACGAGGGTTTAAGCACTGAGGTTGAGCAGTATGTGCGTGCCACAAAAGTGGAGTCTGTCGAGCGCGCCTTCTACGACCCGGCCACCGACAAGGAATACCAGGCCCTGGTGGTTACCGTGAGTTTGAGCGACAAGTTGCGCACCAACTTCACCGGCTCCTCAGCAAGCAAATCCATGGTGGCCAGCAGCGGCGCGGCCAAGGTGCGCGACACCGTGGTGGCTGATGCAGGCACTTATGCGGGTGTTGCACCCCTGGTGCAAGCGGCCGGCCTGGGCGCATTCACGGTCGCGGCCAGCAGTATCTACACCCAGCTGGTGCCCAGTGCACAAACAGAGACCCCCATCAGTGATTTGCGCACCAATGGTCTGAGCTCGGCGCTGGTGGCCACGGGTGGGGCCATCACTCAGAGCATCAGCCTGGCGTTTACCACCAGTCAGGCCCTGCACCTGGGTGGCCCGGTGTACCCCGGCAGCTTGAGCATTGTGCGTGATGGGGTCACGCTCACAGACAAGGGCGGCTTGCTGATCAACGGTGGCGCAGAGGTGGGGCAAGTGGACTATGCCAACGGCATTGGCACTTTGAGCAGCAACGTCTGGGGCACGGTCGGCGGCCCGCACCAGGTGACTTTTGTGCCTGCCGCTGTGCCCGACCTAGTGAGCGACCAACGCGCCATCCGGGTCACGGCTGAGAGTCGCTCCATCAGCTACGCATTCACGATGGATGACATCTCGATCCCGGGGACGATGACGATCAGCTACCTGGCACAGGGCCGCTGGTATGTGCTGCGTGACGACGGTGCAGGCGTGCTTTCAGGCATTAGCAGCGCTTACGGCATTGGCACACTTAGCTACACCACTGGCAGTGTCATGGTGTCGCTCGGTGCGTTGCCTGATGTGGGTAGCAGCATCATCGTGCAGAGCAGCAGCAAGGTGACTACCGTGCAGGCCAGCAACACGCTGTTGAGCAACGGTGGCCGCTTGTATGTGCCCATCAATACCGACGGGCTGCTGAGTGAAGAAAAAGGCAGCAAGCCCATTACCCCCGGTAGTGCGGTGGTGACATGGACAGATGGCACAGCAAAAACAGCCACAGATTCAGGCGCGGGCACGCTCGCGGGGGATGCCACGGGCACGATTGATTACGCCGCCGGGGTGGCGCGCATCAGCCCCATAGTGCTTCCCGCAGCGGGTACGGTGTTTAGCTTGCAGACCAATGTCCATGATGCGGTCACTGCGAGTGGTGTGCTGATCGCAGGTGGCAGCTTGGGGGCCTCCGACATCACGCCTGGCAGCGTGTCATTTGATTTGCCTGTGGTGTTCACCTACGATAAAAGTACATTTCCCTGTGTTTTGCAGTTCACTACACGCCAAGACACTTTGCACATTACGGATGATGGGGCGGGGAATCTCGTCTACTCAAATGGTGGCCAGCAAGGCCTTTGCGGCACGATCAATTACGCTGCTGGCACTGTGGCCTATGTGAGGCCTGCCATTGCGCAGCAGGATGCGTCTGGCCCGAGCTTGACGCTGCTCATTTCTGGGGCATGGTATCTGACGAAGTCGTGGAACCAGGGTCAAACTGGATGGCCTGGTTTGGTCACGCGCACCATGTCAGAGGCTCCCAGTGTCAACATCCGCTACAGCACAACTGCCAGCGCAGCCAACACTACTGCCGTGCCTGTCACGCAGTATCTGGTGCGCACGGTGATGGTGCCAGGCTACACGCTCAAAGGCGTGGGCTTTGCGCTGGGCTCTACCCGCTATGGCCAGCTTACCGACGGCACGCTACTCAAGGACATTGATCCCACTACGGGCGGTGGCACACCGGCTGGCTCTGTAGCGGGTGCGCTGGGCGCAGTATTCATCAGCGCCTGGCCGGTAGGGGCCAGCAGCTTGCTTGCCGACTGGCGCGGCCTGATTGCGCCGCCCAGCGTGGGCGTAGAGGCCCCGTTCACCGCCTTCAGCTCGATTTTTCGCACAGCGGCAAGCCCCTTGCGCCCTGGCAGCGTGAGCGTGCTGGGCACCATGCAGGATGGCACGGCTTTTAATGTCACGGCAGATGCCAATGGCAAGATCAATGGCACGCGGGTCAAAGGCCGTTTTGACTATGAGTACGGCTTGGGTGAGTTGTACTTTGTCAACCCCAATGGCGATGCTGCCCTCAACGTTGATCTGTCTCACTTGCAAATTGCAGGCCTGACTACCATCCCGGCCGACCTGGTGATGCTCAACAGCATCCGCTACAACGCCGTGGCCTACAGCTATTTGCCCATGGATGCCAACATCATTGGTATTGACCCGGTGCGCCTGCCCAGTGATGGCCGCGTGCCAATCTTCCGCGAGGGCGGCTATGCCGTGGTGGGCCACACGGGTGAGATCACGGCTGCTGTGAGTAACGGGCAGGTGATTGACTGCGCCCGTGTGCGCTTGAGCCGTGTGAGCCTGCTGGGCTATGACGGGCTGGTGATCAACACTGGCTACACCGCCGACCTGGAGGCTGGCCTGGTGACCATCAATGACACCACCGGCTACAGCCAGCCGGTGACTATTGAGCACCGGATTGAGGACATGGGTGTGGTCAGAGATGTGCAGATCAGCGGTGAAATAACGTTTACACGACAGCTCACGCATGACTTCCCTGTGGGCAGCTATGTCAGCACCGCTTTGATGACGGGCACGCTCAAGGCGCGGGTCAGCTTGCTGTTTGATCAGGTGACCTGGACGGGGGTGTGGCAAGACTCGGTGATCGGCTCACCAGCTACGGGCACTTATAACGATGTTGCGGCACCGATCATCGTGACCAATCGCGGTACGGTGACTGAGCGCTGGGCCTTCAGGTTTACCAATTCGACCACCGTTCAGGTAATTGGTGAGCATGTGGGTGTGCTCGGGTTGTTTTCAATCAACGAAGACTGCTCTCCGATCAACCCAGCCACGGGTACACCTTACTTCACTATTCCTGCCCTAGGCTGGGGCCAGGGCTGGTCAGTGGACAACACACTACGCAAAAACACCGTCGGTGCGATGGCCCCTGTGCAACTGGTGCGCACCACGCAATCGGGTGCTGCCACGGGCACCGAGAACAGCTTCACGCTTCTTTCGCGCGGCGATATCGACCGCCCTTAATTTTTGGAGATTTAAAACATGGCCTCAGTCGTAGACACATCTGTCAAATATATACACAGTGGCATGGTCGGTGTGCCAGTGTTTAATGGCGTGCCGGGCTCGCTGGTCGGCTTGCTAAACGCATTCCTTATCACCGGCTTTGACTTCAAATCCGCAACATCGTTGACCGTGGCGAGCGGTGTGGCCACGCTGTCCTTTGCGGGCCAGCACAGCGCTGCCGTGGACACAGTGATACTGGTAGACGGTAGCTCAATTGATGCTCTCAACGGAGAGCAAAAAGTTACGGCTATTGGCTCGGGCATTGTTAAATTTGCTACCGCAGCGCCAGACGGCACGGCCACCGGTGCAATTACGTTCAAGATGGCGGCGGCTGGGTGGACGCAGCCATTCACGGGCACAAACGTGGCCACATACAAGAGCGCTGACCCGGCCAGTACTGGCATGATTTTGAGAGTGAACGATACGGCGACGACTTTAGCTCGGGTGGTGGGGTATGAGTCGATGACCGATATTGATACTGGGTCTGGGCCTTTCCCCACACCCGTGCAAGTGTCAGGAGGTGGCTATTGGGCGAAGAGTAGTGTGGCAAATACAAATGCGACTTCCTGGGTGCTCTTTGCGGACGGGCGCAAGCTCATATTTCACAACGCTGCTTACTACTCTTCAAACGCCACATATACGAGCGGGGTCACTAGAGGTTTCGGTGATGATATTGCATTGCGGCCAGGAGGCGACCCCTATGCATGCTCCATTTCGTACACCGCCGCGAATGTGCCGTATGACTATGCTGGTGGGCTGGATGGCATTTATGACACGTATCAAGCGATGCCAAGGGGGTACACAGGGCTGGGTTCGTGTGTAATTCACACCCTAAGGCCCTACGCCGGTTTGGCTTCGTCGCAGTCTGGGATAGACGGATACATGGGGGCATTCCCCAGTGTGGTTGATGGGGGGTTGCGGCTAGGTAGAAAGTTTTTTAGCTCAGCAACCAGCAACCAGCCACCTCGTAGTGACCTTCCTGGGCTGTATCACGTACCTCAAACAGGGGTGTTCGACGCATTTAAGACGAGAGACATTATCACGGGAACAGGCTCGTTGGCAGGTCGAAAACTGATGGCGCTTAACCCCGGCACATCGATACAAAGCACACCCACAGCCGGTAGTTGCGGAGTGTCATTTGTGGACATCACCGGCCCCTGGAGATAAACCGTGGTGGATACCTACTTGACCGATGTTGTTGTTACGGGGACTGGCCCCGCCATGGTCTACGGCACACCACGCCATGATGATCCTGTGCACTTGAGCGTAGAGTCTGGCTCTGTCAAAGACTTGATCACTGGTGTGCTCGGTACGGGCCGCGGCCGCGTCTTGGGCCACGTCAAAAAAGTACCCGGCACACCGGTGTATCGCAAAGTGCGGTTGTTCCGCGAGCGCGATGGGCTGCTGATTCGCGAGCTGTGGAGTGACCCTGTTACCGGGGCCTATGACTTCCGTTTCGTCGATGAGTTGCAGCAGTACACAGTCAACAGCTACGATCACACGGGTACAAACAACGGCGTGATCGGCTCCAACATCACGCCGGAGCTGATGCCGTGATCATCTCCCCCGCCCACAACATAGCCCGCCTTGCGGGCACATTGGCTCACGCAGACACGGGCATCGGCAACAGTAAGCTGTATTTTTACGCCACCACACAGCCAGGTGGTGGCGCAGACCCAGGGGGCGACCCTCTGGTGGTCGTGATCCTGGGCAAGCCGTGTGGAGTCATTTCAAATGGTGTTCTCACATTGTCTCAAGCCGACCCAAGCGGAGACCTGATCACCAATGGCGGTGCGGCGCTGTGGGCGCGGCATGTCAACGGCAATGGCGACTGGATGACGGATGGCTCTGTGTCTGACAGCGCGGGCACTGGCGACTTCAAGCTCAGCGGTACAACGGGCACCATGCTCTACGCGGGTGGCCGTGCATTGATTGGCGTGTGCACCCTCGCCTGAGCCCATGGCCGTCGATCTTATTTTTAGCCAGCCGCCCATTACCGGGCAGCCAGTCGAGCTGGTGTTTGGGCAGACGGATGAGCCTGTTGCTGTAGATGCCACGGTGTCTTGCGCCATCACGCTGCCTGGCTTGACTGGTTCTGTGGGTGTGTTACTTGGGGTTCCGGTGGCCTGCACGCTGACCCTTCCCGAATTAAGCGGGTCAATCGGCATCCTATACAACAGCGACACATCTCGCCCCGCAGTCGGCCAAGTGCAGTCCACCTCTCAAGAGGCAACCGCCATCGAGTCCGGCCTGACGCAGCCTCAGCAGCACGCACTGACCATTAACACCGGCGTGACCGCCCGATCCCAAGAGGCGGTGTATGCCCACGCCGGCATCACCCCTACCTTCGCCAACGCTCTGCGCACCGACGCGGCCAGCACATCATCATTCCGGATCGGCCACCGCGCCCCATCGCCTCAGCTATCAGGGCGCTTCCAGGATGGCCAGCGCGACACCACCCCCCGGATTCAGGGCCGCTTTCAGGATGGTGCACCCGTCCCAGCCCGGCTGTGGGGCCGCTTTCAGGACTGCCTGAACGACCGCAGGCCCAGTATCAACAGCCGATGGCAAGATGCCAGCCCGCTGCACAAGGGCCACACCGACAAAGCAGGCTACGCCGCTCCGCTGCACGTGTACCGCGCCGGTCGCTTCCAGGATGCATATCGCCCACCCGCAGGCATCCACAACCTGCCAGTAACCCCGCCGGTCGTTCCGCCCTACTGGGGCACTGAGTTGGTTTTTTCCTGCCCTCCCATCACCGGCCAACCGGTTGATTTGGTCTTTGGCTTCGTGTGCATCCCCCAGCCCGCCGCACTTTTAAAAATCCTTCCCGCGAGGTATTACATGGTGACCCATGACGTATTTGCCAAGCGCCTTCCTGACATGGTTGACGTTCCCATCTTTGATGTTTCCGTGGCTGCTGACTGGGGCAGTTACTGCTGGACGATGCAAGCCAGCGCACCTGGTAGCGTGTTTGATCAGCTTTTCCCGCTGGACGGCCCGCCTGCACAACTGATGCTCACGATGGATGGCATTGAGTGGGTTTTTGCCATCGATCCACCCGATGGTGACTGGGAGTTTGCAAAAACCAGGACAACAATCCATGGTCGCAGCGTCACGACATTTGCCGGTGGCGTGAATCCATCTACAAGATCAAACGCAATCGACATGACTGCCCAGCAAATCGCTCTTGATGCGCTGACCTCCACCGGTATCGACCTCGATTGGGGTATTGGTGCAGGTGCGCTTGCCAATGGCGGCATGATCGACTGGCTGATCCCAGCCGGTGCATGGAGCCATCGAGGCACGCCCCTGGAGGCTGTGCAAACTATTGTGCAGGCAGCAGGAGGCCACCTGCAAAGCCATAGGACTGCCGCTACGCTGCTGGCACGCCATCCATACGGCCAACGTGTCGGCGATGTGTCTGGTGCGCCGTGGGCATGGGCCACTGGTGCGGCTGATGTAGAGCTTGCGCAAGATGCTGTGCTTAATCAGGGACTCCACTACAGTAAGCGGGCGGGCATCAACGCAGCCTATGTCAGCGGCACGACATTCGGTCTGCTTGCACTCGTCAAGCGTGCTGGTACTGCTGGCGACAAGATTGGCGACATGGTGGCAGATCCTCTCATCACTCACGCTGATGCAGCTCGGCAGAAGGGCTTAAGCATCATTGGGCCATCATCTGGCATGTTTTACGACCCGGTGCTTGAATTGCCAGTGCTGACCGGCCCAGGTCAGCCAGGTGTTTTGGATGTTGGCCAAGTGGTACAAGTCAATGCCAATGTGCCATGGCGGGGGCGTGTGCGCAGCGTGCGCGTTGGCTACAACCGCCCAAAATTGCGCCAGTCAGTGGTACTTGAGCGCTACCTGGACAACGCATCAGGCATCACGACGATGCATGGTTACGGCATGAGCAGCACCAACATTTTCCGAGCGCTGCGCGATCTCATCCCAGAGGCCCCTAGACAAGTCGCCACCGTGTCCGCTGTGCATACCGTAACGGGTGACAGCACTGTCACATGGCCCGAGGGTAGCCAGCAGCGCATGCTTGGCACCAGTGTGCCCATTGGCTGCAAAGCGTTTGTGCGCGGTGGTGTGATCGAGTGTTCTGCACCTGATCTTCCTTTGGTGACGATTGAGATCTAGCCTTATTACCTGTTGCACAACAGATAATTTCCTTTCGCTCTGCGAAAATAGCTCACCTACCCATTTATCGCGCTTTTCAATCCCAATTTATCGCGGCGCGCTTCAGCATGGGCCGTTTTTCTGGCGAATCCGCTAGCCGTCCTATGGGTTGCCGTGTATGTGCTTTACATCACTCGGTTCCAAATCATTCCGGAAGAACGTGTGCTGGTGTCTCTATTTGGGGCAGAGTACAAGGCTTACAAACAGAGCGTACGCAGATGGGTCTGAGGCCTGACGGGTCAGCAAGCACTGCCCCTAAGGCCATCCCAGGAGTCCGGGCCTTGCCTGAGCTCAGGTTCGCCACGCCTTACCGCGTCAGCCCCAGCCCCACCGCTCGGGGATATCTCTCCTGCTAGTCTCTGTCAGCTTGCTGGATTGCGTGCCATGACGATCCACGCTGCGCCGTTGATCATCAGCGACAGCTCGCCGGTGAGGCCCGCGAAGGCAGCACGCGTCGCGGCCGAAGCGCGGGCGCGGATGTCGTCGGGCTGATCAGTGAGTGCCCGCGACAGCGGGCCGACCTCTAGCGCCATCCTCACTGCGTCGTCGATGGCAGCATCCCGTGTCTCGCCCTCACCGAACGGGACGGAAGCATCGAAGGGCGTGATGGCGATATCGGTGAAGCCGGCCGCCGTCAGGATGCGCGACACCCGCCCCCGGTCGCCGAACGAAAATGGGCCGGGCGCTTCGGGATGAAGCGGCGCGGTCGGCGGAAGGATGCCCTTGAGTGCGCTCATTGGCAGGCGCACCCAATCGTTCTCGGCCGCGCCGCGCCAGCAGACGAAAGCGACCCGACCGCCGGGCCGGAGCGCACGTCGCATATGGGCAAACGCCCCTGTCGGATCGTCGAAGAACATCACCCCGAAACGCGAGAACAGGATGTCGAACGCGCCCTCAGGCAGCTCGGCGCTGCTGGCATCGGCCACCTGGAACAGGGCTGGCGTATCCTGTGGCGTGAGCGCACGCGCTCGACTGATCAGCGGTTCGGATATGTCCACGCCCAGCACTTGCCCTCCCGCGCTGACGCGGGCGGCCAGAGCCAGACTCGACGTGCCAGCGCCGCAGCCGATGTCCAGCACGCGCTCGCCAGTGGCGGGTGCGGCGGCTTCGATCGCGGCCTGGCCGAACGCTGCCACCATGGCATCGAGCCGGGCCTGGTTGGCGACCCAGCGCTCACCGCTTTGATCATTCCAGTCAGCAATCTGATTCGTATTTTTTGCTGTCATGTCATATCCTTGTTCTGAATCGCCCCCGATTCAGGCGAGTCCAAATGTTTTTCTCAGACCCTTCTCAACCGGGCCCGCAGGCATGAAGCGACGCAACTTGGCCAGTAAAGATGCCTCGCCTTTGGGCGTATGGCGCATCTTCCAGGGCCCCAATGCCGCGTTGACCATCGTCGTCACGACACCTTCGGGCGAGGGTGCCTTTTGCACATTGTTCTGGACGGCTTTGGACGCGATACCCAGCTCCTTGCTGTAATCGGGGATGCTGGCAACAGTTTGGGGTGCGTTGATATCCAGGTTGGTCTTGGTGAAGGAGGGTTCAACCAGCGCCACACGGATGCCGAACTGGCGCACTTCATGATCCAGTGACTCGGACAGCCCCTCAACGGCATGTTTGGAGGCCGCATACAAGGCCATGTAGGGTGCAGGCAGAAAACCCAGCACCGAGCTGACGTTGACGATGCGGCCTGCTCGCTGCTGGCGCATGTGCGGCAGCACCGCCTTGATCGCGCGCAAGATGCCCGTCGCGGACATCCATCTCGATGAGTTCAACGCCTGGGATGGCTTGCGCATTGGCAGGGTTGCGCACGGTGCCGAAGACCCGGCAACCCCGTTCGGCAAACTTCATGGCGGCGGAGCGCCCGATGCCGGATGACACACCAGTGACGATGACGACTTTGGAATTGGACATGGTATGAGTTCCTTTTTGTTTGGATGATTGGATGAACTGGATCAGTTTTGTGCAGGGTTTGGCCTGATCTTGAACCAGATGGCATACATGGCCGGCAGGAACACCAGTGTCAGAACCGTCCCTGCAAGCGTGCCGCCAATCAGCGTGTAGGCCAGCGTCCCCCAGAACACCGAATGGGTCAGCGGGATGAAGGCCAGGACAGCCGCCAGTGCGGTCAGGATCACCGGGCGCGAACGCTGCACGGTGGCTTCCACCACCGAACGGAACGGATCCAGCCCGGCCTTTTCGTTTTCACGAATCTGTCCGATCAAGATCAGCGTGTTGCGCATCAGGATGCCCGACAAGGCAATCAAGCCGACCAGCGCATTGATGCCGAAAGGTTGCTTGAACAGCAGCAGCATCGGCACCACGCCAATCAGGCCCAAGGGGCTGGTCAGGAACACCATCACCATGCCCGCGATGGAGCGCACCTGGAACACGATGATCAGCAAGGTGATGGCCAGCATGATCGGGAAGATTGGCAGCATGGCCACCGTGGCCTTGCCTGATTCCTCAATTGATCCAGCCTCCACAATCTGGTAGCCACTGGGCAGCTTGTCCATGATGGGCTGGAGCTGCTGGGTCATGGCCGTGGACACGTCCGGCGGCTGCAAGTCTTCGGCGATGTCACCACGCACCGTGATGGTCGGCATGCGGTCACGTCGGCGCAGAATGGGGTCTTCCATGCGCACCTCGACCTTGCCCACCTGTGACAGGGGGATGCGCTGCCCGGCCGATCCGACCAGCGATAAGCCAGCGATTTTTGCGGGGTCGAGACGGATATCACCGGCCGCGCGGCCAACCACCTGTACCGAGCGGATGTCCTCGCGCACTTCTGTCAGCGGTGCCCCACTCAGCAGGAACTGCAACTGCAAGGCCACCGAGTTGGAGCTCAGTCCCACGGCATTCAGTCGATCCTGGTTGAGGGTGAAGTGAAGCGTTGGCACACGTGAGCCCCAATCGGTGTTGACGGTGCGCATCATCGGGCTGGCGTGCATCACCGTTTCGACTTGCGCTGCGATCTCGCGCAGCTTGTCTGGGTCTGGCCCCGTGACGCGATAGGCCACCGGGAATGGCGAAGGGGGGCCGAACACGATCTGGGTGACGCGCACCCGCGCCTCGGGAGCCAAGCCGTCGGCGATGACTTGGCGCAGCCGGAACTTCAAGGCCTCGCGCTCGTCCTGGTTGTCGGTGCGCACCACGATCTTGGCGAACGAGGGATCGGGTAACTCAGGCGACATGGCCAGGAAGAAACGCGGTGCGCCCTGGCCGATGTAGGCCGTCACGACCCTGGCCTCCTTCTGCGTCGCAAGCCAGGCCTCGACCTTTGCCGTTGCAGCGCTGGTTTGCAGGATCGACGTGCCATAAGGCATTTGCACCTCGATCAACACCTCAGGCCGGTCGGAAGTCGGGAAGTACTGTTTCTTGACCCCTGCCATGCCGATGACCGACACCACAAACAGAGCGACCACCGCGCCAGCGACGATCCACTTGCGGGCGATGACGCTCCCCAGCAGTTGACGAAAGCGGTTGTAGCGCGGCGTGTCATAGAGGGCGACGGTCAGTGCGGTGTGGCTGCTATGGGTCTTCTTCATGTCAGGCAGCAGCTTGACCCCCAAGTAGGGTGTAAACACCACCGCGACCACCCACGAGGCGATCAGCGCAATGCCGACGATCCAGAACATATTGCTGGTGTATTCCCCCGCCGTAGACCGCGCAAAACCATTGGGCATGAAGCCCACTGCGGTGATCAAGGTGCCCGACAGCATGGGGGCGGCCGTCAGACTCCAGGCATAGGCGCTAGCCGCGACGCGGTTGTAGCCTTCTTCCATCTTCACCACCATCATTTCGACCGCGATGATGGCATCATCCACCAGCAGCCCGAGCGCCAGGATCAGTGAGCCCAGCGTGATGCGGTCAAAGTTCTTGCCCATGGCCAGCATCACCAGAAAGACCACGGCCAGCGTCAGCGGTACGGCTGCGGCCACCACGATCCCCACACGCCAGCCCATGCTGACAAAGCTCACCAGCATCACGACCAGCAGCGCGACAAAAAACTTGACCATGAACTCATCCACCGCTGAAGCGATGTTGACGGCCTGATCGGTCACCTTGCTCAGGGACATACCTAGCGGCAGATCTGCGTTGATCTGGCTGACTTCCGCCTCCAACGCCTTGCCCAGATCAAGCCCGTTCCAGTCGTCGCGCATCACCACACCCAGCAACAGCGCCGGTTCACCGCCGTTGCGGATCAGGAAGGTGGAGGGGTCTTCATAACCGCGCTCGACGCTTGCAACGTCCGACAGTTTCAGCGTGCGCCCCTGCGCGACGATCGGGGTTTGGCGGATTTTCTCCAGCGTGTCAAATGCACCATCGACCCGCAAGAAGACCTGTGCGCCCTTTGTCTCGATGGAGCCGGCTGGGGTCAACATGTTCTGGTTGTTGAGCGCGGCGAAGATATCTTGCGGCGCAACACCCAAGGTGGCCAGGCGGTCGTGAGAGAACGAGACAAAGATGCGTTCGGGCTGCTCCCCGATGATGTTGACCTTTTTCACGCCCTTCACGTGCAACAGTTGCTGGCGCAGCGTTTCTGCTTCACGCACCAGCAAGTGTTGCGGTTCACCCTTGGCTTTGAGGGCAAAGAGCGCAAAGGTCACGTCTGCGTATTCGTCGTTGACCATCGGGCCAATGACACCTGTGGGCAGCTTTTTGGCCTCGTCTGAGACCTTCTTGCGGGCTTGGTAGAACTCCTCCTGAACCGCCGAAGGTGGCGTTTTATCGAGCAAGGAGACCATGGTGAAGGCCAGACCAGGGCGGGTGTAGGTTTCCGTGCGGTCGTACCAGCGCAATTCCTGCATGCGCTTTTCCAGGGGTTCGGCGACCTGATCCTGCATTTCCTGCGCCGTTGCTCCCGGCCAGGCGGTGATGATCGTCATCTGCTTGATCGTGAACGGCGGGTCTTCCGCACGCCCGAGCTGGAAGAACGCCAGAATGCCTGCCGCCGAGATCATGAGGATCAGGAACAGGGTGATGGCGCGGTCGCGTACCGCGAGCGCCGACAGGTTGAAACGGCCTTCGTTCACGGACGTGCTCCTTGCGTTGCTGTGGCATTGGCCAGACCCGCCACCCGAACCTGCTCGCCATCGCGCAGCAGGTGTGCGCCAAGCGCGACGATGCGCTCACCTGGCTTGATCTGACCCGCAACGTAGGCTGCGGTGTCATCCATGCGCTGGATGGCGACGGGTTGCCAGGACACTTTGGTGG
Source organism: Comamonadaceae bacterium (assembly GCA_008080595.1). Lineage (GTDB taxonomy): Bacteria > Pseudomonadota > Gammaproteobacteria > Burkholderiales > Burkholderiaceae_C > Rhodoferax. Next base: position 15,529 of record VIKI01000077.1, read on the forward strand.
GCTCACCCTTGATGACCCACACCCCCGGCCCCTTGCCCGCGTCAAACAACGCACCCATCGGCACGTTCAAACCATTTTTTGCTGAGGAAGCTCCATCCGAAATCTGGATCACCACCGTGCTGCCCAATGGCGCGTTGGACAGCTCGCCATCGAGCACGTACCTGGCTTCAAAGGTGCGGGTGAGGCGATCCGCCACATGGGAGAGCTGCCGCAGCTTGGCAGGAACGGCCATGCCGTCTTTGTCAAACAGCGTGGCTTGTGCGGCCGATCCGATGGCCGGGCGCAGGGTTTCCGGCAGCTGGATCACCGCCTCACGACGGCCAGCGTGGGCCAGACGTACCACGGGTTGCCCGGCGCTCACGACCTGACCGAGTTCGGCCAGTGTGTCCATGACCACGCCGTCGCCATCGGCCACCAGCTCCGTGTAGCGACTTGCATTGCGGGCCACATCGGCTTGGGCTTCGGCTGCGCTGAGTTGCGCTTGGGCAGCATCTGCCGCAGCCTTGACTTGGTCATAGCTGGATGCTGAGATGGCCCCGGTTCCGCGCAGGTCGCGAAAGCGGGCCTCATCGTCCGCTGTCTGGCGTGCCCGCGCCCGCGCCGCAGCGACCGCATCCTGCTGCGCCTGCGCCGCAAGTTTCAGATCAACCGCATCGATGCGCATCAGCGGCTGACCGCGCTTGACGCTTTGTCCGGCATCCACCAGCCGTTCCAACACCTTGCCCGAGACGCGAAACCCCACTACGGTACCCGTGAACGAACGGGTGGCCGCACTGGCCTCCTGGACGAGGGCTGCACGCACCAGGGGGATGGCCGTGCGTGGATCGGTGGATGATGTCTTTTCGCCGCAAGCGACCAGCGCCAGCGGCAGTGCACAAAAGAGTAGAGGTGTAGCGAGGTGAGGCCGAAGCATGAAAGTCCCTTTAGCAAAGTAATCGAGACCTTCATTGTTAAACATGTGACTAATTTAGTCAATAGTCACAACAAAATTTTTACGGCGAAAGACTGCGGAGCACTAATCTGGAAAGCTGCGCTGATGCCTCTTCGCCGTAATCGAAGCTGTGCTGCAGCATCACCGGGTGCAGGTAAGGGCGCATGACCAGAAAAATCGCCATTGCGGCTTCGTCCAGGGGGGTTTTGCGTTCAAAGTCGCCGCTTTGTCGCCCTTGTTGCAAGATGTCTCGCAGCAACGCTTGTATGCGCTCTTCATAAGCGAGTGTGGATGGCCAGCGCGCTGTCACGGCAGATACCGCCATGTCATGGAGCTTGCGATCCCGGAAAAACTGACGCAGGCTCGACTCGGCGATGGTTTTGAACATACGTCGCAGCTTCTCGGGCGGCTGATCGGCCTGGTCAATGGCTGCCCGAACCTCGGTCTCGATCGCCGCCAGATTGTTTGCGCAGATGATCTCGCCAATGGCCTGCTTGGACTCAAAGAATTTATAGATGTAAGCCTTCGAAAAGCCGATGACCTTCGCAAGGTCGGAAACCGTTGTTTTTTCGTAGCCATAGTGGCTGAAGTGCTCGTTGGCAGCGGCCACGATCTGGTTGCGCACCTCGTGGTCGGTCGGGCCACGGCCTGCAGTGGGGCGGGTATTTGTGTTGCTCATGGGCTACAGCTTACTCTAGTCGAAAAGATTGAGCAACTAGTGACCAATAGGTATAATGGTCACACCTTGATTTGAATGGAGGAAGCTTATGCTGCCTAAACACACTTTGATTGCACTCCTCATGGCCAGCCTGTCAGCAGGCTGCGCCGTTGGCCCCAACTACGTCCAGCCCGACATGCCCTTGCCAGAGCGGTTCCAGGGCCAGACTGCCGTGGATCAGCGACTGGCGACATCCAGCGCCGACCTCGCCACCTGGTGGTCGGGGTTTGGCGATTCGCTACTGACACGCTTTGTGACACAAGCGATGGCGCAAAACCTTGATCTGGCACAGGCCAGTGCCCGTGTGACGCAAGCGCGTGCCGGGATGGGCGCGGCCAACGCCGCATTGCAACCCACCGGCCAGGTGAGCGGGCAGGCGGCCAGGGCTTACCAGTCGGCGGAAACCCCGCTCGGGCGGGTCATGAGCGCCACGCCTGGTTTTGACCGTTACGGCACTACGGATGAGGTCAATCTTGGCGCGAGTTGGGAGCTGGACGTGTTCGGCGGGCTGCGCCGAGGGCAGGAAGCGGCATTGGCCGACTACCAGTCCTCGCAAGCGGGGGTAGTGGCCACGCGCCTGGTGGTGGCGGCACTGACCGCCGACATCTACATCAGCATCCGTGGTTTACAAGCCCGCCTGGAGATTGCCCGCCGCCAGGTACAGACGCAGCAGGAATTGCTTTCAAAGATCAGCCTCTTGCATGGCAAGGGACTGGCGGCTGAGTGGCAAGTCAGGCAGGCCGAAGGCGCTCTGGCACAGGTTCGGGCCGTCGTTCCGGTGCTTGAGGCGGGTTTGGACGTGGCCATGAACGCACTGGACGTGATGCTGGGCTCAGCTCCTGGCACACACCGGGCGGAGTTGCTCGAAATCAAAGAGATTCCGGCCGCCCGCTGCATCCAGCGCCCGTATCGGTGTCGCCATTGCCGAGTACTACCCCAAGCTCTCTTTGAGTGGGTTGATCGGCAGCACAACCTCGGTGTCGGGCAGCAATCTGTTCAGCAGCGGGGCCAGTCAGGCGGCTGGTGTGCTCGGCCTGCGCTGGCGTTTGTTCGATTTTGGCCGCATCAACGCGCAGATTGAGCAGGCCAAAGGGCAGGAAGCCGAGATGTTGGCAGCCTATCGACTGGCAGCCCTGCGGGCCACGGAAGATGTGGAAAACGCCTTGTCGGCCATGGTCAAGCGTGAAGAGCAGGCTGCGGTGCTGACCCAGGGGGTGGACTCGCTTGGCCGTGCGCGGGGCGCTTCGTTTGCGGCCTATCAAAAGGGGGTTGTCAGCCAGATTGAAGTCTTGCAAGCTGACGACACGCTGTTGCGTGCCTCTGATGCGCGAGTGCAGGCGCAAACAGAATCGGCACGTGCGGCAGTCACGGCATTCAAGGCACTGGGAGGCGGTTGGCAACCGGGTGAGTTGGGAGCCCTCGCTGCGAAATAGCCCAAGTCTTGCAGAGAGGTTGTGCCATGGATTGTTGTCAATATTGGCCTCTGGCGCTTATAAATCAAGCGCAAGCAGCTCTTGTATTGATAGTGATGATGCCTGACCTGCCAGTCCGACCTACTGCGCAGGCAACAGGCTGTAGACCCGGCCGATGCACTGCACGCGCAGGCCCATGGGTGGGGGCGGGGCTGCGGTGCAGCCTTGAGCTGAGGCTGGATTGACTTGAACCTAGATTCCTCAGTTGACCGCTCATTTGTACCAGTAAGTGCCTATGAATATTGACTTTTTCAGCGTTGATCAGTTTCGCCATTTGGGTGACATCGCTACGCACCCGATTGAGCCGCCAGGAACGCGCCTGGGGGCGTTGCTCCTCCTCGAAGGGAGCCTTCCGCGTCGTCTCGCCTACCCAGACACGCCCCTGACAGCCCACTCGGGCGCGTCCAACTGAGGAATCTAGGTTGAGGCGGACTGCTTTTTTGGGGCTGTCTTGGAAAACGCAAAGGGCTGGCAGCTTATTGGATGTTTAGGCATCAAACAAGCCGAAAGCCCTTTATTTATAAGCGTTAGAAACTATTAATTATGCAGTGATAGCAGCCTGTCTGAAGCCAGCCCAGTCATCACTTTGGAGAGGCAGGGGGTTAGACACCAATGAACCTGCTGATACCTGGTTTGGTCAGTGGCGGGTTGACGCAAAAATAACGTCGATGCTGGGAGCGTCCAGTACCAAATCAAGCCAGGCCTCAATTTGAACGGTGCTGGCTGTGGTGATTTGGTCGATAGTCTCGGTGGGCAACTCGCCAAAACGCTTGGTCAGCAACTTTTGCAGTGCTAGGCCTTCGCCGGTTTGTATGCCTTCTTGTCGGCCAGCTTGTATGCCAGCTTGCATGCCTTTTTCAATACCAACTTCTTCAAAGCTTGAAACGTAAGCCATTTTTCTCTCCTGTTCGAGGTGGTCGATATTTTGACATAGCTGCTTTTTAAAGTGCTCGGGCAGCTTCATCATCCAGTCCAGCACAAAGATGAGGTCGATGATGCGTTGCTTTTCCCAGCCCCGGTTGTAGAGCAGTTTGATCAACGTCCATTTGGCATCAAAGCGGGCTTGCGGGTCGTGCCGGGTGGCTTGGGTTTGCAAGTGAGCCAAGGTGACCAGGGCAAATGGGTTGGGATCGTCTTGCAGGGCAGCCTCGCGACCGGTGTAGTCCATCAGTTTGGCAATGGGGAACCGAATGCCCATTTGGCAGTCCAGCACGTCGTAGCCAAACGCTTGCGGCTTCCAGTGCGAGCTGTCATCGGCCAGTACGGCCATGCTGGCCACCGGGCGACGGTAGCGGTCGTAAATGCGGTAGTTATAGACAAACATGCGCTCGGCAAACGCGGTTTGCGCCTGGCCTTGAATCTCGAGGTGGAGGTAAATCCAGTCCTCTTGACCGTTCAGCTGGCTGACACGGACCAGTTTGTCTAGGTGGCGTTTGCCCAACTCGGCATCTTGCACGATGGCGGCCAGCTCTTGTTCCAAAAAGGCATGTTCTTTGTCCCAGTCAATTTGGGCGTGGGCGGCGGGGAAGTAAAACGCCATGAATTCTGGAAAGTAGCGCTCAACGGCTTCTTTCCAGGGGGTGTCATAGTTGTCAGGTTCTTTGTTCATGTGGGAATAGTACTTCGATAGCTGAGTTGCACTTGTGCGCCTGTTGGCACGCCTGGCGCATGCAGATCAGGACGGGCTAGTCTGAGTTTGTTTATGCATTAAATAGGACTCCATCCCTTATTATTAAAGCGCAAGAAGCTATTTATTTAATAGTAAAACAAGGCCATCTGCAAGCCCCTCACTGCGCCGGAAGCATGCTGCAGACCCGGCCGATGCACTGCACGCGCAGGCCCATGGGTGGGGGTGGGGCGGCTTCCATCTCGCGGGTTTGCGCCAGGCGCACGGTGCAGTCGCCGGGGATGGTGCGGCACAAGTCGGCATCGCTGATGCCGACTTGCTGTTGGGTGAGCCGGTAGTCTTTCAAAAACTCGGCGGCAATCTGATCGGCGTTCAGGTGGCCGACTCGCAGGTAGCTCAAAGCGCCGACAAAGGCAAAGTATTCGATCCCCAGCTTTTGCAGGGGTGAATCGCTCTGTGCGTGGCGCAGGTCACGCAGGCACTGGGCATAGGCATGGGTGTCGCGGTACATGTGTTTGTAGCAACGGGTCTGTGCGCTGGTGGCGGCCTCGGCAATGCTTTGATGCTGGGCATCGGGCTCGGCGGCGGCTGCGCCAGGGCCTGCGCCCAGCAAGCTGGCCAGCAGGGCCATGCCGAATGCCTTGTGCACCATCAGTTCAGCCGGGTCACCCGCGGGGCTGGTGGGCTGACCGGGGAGTTGGCCTTGAAGTAGGCAATCAAGGCATCCAGATCCA
>VIKI01000078.1 GCA_008080595.1 Comamonadaceae bacterium
TCGTTGTTGGCCAGCATGGCCACCGCAAACAGCGCGGCATTGGCCGCCCCCGCCGCACCAATGGCAAAGGTGGCCACCGGAATGCCTTTGGGCATTTGCACAATGCTGTGCAGGGAATCCATCCCGGTGAGGTGTTTGCTGGCCACCGGCACGCCCAGCACCGGCACCGTGGTCTTGGCCGCCAGCATGCCGGGCAGGTGCGCTGCGCCACCGGCCCCGGCGATGATCGCCTTCAAACCACGGCCGACCGCCGTCTCGGCATAGGCAAACATGTCATCAGGCATTCTGTGGGCAGAGACCACGCGGGCCTCGTGCGGGATGCCGAAGTGTTGGAGAATGTGGACTGCGTGTTGCATGGTGTCCCAATCTGAGCTGGAGCCCATGAGCACACCGATTTGTGTAGAGTTCATCCGCGAATTTTACGTTTGCCACTGAGAGTTAGCACCATGATTGATGTCACCATCCAAAATTTTGAAACCGAGGTGATTGCCGCCTCCATGAACACGCCCATCCTGATCGACTTTTGGGCACCCTGGTGCGGCCCCTGCAAGTCGCTCGGCCCCGTTCTGGAGACGCTTGAAGAGGAGTACCAAGGCCGTTTCACACTGGTGAAAATCAACTCCGATGAAGAGCAGCAACTGGCCCAGGCCTTTGGCATCCGCAGCATTCCGACCTGCATTCTGATGATCGCCGGCAAACCAGTCGACGGTTTCATGGGGGCCCAAACAGCGCCCCAGGTGCGCACGTTTCTGGACAAGCACCTGCCAAGCGTTGGTGAATTGGCCGCCGAAATGGAGACCGGCCAAGCCCAAGCCCTGCTGGAGTCGGGCGACACCCAGGCCGCGCTGGAAAAACTGGCCGACGCACTGGCCACCGACCCCGGCAATGACGACATCCGCTATGACTACATCCGGCTGCTGATTGAATTGGGCGGCCTGGAGGAAGCCGGGGCGGCACTGGCCCCCAAATTAACTGAGATTCCGCGCCCACTGCGCTTTGAGGCCCTGGCGCATTGGCTCGGAGCCATTGTGTTTTCAAGCAAAGAACCCTATGCCACCTGGACGATTGAGCAATTCGACGAAAAAATTGCGGCCAACAAACGCGATTTTGAAGTGCGCTTTGCCAAAGCCCGCTTGTTGATGGCGGCTGGCGAGTGGACGACCGCCATGGACGAGTTGCTAGAAATCATCATGCGCGACAAAAAGTGGGGCGATGAAGCCCCGCGCAAAACCTTTGTGGCCATTCTGGAGCTGTTGACCCCGCCCAAGCCCAAAGCGGCGGCCCAAGCCACCGGCAAAACGGCCGGCGGCATTGAGGTGCTGGGCAAAGCCGCCGTGCAGGAAGACCCGCAGGCCGCGCTGGTGTCAAGCTACCGGCGCAAGCTGAGCATGATGCTGAACTGAGCGGTTCACAGCTTTAGGCCACGCGCAGCGGCGAGCGCTGCGCCATCGGCCAGGTTTCTGTGGCCAGCACCCGCTGGGCATTCAGGCTGGCAATCGGGATGGAGGCATCCAGCGGAATGCCGCCCGAGAGCAGCAAGGCCAGATAACGGCCACTGCAGACCCGCAGGAACGAGGCAAAGTTGTCAACCTCGCCACGCGCCTCAATCAGCTCGTCGTACAGCTTGGTACACAACTGTGGCACGCTCATGCCATCGCGCTGGGCAATGGCATCGAGCACGTTCCAGAACAAATTCTCCAGCCGAATGCTGGTCGCCACCCCATGCAGCCGCACCGAGCGGGCGCGACACTCGTACAAGTGCGGGTCAGCGTTGATAAAAACCTGGCACATGGAACACTCCAGATCATCCTCACAGCGTGATCTGCGTCCCCAGCAGTGCCAAAAATTGCGCAATCCAGGCCGGATGCGCAGGCCAGGCCGGGGCCGACACCAGGTTACCTTCAGTGAGCGCACCATCAATCGGAATCTGGGCGTAAGTACCGCCTGCACGCTCCACCTCCACTTGGCAGGCCGGGTAAGCCGAGCAGGTGCGACCCTTGAGCACATCCGAGCCCGCCAGCAACTGGGCTGCGTGGCAAATGGCAGCCACCGGTTTATTGGCATCAAAAAAGTGCTTGACCATGGCCACCACGGCCGGGTAGGTGCGCAGGTACTCGGGGCCACGGCCACCGGGCAGCACCAGGGCATCGTAGTCTTGCACGTTGATGTCGGCAAAGCTGGCGTTCAGCGCAAAGTTGTGGCCAGGTTTTTCGCTGTAGGTTTGTGCGCCTTCAAAGTCGTGGATGGCGGTCTTGATCTGGTCACCGGCTTTTTTGTCGGGGCACACCGCGTGCACCGTGTGACCTACGGCCAGCAGTGCCTGGAACGGCACCATGGTTTCGTAGTCCTCACAATAATCACCACAAATCATCAAAATGTTCTTGGCTGCCATGTCGGTCTCCTGTAGGTTGTTGAACGGGAGCCGATTCTTGAACGCAGTTCAAGCTTTGTGGTGGTATCGGGTTGTGACATGCTGGCCTGGTCGGGCACAGGCAGACGCTCCAACACGCAAACAGCTACAAAATTAATAGCTGCTAGCGCTTGTTAAATAAGCGCCAGAAGCCAATTTCATTCAAAACTCAGGTTGTCAGGCGAGTCAACGCCTCTTGGTACTTTGCAGCGGTTTTTTCAATCACGTCATGCGGCAAGTGCGGAGCCGGCGGGGTTTTGCTCCAGGGCTTGCCGGCCACCTGGGCGGTTTCCAGCCAGTCGCGCAGAAATTGCTTGTCGTAGCTGGGGGGGTTGCGGCCTTCCTGGTAGCTCTCCAGCGGCCAGTAGCGGGATGAGTCCGGTGTCAGCACCTCATCCATCAGCACCAGCGTGCCGTCGGTGTCCAGGCCAAACTCGAACTTGGTGTCAGCAATGATGATGCCTTTGGCTGCGGCAATCTCGCTGGCGGCTTGGTACAGGGCAATGCTGATGTCGCGGATGCGGGTGGCCAGGTCGATGCCGATCATCTCGACGGTTTTCTCGAACGTGATGTTTTCGTCATGGTCACCCATCTCGGCCTTGGCGGCCGGGGTGTAAATCGGCTCGGGCAATTTGCTGGCATTTTTCAAACCGGCGGGCAGTTGCACACCACACACCGCACCGTTGTCCTGGTATTCCTTCCAGCCACTGCCGGCCAGGTAGCCGCGCACCACGGCCTCCACCAGAATCGGCCTCAATCGCTTGACCAGCATGGAGCGGCCCGCCACTTGCGGCACTTCGGCGGCTGTGACCACACTCTCGGGGGCCTCACCGGTGAGGTGAATCGGGCAGATGTTCAGCCCCTTGGGGCCGAGCTTGTCAAACCAGAACAAGGCCATTTGGGTCAGCAACTCACCCTTGCCGGGAATCGGTTGGCCCATGATCACGTCAAAGGCACTGATGCGGTCGCTGGCCACCATCAGGATACGGTCATCGCCTACGGCGTAGTTGTCGCGCACTTTGCCGCGTGCCAGCAGGGGCAAAGAGGTAATGTTGGAGGTATGCAGGGCGGTCGGAGTGGTTGTCATGGCGGTCAGGTTCAATCAAACAAGGTCAGGAAATGAGGATGAGTTTAGGTTCAATGCGTGCCATGGTGGCAAAGTCACGGTCTCGGGCCAGCAAGGGTTGGTTGGATTCAATGGCGCAAGCTGCAATCAGGCAATCGTTCGGGCTACGCACCGTGAAGCCTTGCCAGCGACAACGTGCATACAAAAGTGCCGCGCTGCGAGACAATTCCCACGGGTCTGCGCTGATATAGGCAGGCATGGTGTCGAGTAATTCTTGGAGCTCATAAAAAATGGACAACTTGCTGGCACCTTGCAAGACCTCGCGGTAAACGACATCGGGCACCCAGACTTCTTCGCCATCCCGAAAAGCACGCCGCAAACGCCGGTCAGCGACACCATCACTGGCACGCAAAAATTCTATCCAGGCAGACGTGTCGGCGATCATGCATCAGTCACGTGGGATTTTTGGGCACGGGTCTGGCGCACTGCTTTGCCCGGCTTGTGTTCTGCTGCAACAGCTTGGGTCAGCAGATCATCTCCTTGCTTTTCGATGGCCATGCGTGCCTCTTCAAAAGTGTGCCAACCACGGCGTGCAAGTGCCTCAGGTGTCAAGCCGTAAGGGCCTCTCGGGTCGTAGTCCGGGTCAAGCACGTCCGAGCCCCGCAGAGCCAACAAGCCAGCGTAATCCGGTTTGCGCACATAAGCTCTGAGCGCCGCCTCAACCGCTGCTTTTTTGGTTGTAACCCTGGCCCGCAGCATGGCTTGGGCGATCAGCTCGTCGTCAATCACGATGTTGGTTCGGGTGTTCATGGTCATCCTCTCAGTCATACACATTGAAGGTGTACGGCCGAATTATGCCGCAAGCCATGTGAAGAGCACAGCCAAAACAAAAAAACCACCCAAGGGTGGTTTTTTCAATCACCTGCCGGTCTGATCAATTCACAACCTGGGCCAGTTCGCCACGGGCGTATTGGCCCGCCACCACTTGCAGGCTATGGCCCTTGATCTTGCTGCCCTGGCCTTCGCAGCCGAATTCCAGATAACGTTGTTTGCACAAGGCTTTGGCCGCTTCGCGAGCCGGTTTGAGCCAGTCACGGGCATCAAATTTGTCAGGATTCTCAGCCATGAACTTGCGCACCGCAGCGGTCATGGCAAGGCGGATGTCGGTGTCGATGTTGATCTTGCGCACGCCAAACTTGATCGCTTTCTGGATTTCCTCTACCGGCACACCGTAGGTTTCTTTCATCTTGCCACCATACTGGTTGATGATGGCCAGCGATTCCTGCGGCACGCTGCTGGAGCCATGCATCACCAGATGGGTGTTGGGCAAGCGGCGGTTGATTTCCATCACGCGGTCGATGGCCAGAATGTCACCGGTGGGCTTGCGGGTGAATTTGTACGCCCCATGGCTGGTGCCAATGGCAATGGCCAGCGCATCGAGTTGGGTGCGTTGGACAAACTCAGCCGCTTGCTCAGGGTCGGTCAGCATTTGCTCACGGGTCATGGTGGCATCGGTGCCGTGGCCGTCTTCTTTGTCGCCCTTCATGGTTTCAAGGCTGCCCAGGCAACCCAGTTCGCCTTCCACCGTCACACCCACGGCGTGAGCCATGTCAACCACTTTGCGGGTCACTTCGGCGTTGTAGTCAAAGCTGGCGATGGTTTTGCCATCACTCATCAAAGAGCCGTCCATCATCACCGAGCTGAAGCCCAGGTTGATTGCGCCCTGGCACACATCCGGGTTTTGGCCGTGATCTTGATGCATCACCAACGGAATGTGGGGGTAGGCTTCGATGGCCGCCAGAATCAGGTGTTTGATAAAAGGCTCACCGGCATATTTGCGCGCACCGGCACTGGCTTGCAGAATCACCGGGGAGCCTACCTCGTCCGCCGCCGACATCACGGCCTGGACCTGCTCCAGGTTATTGACATTAAAAGCCGGAATGCCGTAGCCATTGGCTGCAGCATGGTCAAGCAGTTCGCGCATAGAAACAAGTGCCATGATGATTTCCTTCTGGGTTGGTAACTGGTTGGTAACTTTTGGAGATTCTAGCGATACACCTTGCATCTGGCTGATGCATCCAGCACACCCAATGGATTAAGCGAGCGTTAATTCTGTCAACACACAATAAACCATCACGTTCAACCACAACACCCCATGAAAACACACTTTTCACTGATTGCCGCGTGGCTGCTGTCCAGCGCACTACTGCTCACCCCAGACCTCGCTTTGGCGCAAGCTCGCCCGGCGGTCAAACCAGCCTCGGCCAGCTCAGCGTCGGCCCAAAACGGCTACAACCGGTTCATGAACACCCAGATTTGCACCACTGCACCCCGCAGTGAATGGATGCCAGAAGAGGAAATGAAGCTGCTGGCGCAGCACCGTGGCTACCGTATCAAAACGTTTCGGGCTGATCGAAACAATTGCTATGAAATTTATGGCTTTAATCGCGCCAACCAAGTGGTTGAGGCCTATTTTGATCCGGTGACCTCACGCTTGCTGCACCAGAACATTGCACAATAAAAACCCTGAAAGAGCTAAAGTTGCAGTCACTTCACACGCCATCCGCAAAATGACTCAACCCTATGACGCGCTCGACCAACAGGTGGCCAACACCTTAAAGGGCTCCTGGCTGAGCATGTTTCTCACTGAGCTGTTTCAAGGTGTGAGTCAGATCGCCCTGTTTTTGTTGCTCCTGGAGGCCATCTGGGAATGGGATGCCATGTTTGGCAAGCCCGATGTGTATGTGCTGTTTGCACTGGCCCTGGGACAAAGCGCGTGGCTGTCGCAGCGCCGCCATCTGGGTCTGCCCAATCCATGGTGGGCGCGGTTGATAGGCTTGCTGTGCTACGCCGTGGTTGAATCCTATATTGAAGGCTGGGCTTTTTTTGTCAAACCCAAGCACCTGACCTTCATTGTGCTGACACTGTTGTTTGTGTGGGGACTCTCCCTGGAGACCCACAAAGATCATCCAGTTCGCGCCATGATGGGCACGGTGTTGGCGCGTGCCGTGCAAGGTATTGGGCCCCTGTTTTTCTACATTGCTCTTGACTTGCGTGATCAGGACTGGTTTGAAGGTGTCGACGACTTTTTCAAATCTGCGCCACATGCATTTCTGCTGGCACTCACCATCACCCAAATTGGGGCGTTGATTGCGCTGACCTGGCTTGCCCGGCGGCAACGCGCGGTGATTGACAAACTGCTGGAACAGCTCAAAACACTGTCTCGCTGGGGTTTTGGCAGCCATGTCGTTGAAGAAGTGCTGCGCGACAGTGGCCCGCATGCCGCCAGCCGGGTGGATCGCGCTATTGGGTTTATTGACATTCGCGGTTTTACATCCTGGAGCGAGGCCCATCCGCCAGAAGCGGTCATCGACATGCTCAATGGTTTTTACGCCGCCGTACTGGATGCCTGCGGAACCAGCTTGATCAAATCCAAGATGAGTGGCGACGAGGTGCTGCTGGTGTTACCCGCCAACAGCCAGGCCGAACAGCTGATGCTGCAAGCCCTGCAAGCAGCCATTCAAGCCACAGCACCGTTGCAACTGACTGCAGGTGCCGGGCTGTGGATTGGACCGGTGGTGGAGGGATTTTTTGGTGCCCAATCGTCCCAAATTCACGATGTCATTGGTGACACCGTCAACACCGCCAAACGCTTGTGTGACCACGCCACTGGTGGTAACTTATTGGCTGGCCCAGTGGCTCGCCTGGTACATCCACCCACCGAACTCGTCAGCATTCAAGCAAAAGGCAAACAGCAGCCAGTCTCCGCAGGGCGCTATGTCCTGCCGGTCAAACCACCCGGCAAATCTTGAGCATATTGGTCCCGCCAGGTGAACCCATAGGCTCGCCGCAGGTAATGGCATAAACATCCCCGGTTTGCACCACGCCACGTGATTTCAGATCGGCCTCGGCCTCGGCCAGGGCCGTGTCACGATCAGCACTGGTATCGATGAGCAGTGGTCGCACATTGCGGTACAGCGTCATTTTGCGTTGCGTGGCAATCTTGGAGGTCAACGCATAAATCGGCACCTGAATCAGATGGCGGCTCATCCACAAAGCGGTAGCACCACTGTCGGTCATGGCCACAATGGCCTTTGCGCCCAGGTGGTGTGCAGTAAACAAGGCCCCCATGGCAATGGTCTGATCAATGCGGGAAAAAATCTTGCCAGTGAAATCGGCTTCCAGCTTGAACATCTCCCCGCCCTCGGCCGCATGACAAATCTTGGCCATCTCACGCACCGTTTCGAGCGGGTATTTGCCCGCCGCAGTTTCTGCCGACAGCATCACCGCATCGGTGCCATCAAGTACCGCATTGGCCACGTCACTCACTTCGGCACGGGTGGGCACCGGGTTGGTGATCATGGACTCCATCATCTGCGTGGCGGTGATCACCACACGGTCATGTTCACGCGCCAGTTTGATCATGCGTTTTTGCAGGGCAGGCACCACCGCGTTGCCCACTTCCACCGCCAAGTCACCGCGTGCCACCATGATGCCGTCGCTGGCCAACAAAATTTCCAGCAGCTTCGGAATGGCCTCGGCGCGCTCAATTTTGGCAATCAGGCCTGGGCGGTGGCCATCTTCAGCGGCCACATTGCAGAGTTGGCGTGCCATTTCCATGTCGGTCGCATTTTTGGGGAAACTCACCGCCACATAGTCGGCTTTGAAACTCATGGCGGTGCGAATGTCATCCATGTCCTTGGCTGTCAGTGCTGGAGCGCTCAGGCCGCCGCCTTGTTTGTTGATGCCTTTGTTGTTGGACAACTCTCCGCCGAGATTGACTGTGGTGTAAATCGCTTCACCCTCGACCTTATTCACGGTGATGACGATCAGTCCGTCGTTGAGCAGCAGCACATCACCGGCAACCACTTCTCGCGGCAAAGCTTTGTAGTCAAGCCCTACGCAGTGCACGTCGCCTAGCTCGGTTCGCGCGGCATCCATCACAAACTGGGCTCCGGGCTCCAGCATCACCTTGCCCTCGGCAAATTTGCCGACCCGAATTTTCGGCCCTTGCAGATCCGCCATGATGCCAACCTCACGTCCGGCACGTTTGGCGGCAGCACGTACCATGTTAGCCCGGTCGATGTGATCCTGCGCTTTGCCGTGACTGAAGTTCAGTCGTACCACATTCACCCCGGCACGGATCATTTGCTCCAGCAACGCCGGATCACTGGACGCAGGGCCTAAGGTGGCAACTATTTTGGTAGCACGACGTGGCATGAATCAATCTCCTTGTAATAAAGTTTCTTTATTTTCCCACGAAAGCAGTTACCAGACTGCAACGAAACAGTAGCTGAATTTGTGGTTCAATTCAGTTTCTGAATTGATACGGCTGTCAACATATACGCCCATGCCCTACCCTGAAAACAACTATGTCAAGTTTTTAGGCGTGGCTGCCGCAAAACCGCGTCTCTTGGTGGTCGACGATCAGCCGATCAATATTCAGGTCATGCACCAGATTTTTGCAGCGAACTACCAGGTCTTCATGGCCACTGACGGGGCACAAGCCCTTAACTTTTGCCGAACCACACCACCTGATTTGGTCCTGCTTGACATTGTGATGCCGGGCATGGATGGATTTGAAGTTTGCGCTGCACTCAAAGCCGATCCAAGTACACGCGATATCTCAGTGATTTTTGTCACCGCCCACACCGATGCAGCGCAGGAAACCCGTGGTCTGGAACTGGGCGCGGTCGACTTCATCAGCAAACCCGTGAATCCGGCTGTGGTGCGGGCCAGGGTTCACACTCAGCTCACGCTCAAATTCCAATCTGACTTGTTGCGAAAATTGGTATTTCTGGATGGACTCACCGGAGTCTTCAATCGGCGCTATTTTGACCAACAACTCGCCATTGAAATCGCTCGCTCAGCACGCGCTCAGTCACCTTTGGCGCTGGTCATGATCGATGTGGATTTTTTCAAACGTTACAACGACTACTACGGCCACCAGGCTGGTGATGATTGCCTATGCACCGTCGCCCAAACACTCAAAGCCTGCTTACGCCGACCTGCTGATCTGGTGGCTCGTTATGGCGGTGAAGAGTTTGCATGCATTCTGCCCGACACAGCGTACAGGGATGCCATGGTTCTGGCACAAGACCTTGAGCAAGCCGTGCGCAACAATGCCATTTGCCATGCGGCCTCTGACGTAACGAATGTCGTCACGATCAGTTTGGGCGTGGCCTGTCACACAGGCCCAACGCCCACCCAGGCAGCCACACTGCTGGCACTGGCAGATGCGCAGCTGTACCAGGCCAAACATGCGGGCCGAGCGCGCGCACTTGGCGCTGAATTGACATGAAATACAGGCTTCAAACCCTGATCAACTGGGTGCGTATTGGTTTGCCTAAAAGTCTGGAACGCCAGATCATGTTGTTTGGCGCAATTTGCCTGGTGATCACCATTGTGAGCTATGGCAGCTACGTAGCCCACAATCAAACCAAGGCGGCCAAAGAGTCGATTGCCGCCCAGATGATGGCCTTGGCACAAAACCTGGCGGCGGTGGATGCCCATTTTTTACAAACCAATGAACCCGCCTCCATTGAAGTTCTGACTTTGCATACCGCTACCGTCCCAGGTATTTTTTCAATACTGGTGACCGATACCAACGGCAAACCCCTGACCGAAGTGGTGAACAAAAACGGCAGCTGGTCACCACGCTACTTCGTCACACTGGCCAAGGTACCGGATCTCAATGGCCCGAAAACGGTGTTCGAAACCCATGCTTACGACTCCACCCATCGGGACTTTCTTGCGGGCCAGGCCGGGACCCTGTCAGCCTGGCATCGAATTGAAGCGGATCAGCCCCTGGGCTGGGTTCGGGTGAGCTACCGACTAGATGAGTTTGACCTCATCAGCGCCAACATCCGGTCTCAATCCTACAAAGTCATGGCATTGGCCATTGCTGCCATGCTGCTGCTGTTGACCTTGTTGCTTCGCCAGCCGCTACGGGCACTGCGTGAAGCCACTGAGTTTGCCAATACGCTTGACAACACTCAGGGCAACACGCTGAAAGTGTCAAACCGCACCCTTGAAATTGAAGCACTGGGCAAAGCGCTCAATGCCGTCAGTTCACGACTGAACACACAAATCACCGACATCAACAACCAAAAATTTGCACTTGATCAACATGCCATTGTGAGCATCACCGATCTCAATGGCATCATCACCTATGCCAACCAACGTTTTTGCGACATCAGCGGTTTCTCGCAGGCAGAGCTGATCGGACAAAACCACCGCATTGTGAAATCTGACGAGCATCCACCCGAGATGTTTGAAGCCATGTGGCACACCATCACTCAGGGAAAGACATGGAACGGTGATGTCAAAAACCGGAAAAAGGACGGCAGTTTTTACTGGGTGAATGCCACCATTGTTCCGTTGCTGGACAGCAATGGATTGCCGCATCACTACATCGGTATTCGCACCGACATCACCGCCAACAAGTTGCTTGAACAGCACTTGCAAAGCGCCCGCGATGAAGCCGAAGCGGCCACCCAGGCCAAAGCACGATTTCTGGCCAACATGAGCCATGAAATTCGCACCCCCATGAATGCCATTTTGGGCATGCTGAAACTGATTCAAAACACCGAACTGGACAAGCGCCAGCAGGACTATGCCAGCAAAGCCGAAGGAGCCGCACAGTCCTTGCTTGGATTGATCAATGACATCCTGGATTTTTCAAAAATTGATGCCGGCAAGATGACGCTTGAAATGCGCAACTTCCGGCTTGACAAGCTGATGCGTGATCTCTCCGTGATCGTTTCATCCAATTTGGGAGCCAAACCGGTAGAGGTCTTGTTCGACATTGACCCCGCCGCACCCAGAACACTCATGGGAGATGCCTTGCGCCTGCAGCAAGTACTGGTCAATCTGACCGGCAATGCCATCAAGTTCACCCTCAAAGGTGAAGTGGTGATCAGCATTACCCAAATGGAGCACACACCCACCCATACCAGCCTGCGTTTTACGGTACGCGACAGTGGTATTGGCATTGCACCAGAGCACCAACAACACATCTTCAACGGCTTTTCCCAGGCCGAGACCTCCACCACACGGCGTTTTGGCGGTACCGGACTGGGTTTATCCATCAGCCGCAAACTGGTGACCTTGATGGGCGGAAATTTGGAGTTGAAAAGTGCCCCCGGTCAAGGCAGCGCCTTCAGCTTCACCATTACCCTGCCCATTGCCACAGACAGCGCCCCCCAAGCGCTCCCGCTACCCGCAAACATGCAGGTATTGGTCGTTGACGACAATGCCAGTGCCCGCGAAATACTCACATCCATGGCGGAGTCTCTGGGCTGGCAGGCTGACACCGCTGAAAATGGTGCCGCCGCCGTGGCATTGCTGCAAGCACGTGTAGATACGCGCCAGCCCCCTTATCAGGCCATTTTCATCGACTGGCAAATGCCTGGCATGGACGGCTGGGAAACCATGGAGCAGCTGGAGGCGATCAATACAGACAAGCATCCACCCATAGTGGTGATGGTCACGGCCCAAGGGCGCGATATGCTCAACCAGCGCAGCCCGCAAGAACAGGCGCGCTTGCACGGTTTTTTGGTCAAACCCGTGACCGCGTCCATGCTGCTGGATGCCGTGGCCGATGCCCTGGCCAATCGCACCCAGCCAACCACCACATCTGCGCCTGTGGTCAAAGCCAAGCCACTGCAAGGCATGCGCTTGCTGGTGGTGGAAGACAACATCATTAACCAGCAAGTTGCTCTGGAGATGTTGCGTGGCGAAGGTGCTCAGGTCAGTTTGGCTGACAACGGACAACTGGGCGTGAATGCCGTCCACCAAGCCCAAGCCACAGATCAACCGTTCGATGCAGTGCTGATGGACATCCAAATGCCAGTGATGGACGGCTACAACGCCACCCGCGTGTTACGGCAAGATCCTGCGCTCGCCCATCTGCCCATCATTGCCATGACCGCCAACGCCATGGCATCGGATCGGGAGGCCTGTCTGGCTGTAGGCATGAATGAACACGTGGGCAAACCCTTTAACTTGACCCAACTGGTTGATTTGCTGCAAAAATTGGTGTGCCAAGCCGCCACACGACCTCTTACCCCCAACACAGGAACACTCAAGACCAGCACAAAGATGGGTGGTGTCGCACCACCTGAGCCAGCACTACCACCTCAAGATGCCATCGACGTAGCGGCCGCGCTGGAACGTCTGAGCGGCAATGAGGCCTTGTATGGGCAAGTGCTGAAAACCTATTTGAGAGACCTTGCCACACAACCCGAGCAACTGGAGCGCTGTCTGGAACAAGCCGACCTGGCGGCGGCTTGCCGCCTGCTGCATACCCTGAAAGGGCTTTCTGCTACGGTGGG
>VIKI01000079.1 GCA_008080595.1 Comamonadaceae bacterium
ATCGGCTACTGTCGGGTGTGGTGATGTTGAATGCCTTGGTGGGTTTGCGTGATCTCTACGTGCTTCGGGTGAGTCAGGGCTACGGGGAAGCGGCGGGGAACACCTGGATTCGCTACAGTTCGATACTCTTTGGGCTGACGCTGCTCTACATCGTGGTCACACGTTTTCGCACAGTCAGCGGTCAAGCGAGTGACTTGTTGGCCAACCTGACCACCAGGGTGGCAGAAAAAGAGCAAGCGCTTGTGCAGAGCTACCAGCGCATGGAGCAATTGGCCCGTGAACAGGAACGCAGTGCCGAGCGCACCCGCATCCTGCGCGACATGCACGATGGTGTGGGCTCGCACATCAGCACAGCCATTCGCCAACTTGAATCCAAGCAAGCGACCTCAACCGAGGTACTGCAAACCCTGCGCGAATCACTCGATCAGCTCAAGCTCTCCATTGATGTGATGCACCTCGCCCCTGGCGACATCACCGCCTTGCTGGCCAACTTGCGCTACCGACTGGAGCCGCGTTTCAAAACCTCGGGCATTGCCTTGCAATGGGATGTGGATGACCTGGCCCCACTGCCGGGGCTGGATGACAAGGCCATGCACCATTTGCAATTCATGGTGTTTGAGGCGCTGTCCAACGTGTTGCAGCATGCACATGCCACGAGCCTGATCATTGAGTTGCACGCCACACCGCAGGGTGGTGCGTGCCTGCGGGTGATTGACGATGGCTGCGGGTTTGATGTTGCGCACGTCAAGCGCCGGGGCCTGAGTTCATTGCGTGAGCGGGCGGCAGTCATCGGGGCCAGTTTGCACATCATCAGCGCACCCGGCCAGACCATGGTGGAGATTGGGCTGGGCTGATGAGGCACAACACAAGACCATCGCGCCTTCCGGCGCTCCCACCAAGACAAAGGCCATCACTTTGCAGCGGAAAACAGACCGACAAACCCTGTCAAGCCGCACAAACACCTGTTGCGAGCTTGCCCATCGGCTGCAAATCCCTCCCACCCTGCATGCGGCTTGCATGACAATGGCCGCTGGTAACCCCGCCGTAAAGAATTCGTGATTTGACGTGCAAAATACAGATCACTTGTCAGTCAACCTACGTCTCAAGGAATCCCAATTGAACGCCTCCGCCGCCCCCTTAGCCACAACCTCTGCTGAGCAGATCAACGCGCACTTGCTGCACACCGTGGGGGTTGACCCGAACCGGGCTTCGCCCAATGAATTGATGCAGGCCACCGCCCAGGTGGCACGCGCCCAGTTGTCCAAACGCTGGGTCGCCACACAAGCCCAGGAGCGCCAACAAAAAACCCGCCGCGTGGTGTATTTATCGATGGAATTCCTGATGGGGCGCACCCTGTCCAACGCGCTGGCGGCGCTGAACCTGACCGATGGCGCAGCCCAAGGTCTGGCCGAGCATGCGCAAAAGCTGGAGGACATTGCCAGCCAGGAGCCCGATGCCGCCTTGGGCAACGGTGGCCTGGGCCGTCTGGCCGCGTGTTTTCTGGACTCCATGGCCACGCTGGGTCTGCCCTCTTGGGGCTATGGCATCCGTTACGAATACGGCATGTTTGCCCAGGAAATTCAAAACGGCTGCCAGGTCGAATACCCCGACTCCTGGTTGAAAGACGGCACGCCGTGGGAATTTCCTCGCGCCGACATCACCTACACCGTGCGTTTTGGTGGCTGGGTCACCCACGAGAACGACAAAGCCGTCTGGCAACCCACCGGCGAAGTCGATGCCAAGGCCTATGACATGGTAGTACCCGGCCACGGCACTCAAAAAGTCAGCACCCTGCGCCTGTGGAAGGCGGTTGAGCCCGACCACATTGACCTGGGCGCCTTCAACAATGGCGACTACGCCCGTGCCGCCAGCGCCAAAAACGAGTACGAAAACATCTCCTGGGTGCTCTACCCCAACGACAGTACACCGGCCGGGCGTGAGCTGCGCCTCAAACAAGAGTATTTCTTTGTGTCAGCCTCCATGCAGGATCTGGTCAAGCGCCACCTGGACGAACACCCCTCGCTGCACAACCTGGACGAACATGTGGCGATCCACCTCAACGACACCCACCCGGCGATTGGTGTGGCCGAGTTGATGCGTATCCTGTATGACGAACACGGCTTCACCTGGCCCCAAGCCTGGGCGATTTGCACCAAAACCTTCTCTTACACCAACCACACCCTGATGCCCGAGGCGCTGGAGACCTGGCCGGTGTCGCTGATGCAACATGTGTTGCCACGGCATCTGGAGATCATTTTTCGCATCAACAAAGAGTTTCTGGACCATGCGGCGCGTATTCTGCCGGGTGACCATGAATTCCTCAAACGCCTGTCACTGATTGACGAAACCGGTGAACGCCGGGTCCGCATGGCACATTTGTCAGTGGTCGGCAGCCACCATATCAACGGTGTGTCGGCGCTGCACTCCGAGCTGCTGGTGCACACCATTTTTGCGGACTTTGCCACCATCTGGCCGGACCGTTTCACCAACATGACCAACGGTGTCACACCCCGGCGCTGGCTGGCGCAGGCCAACCCGGGACTGTCGACCCTGCTCGACGACACATTGGGTACCGGCTGGCGGCTTGATCTGGGCCAGTTGCGCCAGCTCGAAGCATTCAAAGACGACAGCGCTTTTACCGAAAAATTCAGGGCCATCAAACGTGCCAACAAAGTGCGGCTGGCCGACTACATCAAAAAAACCACCGACATCAGCGTCAGCCCCGACAGCCTGTTTGACGTGCAGGTCAAACGTATCCACGAGTACAAACGCCAGTTGCTCAACGTGTTGCATGTGGTCACGCGCTACCAGGCGATTCTGGCCGACCCGCATGCGCCGTGGGTGCCGCGCACCGTCATCTTTGCTGGCAAAGCGGCCTCCAGCTACCAGTCGGCCAAGTCCATCATCCGCCTGATCCACGATGTCGGCCTGACCATCAACAACGACCCACGCATCGGCGACAAACTCAAGCTGGTGTTCATTCCCAACTACGGCGTGTCAGTGGCTGAAATCATCATGCCCGGCGCTGATTTGTCCGAGCAAATCTCCACCGCTGGTACCGAAGCCTCGGGTACCGGCAACATGAAGCTGGCACTCAACGGCGCACTGACCATTGGCACCGACGATGGTGCCAATATCGAGATCCGGCAAAACGTGGGCGACGACAACATCTTCATCTTTGGCCTGAAAACACCCGAAGTACGCGCCCTCAAAGTGGCGGGTTACCACCCGCTGAACTACTACAACAGCGACCCGGCGCTCAAAGCCGTGATTGATGCCATTGCCAACGGCGTGTTTTCCCCCGACGAACCGGGGCGCTACCGTGGTCTGACCGATCCGCTGGTCTGGAGTGGTGACCATTACATGCTGCTGGCCGATTACGCCTCCTATGTGGCCACCCAAAACCTGGTGGACGAACTCTACAAAAAACCAGATCAGTGGAGCCAGCGAGCCATCCTCAATGTGGCGGGCATGGGGGCATTTTCATCTGACCGTACCATCGCAGCCTACGCCCGCGACATCTGGAACATTGATCCTGCACGGACCTGAAACCCGACGCCACTGTTAGCCAAAGCCCCATTTGAGAGCCACCACCTGCCATGTTGCATCAACACGATATTCACTCGATCTGCAACGCCAGCCACGGCGACCCATTTGCCATTCTGGGCCCACACGAGCTCAAGTCGGGGCACACATCGATTCGCTGCTTTTTGCCCACCGCCATGAAGGCCACATCCACGCGCCTCGCAACACCCCCTACCAGTTGCGGGTGCAATGGGCCAGCGGCCTGTGCAGCACCCTGGACGACCCCTACCGTTTCCCCCTGGTGCTGGGCGAGATGGATGTCTGGCTGCTGGGCGAAGGCACGCATTTGCGCCCCTATGAAGTGCTGGGCGCTCAGCCCAGCACCCTGTTGGGGGTCAGCGGCACCCGCTTTGCGGTGTGGGCCCCCAACGACTCGCGCGTCAGCGTAGTGGGTGACTTCAACCACTGGGATGGTCGCCGCCACCCGATGCGCCTGCGCCGCGAGTGTGGCGTGTGGGAGCTGTTCCTGCCCGGCATCCAAGCCGGAGCCCTCTATAAATTCGAAATTCGCACCGGCAGCGGCGAGGTGCTGCCGGCCCGCTCCGACCCCTATGCCATGCAAGCCGAATTACGCCCGGCCACCGCCAGCGTGGTCGGCCAACTGCCGGAAAAAATCGCGCCCTCGGTACAGCGCCAGCAAGCCAATGCGCTCGATGCCCCGGTCAGCATTTACGAGGTGCACCTAGGCTCCTGGCGACGTGTGGCGCAGGACGGCAACCGCTGGCTCAATTGGGACGAACTCGCTGACACCCTGATCCCCTACGCCCAAGACATGGGCTTCACCCACCTGGAATTGCTGCCCATCAGCGAACACCCGTTTGATGGCTCCTGGGGCTACCAACCGGTGGGCCTGTATGCCCCCACCGCCCGCTTTGGCGACGCGGCCGGTTTTGGCCGCCTGGTGCAGCGCTGCCACGCGGCAGGCATCGGCTTGATTCTGGACTGGGTTCCGGCCCACTTTCCGACCGATGCCCATGGCCTGGCCTGCTTTGACGGCACCCACCTGTACGAATACGCCGACCCGCGTGAAGGCTTCCATCAAGACTGGAACACCCTGATCTACAACCTGGGCCGCACCGAAGTGCGCAACTTTCTGGTCGGCAACGCGCTCTACTGGCTGGAGCGATTTGGCGTAGACGGCCTGCGGGTGGATGCCGTGGCTTCCATGCTCTACCGTGACTACAGTCGCAAGGCCGGGGAATGGGTTCCCAATGTGCACGGTGGGCGTGAAAACCTGGAGGCCATTGATTTCCTGAAGCGCATGAACGAGGTGGTGGGGGTGCAATGCCCACAAGCCATCACCCTGGCCGAAGAATCCACCGCCTACCCCGCTGTGTCGCGCCCCACCTTTGCGGGTGGGCTGGGTTTTCATTACAAGTGGAACATGGGCTGGATGCATGACAGCCTGGCCTACATGGCACGTGACCCCATTTACCGCCAGCACCACCAGGGCGAGATGACCTTCAGCCTGATCTACGCCTTCAACGAAAATTTTGTGCTGCCGATCTCACACGACGAGGTGGTGCACGGCAAGGGCTCGCTCTTGACCAAAATGCCCGGTGACCGCTGGCAGCAGTTGGCCAATGTGCGCGCCTTTCTGGGCTACATGTGGGGCCACCCCGGCAAGAAACTGCTGTTCATGGGCTGCGAATTCGCCCAGGAGCGTGAGTGGAACCACGACCACAGCCTGGACTGGCATCTGCTGGAAAATCCGCAACACGCCGGGGTGCAGCAACTGGTGCGCGACCTCAACCAGCTGTACCGCGCTACACCGGCCCTGTACCAGCAAGACTTTGACCCGGCGGGGTTCGAGTGGATTGACCACAGTGATGCCGCGCACTCCATCCTGAGTTTTATCCGCCATGGCCGCAATGCCCACGACATCATGCTGGTGGTGTGCAACTTCACCCCCGAAGTGCACACCGGTTACCGGCTGGGTGTGCCCCATCCCGGCCTCTACCGCGAAGTGCTCAACACCGACTCGGCCCACTACGGCGGCAGCAATACCGGCACACCCCTGGGTGGAGCCTGCGCCGAACCTACAACCTGGCACGACCAACCCTATTCCATCATGATCACCCTGCCCCCCTTGTCCACGGTGTTTTTGGCATGGAACAGTTGATTACAGAGAGTCTGCAAGCCGGACATCCGTGGCCCCTGGGGGCTCATTTTGATGGGCATGGCGTGAATGTTGCCGTGTTTTCCAGCCATGCCCATAGCATCGAGCTGTGTCTGTTTGATGCCGATGGCAGCACCGAACTGGCCCGCATGCCCCTGGCCTGCCACACCGGAGAGGTCTGGCACGGTTATCTGCCAGGAGCCCAGCCCGGCCTGGTGTATGGCCTGCGGGCACATGGCCCGTGGCGGCCCGACAAGGGCCATCGGTTTGGTGGGCGACTACATCTGGAGCGATGTGCATTTTTCGAAAGAAAACCCGCTCACCGGGCACATGGACACCCATGACAACGCCCGCCTGGCACTCAAAGCCCGTGTGACCCATGACACTTTCGACTGGGGCGATGACCGTCCGCCCTACACCCTGCTGGCAGAAAGTGTGTTGTACGAATGCCATGTGAAGGGCTTCAGCCAGCAACACCCTGAGATACCGCCCAAACTGCGTGGCAGCTTTGCCGCGCTGACCCACCCCGCAGCCATCGGGCACTTCAAGGCCTTGGGCATCACTGCCCTGAGCCTGCTGCCGGTGCACTACTGTCTGAACGAAGAGCGCCTGGTCGACATGGGCCTCTCCAACTACTGGGGCTACAACACCCTGGGGTTTTTCTGCGTCGACCCACGGCTGGCCTGTGGTGCGCAAGGCTTGTCGCCGCGTGATGAATTCCGCAGCATGGTGCGCGCCCTGCACCAGGCGGGCCTGGAGGTGATTCTGGACGTGGTCTACAACCACACCGCCGAGGTTGACCACACCGGCCCGACCCTGAGCTTTCGCGGGCTCGACAACGCCAGCTACTACGTGCTGTCCAACGACCCATCGCGCTATGAAAACTACAGCGGCTGCGGCAATACCGTCAACGTCAAACACCCCAGGGTCTTGCAACTGGTGATGGACAGCCTGCGCTACTGGGTGACCGAGATGCATGTCGACGGCTTCCGCTTTGACCTGGCCAGTGTGCTGGGCCGCACCGCGCAAGGCTTCAGCGCCAGTGCTGCTTTTTTTGCGGCCGTCGCGCAATGACCGCTTTCGCGACGGCATGCGCTGCTTCTGGATTCAAAGCGCGGCCTCCCCCCATACCCCTGTGTCCAACTGCACCCGGGGTGGCTTTGCCATGCGCCTGTGCGGCTCATCCGATGTCTATCAACCCAGCCGACGCACTCCTGCCAAATCCCTCAACTATGTCGTTTCACACGACGGCTTTACCCTGCGCGACCTGGTCAGCTACAACCAGCGCCACAACCTGGCCAATGGCGAATACAACCGCGACGGCACCAGCGACAACCTGAGCTTCAACTGCGGTGCAGAAGGCCCCAGCGATGACCCGGTCATCCAAGCCTTGCGCCAGAAACTGCAACGGGCTCTGCTGGCCACCACCTTGCTGGCCCAAGGCACACCCATGATCTGCGCCGGTGACGAAATCGGTCATACCCAGGGCGGCAACAACAACCCCTACTGCCAGGACAACACCATCACCTGGATCAACTGGCTCGCCGCCGACAACGACCTGCTGGCGTTTACCCAACATGTGCTGCGGCTGCGACACCAGCTGCAGCCATTTCACAACCAGTGGTACAGCGGCATTGCCGACATTGACGGGGTTTATGACCTGTCCTGGTGGCAGGCCGATGGCAGCGTGCTGCAAGGTGATGCCTGGCATCACCCCTTGACACGCACCCTGGCTTGCCTGGTCGGTCACCCAGGGCGCAGCCTGTTGCCCTTGCTGCTGCTGGTCAATCCCGAGGCCAGTGATGCGGAGTTTGTGCTGCCGCGCGGCCAATGGCAGGGGCTGCTGGATACCGCACACCCACGCGGCGAAAGCCGACACCAGGGGCAAGGTGCCAGCCACTTGACGGTGGCGGCCAACAGCATGCTGCTGCTACAGCAAACCGCCAGCCACACCCCTCAGACCATGGAACAAACAAGCCTGTAGCCCATAGATAACAAGCGCAAACAGCTATTAAATAGATAGCGCAGTAGTCAAATTCATTTGCCCGGACGGGCATGGCGCGGTATAAGCAGGGCAAGGCTTATTTCCAACCCGCCATCATGACCCATCACCTTCCCACCCCCACTGCGCGAGACGACTGGCATCTGCGCGAAGCCCATGAGCTGATGCAGGCGCACGAGGTTGACCCTGCGCACGGTTTGCATGACCACCAGGTCGCGCAGCGCACGCTTGAATTTGGGGCCAACGCCCTGCCCAGCACCGACACCCGCAGCCTGTGGGCCTTGTTGTGGGAGCAGTTCAGCGATTTCATGATCCTGGTGCTGCTGGGGGCCGCCGTGATCTCGGGCGTGGTGGGTGATCTGGTCGACACTCTGGTGATTCTGGTGATTGTGCTGCTCAACGCCGCCATCGGGCTGGTGCAGTCCTGGCGGGCTGATCAGGCACTGGCCGCATTACAACGCCTGTCGGAGGCGCAGGCCACGGTGCTGCGCAGCGGCCAGGTGCAGCAAGTGCCGGCACAGGTGTTGGTGCCCGGTGACATCGTGCTGCTGGAAGCCGGCAACCAGGTGCCCGCCGACCTGCGGCTGATCAAAACCGCCCAGCTCAAGGTGGACGAATCGGCCCTCACTGGCGAATCGGTCACGGTGGACAAACACCCCCACGTACTCGAAGGCAGCGACCACGCCCTGGGCGACCGGCTCAACATGGCCTTCAAAGGCACCACCGCCACCCATGGGCGGGGCCATGGTCTGGTGGTGGCCACCGGCATGGCCACCGAACTCGGCAAAGTGGCCGGTCTGCTGGATCAGGGCAACCAGCGCAGCACCCCGCTGCAATTACGTCTGGCGGCTTTTGGCAAGCGGGTGGCACTGGCGGTGCTGGCCATTTGAGACCCGCTGCTGATGGTGCTGACCGCCATCAGCCTGGCGGTGGCCGCCATTCCTGAAGCGCTGCCTGCCGTGGTCACCGTGCTGCTGGCGCTGGGAGCACGCAAGATGGTGTCGATCAACGCGCTGATCCGCCGCCTGCCCTCGGTTGAAACCCTGGGCTCGGTCACTTACATCTGCTCTGACAAAACCGGCACGCTGACACAAAACCGCATGCAGGCGCAATGCTTGTTAGCAGGCCAGGCAAGTGATGCGTCCAACTGGATGCCCGACAGCGGGCCAGCCGATGCCGCGCACGCCGAACTGCTGCAAGCCGCCGCCCTGTGCAACGATGCCACTTGGAACGCAGAGGGCAGTTGGCGCGGTGATCCCACCGAGACCGCGCTGACCGAGATTGCCGCCCAGGCCAGCCTGGACAAAACCCGGCTCGATGCCCAGTGGCCGCGCCTGCTGGAACACCCGTTTGACGCGGTGCGCAAGCGCATGAGCACGGTGCATCAACAAGCACAGGAAGTGGTGGCCTACACCAAAGGGGCTCCCGAATCGGTCATCCCGCTGTGTACCAGCCAATGGTCCACGCTGGCGGGCGCTGCGCCGGTCAGCATCGACAGCGCCGCCTGGCTGGCCCGTGCCGACACTCTGGCGGCCCAGGGCCTGCGCGTGCTGGCCATCGCCCGGCGCAAGCTCGCCAACCTGCCCGAGCCACAGGCCAGCGCTGAAACCCTGGAGCGTGAGCTGTGCCTGATTGGCCTGATTGGCCTGATCGATCCGCCGCGCCCCGAAGCCCTGGAAGCGGTGCGCGAATGTATGCAGGCCGGCATCACCCCGGTGATGATCACCGGCGACCACCCGGCCACGGCCCGCGCCATTGCCCACCGGCTGGGCATCGTCGCCGAGACGGATGCCGACGTGCTGACCGGGGTCGATCTGAGCCAGCTTGATGACAACGCCCTGATGGCCCAGGTGCGCCAGGTGCGGGTCTACGCCCGGGTTGACCCGGCGCAAAAAATCCGCATCGTTGAGGCCCTGCAAGCGCACGGCGAATTCGTCGCCATGACCGGTGACGGGGTCAACGATGCCCCGGCCCTGAAACGCGCGGACATCGGCATCGCCATGGGCAAGGGCGGCACCGACGTGGCGCGTGAAGCCTCCAGCCTGGTGCTGCTGGACGACAACTTTGCAACCATCGTCAAAGCGGTGCGCGAAGGGCGGCGCATTTACGACAACATCCGCAAGTTTGTGCGCTACGCCATGACCGGCAACTCGGGCGAAATCTGGACGATCTTTCTGGCCCCGATGTTGCTGCTGCCGATTCCCCTGCTGCCGATCCACATCCTGTGGGTCAACCTGGTCACCGATGGCCTGCCCGGCCTGGCGCTGGCGGCCGAGCCTGCCTGTTTGCCCACGGCATGTGGCAGCACATTCTGGGTGTCGGGCTGCTGCTGGGTGGCTTGTGTCTGGGGGTGCAGGCCTGGGCGCTGTCCACCGGCCACGCCCACTGGCAAACCATGGTCTTCACCGTGCTGACCCTGGGACAAATGGCGCATGTGCTGGCGATCCGCTCCGAGACCGAGGCACTGTGGCAACAAGGCCTGACCAGCAACCGACCACTGCTGGGCGCGGTGCTGCTGACCTTTGCCCTGCAAATGGCCACGATTTATGTGCCCGCGTTGAACCCGATTTTCAAAACCCAGCCGCTCAGCCTGCCCGAGCTGGCACTGTGCCTGGCAGCCTCTGCGGTGGTGTGGGTTGTGGTTGAAATTGAAAAGGCCTGGCGGCGCAGCAGACGTGCCTCTGGTGCGGATGTGGCGGCGGATGCGCTATAAGGAAAATAGGCCTCTAGCGCTTATGAATCAAGCGCAACGAACTACTTTATTTATAGCGTTCAAGTCAACTACATCATGATCTTCTCGATACGCAAGCGGGCTTACCATAGCGTTTTCACAATCACACCAGGACAACACAGCATGAATTTGATCAGGATGACCGAAGACGGTCACATCGGCACCCTTTGGCTGGACAACCCCACCAAGCTCAACGCGCTCAGCCATCAGCTGGTGGAAGAGGTGATGGCGGCCCTCAAGCACCTGGAGGACACCAAGGCACGGGTGGTGATCCTGCGGGCGCAGCCGGGCAGCAAGGTCTGGTCAGCCGGGCATGATGTCAATGAACTCCCGACCGATGGCCGTGACCCGCTGGGCTGGAGCGACCCCTTGCGCGAACTGGTGCGCACCATTGAGAATTTTCCAGCTCCGGTCATCGCCATGATTGACGGCGGGGTCTGGGGCGGCGCGGTGGAAGTGGTGCTGGCCTGCGACATCATCATCGCCACGCCGCAGTCCAAGTTTGCCGTGACCCCGGCCCGGATGGGCGTGCCCTACAACGTCAGCGGCATGATGACCTTCATGAGTGCGGCCAGCCTGCGCATCGTCAAGGAACTGGCCTTTACCGCCGCCCCGATCACAGCCGCTCGCGCCGAGCATGTGGGCATGATCAACCATGTGATTGAAGCGCCCGAGCTGGAAGCCTTCACGCAGACCATGGCAGCCACCATTGCGGCCAACGCGCCGCTGAGCATTGCTGTGATGAAGGAGCAACTGCGGGTGCTGGCCGGGGCCAAACCGCTGACCCCGCGTGGTTTCGAAAAAGTCCAGGGCTTGCGCCGGCTGGTGTACGACAGCCAGGATTACCAGGAAGGTATTCGCGCCTTCAAGGAAAAGCGTCCACCCCAATTCACCGGAAGCTGATCACGCGGCGGTCGCGGGTCCTCTTTCGGCTTGCCGCCTGGACTTGCCCGACAGCATCAAGCTCGCAAACCATCAAAGCGGCAAGCGCTCAAACCCGACCCGACCACTGGCGGCGGTGATCCGCACCAAATGCTGCGCCACTTGCGGCCCGACCCACTCCCACTTGAAGCGCCAGCTCCAGCAACCCATGGTGCCGGGGGTGTTCATGCGGTGCTGGCTGTCCAGCCCCAGCACGTCTTGAAACTGGCACAAGGCCAGGCGCGCCACCGAGAAGCTGGCCGCACGCAGCATGGCCCAATGCACATCGATGCCCTGCCCGTCTTGCAGCCCCAGATACTGTGCGGCAAAAGCACGCTCATGGGCCGTGCAACTGGCCCACCAGCCCGGCACCGTGTCGTTGTCATGGGTGCCGGTGTAGACCACGGTGTTGGGCTCAAAGTTGTGCGGCAAAAAGGCGTTGCCGGCATCCCCGGCAAAAGCAAACTGCAGCACCCGCATGCCCGGAAAACCAATACGCTCACGCAGGGCACCCACGGCAGGCGTGATGATGCCCAGGTCTTCCGCAATGATGGGCAAGTCACCCAGCGCTTGCGCCAGGGCGGTGAACAAGGCCTCGCCCGGCCCGGGTTGCCAGCAGCCTTTGACGGCGGTGGGCTCGTCGGCCGGGATTTCCCAGTAATCAACAAAGCCCCGGAAGTGGTCAATACGCACCACATCAGCCAGATGCAATTGACGGCGCACCCGCTCAATCCACCAGCGATAGCCGTCTTGCGCCATGGCCGCCCAGTTGTACAGCGGGTTGCCCCAACGCTGGCCGGTGGCTGAGAAAAAGTCGGGCGGCACACCGGCAATCACCCGGGGTTGACCTTGGGCATCCAACTCATACAGGTCCGGCCGGGCCCAGCAGTCGGCGCTGTGATGCGCCACAAAAATCGGCAAATCACCGATCAGACACACGCCTTTGCTGTTGGCATAGGTTTTGATGGCTTGCCATTGACACTCAAACTGCCATTGCACAAAGCCCCAGAACGCAATTTCTGCCGCGTGTTGCTGGCGTGCAGCCGCCATCTCGGCTGATGCACGTTGCGCCAGGCCTTGCGGCCATTGTGGCCACAGCGCCGGGCTGTAAGCCTGATCCAGCGCCATGAACAAGGTGTAGTCATCCAGCCAGGCACTTTGCGACTGCGCCCAGGCCGCCAGCTCTGAGTGCTCTTGTTCGCTGGCCAAGCGCTGAAAACCAGCAAAAGCGGTGCGCAAATGCTGCATGCGCCAGGGCATCAGCTCGGTGTAGTCAATACGCCCCTCATCCCAGGGGGCTTGCAAGCTGGCGGCCTCCAGCCAACCGCGCTGCACCAGGGGCTCAAACGCCACCAGCAAGGGGTTGCCGGCAAAAGCCGAGCTGCCCATGTAGGGGGAATAGCCCGGCCCGACCGGCCCCAGCGGCAGGGTTTGCCACAGCGTTTGTCCGGCAGACTGCAGCCAGTCCACAAAATAATAGGCATTCGGGCCAAAATCTCCCGCACCATGAGGACCAGGAAGAGAGGTAGGGTGCAAGACCACCCCGGCGCGGCGCTGTGCCATCCAAGAATCAGCCATGGGTTAAAAGCTCCAGAAGGCGGTGAAATAAACAGTCGATGCGGGCAATCAGGCAATCAGGTGGCGGTACAGCGCCACATACTGTGCGGCAGCCTTGTTCCAGCCCAGTTCTTGCTGCATGGCCCGCTGGCGCACGCTGCGCCACTCGGCTGGCCGCTCATACAGGGCAAAGGCGCGGCGCATGGCCCGTAGCAGGCCCGCTGTGCTGAACTCCTTGAACACAAAACCATTGGCCGTGCCGTCGGCCAAATGCTCCAGTGCACAATCCACCACGGTATCGGCCAGGCCACCAATGCGGTGCACCAGTGGCAGGCTGCCGTATTTCAGGCCATACATTTGGGTCAGGCCACAGGGCTCAAAGCGCGAGGGCACCAGGGTGACATCGGTGGCCGCAAAAACCTGGTGGGCCAAGGCTTCGTCGTAGCCAATGTGCACCGCCACCGCTTGCGGGTGAGCTGCGGCACGGGCTAAAAACGCTGCCTCCAGCGCGGCCTCACCTGTGCCCAGCACCACCAGCTGGCCACCCCGGATGATCAGTTCGTCGATCACCGCAAGCACCAGGTGCAGGCCCTTTTGCTCGGTCAGGCGGCTGACCACACCAAACAAGGGGGCATCGGCTTTCACCTCCAGCCCCAGTGCACGTTGCAAAGCGGCTTTGCAACGTGTTTTGCCGGCTGTTTTTTGGGCAGCAAAATTTTGGGTGAGGGTGGTGTCCGTGGCCGGGTTCCAGACGGCTTCATCGACCGCATTGAGGATGCCGGTCAAATCATGGGCACGTGCGCGCAACAAGCCGTCCAGCCCACAGCCTTGCTCATGGGTCTGGATTTCTTTGGCATAACTGGGGCTGACGGTGGTGATGTGGTCGGCGTAATACAGCCCGGCTTTCATGAACGACATCTGGCCATGGAACTCCAGCCCGTTGACCGAAAAGGCCTCGGGCGGCAGACCCAGGTCGTAAAAATGAATTGGCGCAAACACCCCCTGGTAGGCCAGGTTGTGTACGGTGAAGACACTGGCCACCAGCCGCCCCTGGCTGGGGCCAAAGGCCAGATAAGCGGAGGTCAGCGCCGCATGCCAGTCATGGCTGTGTACCACCGCGGGGAGCCAGGCCGGGTCAAGGCCACAGGCCAGCTTGGCCGCCACCCAACCGAGCAAGGCAAAGCGCCGGTGATTGTCGTGGTGCGGCAGGCGCTGCTCGTCTTCATAAGGCGTGCCGGGGCGGTCATACAGGTGGGGGGCATCGAGCACATAGGCATCAACCCCCAACGTGCCCAGAATGCCGTGGCGCACCTGGATACGCTCACCCCAGGGGGCCATGAGTTCGGCCAGCACGGTGCTGGACTGCAAGTCATTCAGGATCGGCGCAAAGCCGGGCAACAACACACGCACTGCACAGCCTGCGGCATTCAGGGCGGCGGGCAAAGCCCCTGCGATATCTGCCAAACCTCCGGTTTTAAGTAATGGAAAAATCTCGGCACTGACTTGCAAAACATTCATCAAACGGTTCTCTTTATTTCAACTTGGCCAACATGTCGCGGGTGATCAGCACCACGCCGCCTTCAGTGCGCTCAAAACGCTGCGCATCCAGCACAGCATCTTCACCCACCACCATTCCCTCAGGAATGACACAACCACGGTCAATCACCACTTTGCTCAAGCGGCAATGGCGGTGAATCGTCACATCAGGCAACACCACGGCCTCAAGAATGCGGCAATCCGAATGCACCCGCACCTCGGAAAACAGCACCGAATGCGCCACATTGGAGCCCGACACAATACAACCGCCTGACACCACGGTGTTGACGTAAATGCCGTTGTTGCCATCTTTGTCCGGTACAAACTTGGCCGGCGGTAACTGGCGCTGGTAAGTCCAGATCGGCCAATCGGTGTCGTAAATATCCAGTTCTGGCACGGTCGAGGCCAGGTCAAGATTGGCCGACCAGAAGGCATCAATGGTGCCGACATCGCGCCAATAGGGCTCGATACCTTTGACCCGCGACACACAGGACATGCCAAACGGGTGTGCCAATGCCCGGCCTTCTGACACGGCTCTGGGAATCACGTTTTTGCCAAAATCGTGCTCTGACTCAGGGTTGGCCAGGTCTTCTTCAAGCAACTGGTACAGGTAGTCGGCATTAAAGATGTAAATACCCATGCTGGCCAGCGACACCGCATCGTTACCAGGCATGGGTGGTGGATCGGCGGGTTTTTCCACAAAAGCGGTGATGTTGCGGGCTTTATCCACCGCCATCACACCAAAGGCACTGGCCTCGGCACGCGGCACCTCGATACAGCCCACGGTACATCCGGCCCCCAAAGCCACATGGTCTTTGAGCATGAGGGAGTAGTCCATCTTGTACACATGGTCACCGGCCAGAATCACAATGTACTTGGGTTTGCTGGAGCGGATGATGTCCATGTTCTGGAAAATGGCATCGGCCGTACCCCGGTACCAATGCTCCTCACCGGCACGCTGCTGGGCCGGCAGTAAGTCCACCATTTCATTGAGTTCGGCACGTAAAAAACTCCAGCCACGCTGCATGTGCCGCATCAGTGAATGCGACTTGTATTGGGTGACCACCGCCATGCGCCGAATACCGGAGTTCAGGCAATTGGACAGGGCAAAGTCAATGATGCGGAACTTGCCACCAAAGTACACCGCCGGTTTGGCACGGGTGTCGGTCAATTGTTTGAGTCGTGAACCGCGCCCACCGGCCAACACCAGGGCCACCGTGTGACGCACCAGTTGATGTGTTTCGGGGGTTCGATTTTCTTCATGCAGCATGATTTACTCCTCTTGATAAATTCTGTTCATCCAGGCTCAGGTGGCCACCGTCGGCCCGGCCATGCCGGTGCGCACGTGAATACCAGCCACCTGTTCGGCCACCGCCACCAATTCAGCCAAGGCGGTTTGTACCGGTATGTTTTGACGCGCAGGATCGGCTTCAAAGCGCTCCAGATAGACCCGCAAGGTGGCCCCTTCGGTGCCGGTACCCGACAACCGGAAAATCACCCGGGCCCCGTCGTCAAACAACAAGCGCACGCCCTGATTTCTGGACACCGAGCCATCCACCGGGTCGGTGTAGGCAAAGTCATCAGCCACGCTCACGGTACGCGGGCCAAAGCACTGGCCAACGCAACTGGGCAGGCTTGAACGCAGGTCAGCCATCAAGGCATTGGCCACATCGACCGCAATACCTTCGTAGTCATGCCGGGTGTAGTAGTTGCGACCATGGGTACGCCAGTGTTGCTGCACCAGGGCTTCGACCGATTGGCCGGTAGCTCCTTGCAGGCTGAGCCAGAACAGAATCGCCCACAAGCCGTCTTTTTCACGCACATGGCTGGAGCCCGTGCCGTAGCTTTCTTCACCACACAAGGTGGCACGCCCGGCATCGAGCAGGTTGCCGAAAAACTTCCAGCCGGTCGGGGTTTCGAAACACGGCAGGTTCATGGCTTTGGCGACCCGGTCTACCGCCGCCGAGGTGGGCATGGAGCGGGCCACGCCCAGCAAGCCGCCCTGGTAGCCCGGAATCAGCCTGGCGTGCGCCGTCATCAGCGCCAGGCTGTCGGAGGGGGAGACGACAAAGTTGCGCCCCACCACCATGTTGCGGTCTGCATCACCGTCCATGGCCGCGCCAAAGTCAGGCGCGTCTGCGGCGCTCATGTGGGCAATCAGGTCTTCGGCATTGACCGGATTCGGGTCAGGGTGCAAGCCGCCAAAATCTTCCAGCGGCTCGGCGTTGACCACCGTGCCTGCGGGTGCACCCAGCTCGCCTTCCAGAATGGCTTTCGCGTAGGGGCCGCCCACGGCGTTCATGGCATCCACGCGCAGGGTGAAGCCTTGTTGAAACATGCCGCGCAGCAGCTCAAAGTCAAACAGGCCCCGCATGACGGCAGCGTAATCGGCCACCGGGTCAATCACCTCGACCTGCATCTGCTCGACCTGATGGGTTCCGAGAGAGTCGATGTCAATGTCAGGCGCGTCGCTCAGGCGCAGCTCGGTCAGCACCTTGGTGCGGGCAAACACGGCTTCAGTCAGCGCCTCATTGGCCGGGCCGCCGTTGCCGGCGTTGTATTTGATGCCAAAGTCGCCGTCTGGCCCGCCGGGGTTGTGGCTGGCCGAGAGCACGATGCCGCCAAAGGTCTGGTGGCGGCGGATCACCGCGCTGGCGGCGGGGGTCGACAAAATGCCGCCGCGCCCCAGCAGCACCCGCGCCACGCCGTTGGCTGCGGCCAGCTTCAGGATGAGCTGCACTGCCGCACGGTTGTGAAAGCGGCCATCGCCGCCGAGTGCCAGAGTCTGGCCGCGCAACGCCTGCTTGTCAGCATTGAGCACGTCCAGCAGGGCCTGGACAAAGTTCTCCAGGTAGTGCGGCTGCATGAACACCCCCACTTTTTTTCGCAAACCGGAAGTGCCGGGCCGCTGATCGGTGAATGCCTGCGTGGGGAGGGTTTGAATGGCCATGATGAGTGCAATCTGCGTCAACTGTGACGACTTGAATTTAGCATCAATTCCGCGCCAAAAAACCCCGCGCCCAGCCTTTAAAATACGGGTATTCCCCTGTGGCAGTGCCAAATACCCGGTTTGCTGGTTGATCCAGCCGCGGGTCTGACACCTTGTATCGCCACCTCCCCAGACCTGAGAACGCCTTTGTGACCTACGCTTTTGAAACCCGCCGCCGCCGCACCTTTGCCATCATTTCCCACCCGGATGCCGGTAAAACCACGCTGACTGAAAAACTGCTGCTGTTCTCGGGCGCGATCCAGATCGCCGGGGCGGTCAAGGGCCGCAAGGCCAGCCGCCATGCCACCAGTGACTGGATGGAGATTGAAAAGCAGCGCGGCATCTCGGTGGCCAGCTCGGTGATGCAGATGGCCTACCGCGACCATGTGGTCAACCTGCTCGACACCCCCGGCCACAAGGACTTTTCGGAAGACACCTACCGCGTGCTGACCGCCGTGGACTCGGCCCTGATGGTGATTGACGCGGCCAACGGGGTCGAGTCGCAAACCCGCCGCCTGATCGAAGTCTGCCGCCAGCGTGACACACCCATCATCACCTTCGTCAACAAGATGGATCGCGAGGTGCGCGACCCGCTGGACATCCTCGATGAGGTCGAGCGTGAACTCGGCATGCCTTGTGTGCCCATGACCTGGCCGGTGGGCCAGGGCAAAACCTTTGGCGGCATCATCAACCTGCGCACCCAGGCCATGACGGTGTTTGAGTCGGGCAGTGAGCGCCGCCCGCAAGACTTTGAGACCGTGCCGCTGACCCACCCCGAGGCCCTGGCGGCACGCTTTGGCCACGACTGGGTGACCGCGCTGGAGAGTATGGAGCTGGCCACCGGGGCCTCCCCCGCGTTTGACCGTGAGGCCTTTCTGGCGGGCAAACAAACCCCGGTGTTCTTCGGCTCGGGTGTGAACAACTTCGGGGTGATGGAAGTGCTGGACGCGCTGGTCGACCTGGCCCCCTCCCCCGGCCCACGCACCAGCAGTTTTGTGGTCAACAAGCAGCCCGTTGTCAAAGAAGTGCACCCTGAAGATGATGCGTTTTCAGGCGTGGTGTTCAAGGTGCAGGCCAACATGGATGCCAACCACCGCGACCGCATTGCTTTTGTGCGCATCGCCTCAGGCAAATACACCCCGGGCATGAAGCTGAAAGTCATGCGCACCGGCAAAGAGCTGCGCCCGACCAGCGTGGTGACCTTCATGAGCCAGCGCCGCGAGGCGGTGGAAGAGGCTTACGCCGGTGACATCATCGGCTTTACCACCCACGGCGGCGTGCAGCTGGGTGACACCATCACCGACGGCTCGGTCAACCTGCTGTTCACCGGCCTGCCCTTCTTTGCGCCGGAAATGTTCAACACCGTGATTTTGCGCAACCCGCTGCGCACCAAACAGTTGCAGCAAGGCTTGGCTCAATTGGGCGAAGAGGGTGCCATTCAGGTGTTTCGCCCCGAGATGGGCGGCAACATGCTGCTCGGCGCGGTCGGGCAGTTGCAGTTTGAAGTGGTGCAACACCGCCTCAAGGGTGAATACGATGCCGACATCCGCCTGGAAAGCAGCCAGTACACCGGTGCCCGCTGGATCACCGCCGACACCCCGCAGGAGCTGAAAGACTTTGTCCACGCCTACCCACAGCGCATGGCGCGTGACGCAGCGGACACCCTGGCCTACCTGTGCACCAGCCCGTATGACGTGCGGCTGGCGCAGGAACGTTTCCCCAAAATCCACTTCCACCCGCTGCGTGAGCATGCCGGGCTGGCGCTGCAAACGGCGGGGTAACCATGCTGCCGCTGGCCGACTGGTCGCTGCAAGATCGCCGCCAGATCAGCGGCATCTTTACCGACATCGACGACACGCTGACCACCGCTGGAGCCATCACACCGAAGGCCTTGCAGGCGCTGAGCGATTTGAAAGCGGCTGGCCTGCAGGTGATTCCCGTCACCGGGCGACCGGTGGGCTGGTGTGAGCGTTTTGCCAATGGCGACCCGGCGCAAGGCGTTGCGCCGTGGCCGGTGGATGCGCTGCTGGCGGAAAACGGGGCGCTGGCTTTTGCCCCCGAAATTCATGATCAAAATAGCCTGCAGACCTTATCCAACAAGCGCAAGCTGCTCTCAAAAATATACCAACAGTCTGACTCCACACGGGCCGACAACAGCGCCCGGATGCGCCAGGTGGCGCAACGGGTGCTGCGTGAGATGCCCCAGGTGCGCCTGTCCCGCGACGAAGGTGGCCGCGAAACCGATCTGGCGTTTGACCACCACGAACACCAGCAGCTGTCCCCCCAAGAGGTGCAACAGGTGCTGGCCATCCTGCATGACGAGGGCATGCACACCACGGTGAGCAGCATCCACATCCACGGCTGCTTTGGCGACTTCAACAAATGGCAAGGGGCTTGCTGGCTGGTGCAGCATCTGTGGCAGCGCAACCTGGCGCAGGAGCTGGAGCGCTGGGTGTTTGTCGGTGACTCAGGCAACGATCAGGCGATGTTCCAGCACTTCAGGCACAGCGCGGGGGTGGCCAATATTCGCCATTGCGCGGCCAGCTTGAGACACTTGCCACGTTATGTGACACCAGCCGAGCGCGGGGCCGGTTTTGCGCAAGTGGCGCAGGCGATTTTGCAGGCACAAGCCCGATGAATTCCTCTGCCGCTGGCTCCAGAATCGGGCTGCTGAGCGTGTTTGGCTCCACGCTGTTCCAGCTCTCAGGGGTGTTCATGCTGTCACCGCTGATGCTCTTGATGCTGAAAAAGGCCGAGGTCTCGACCACTGTTGCCGGGCTGTTTGCCGCAACCACCTGGCTGGGGGTGTTGATCGTGACCCCGTTTGCATCCGTAATCACACAGCGCCTGGGTCGTCGGCAAACCATGTGGCTGGCTTCAAGCATGCCGCTGGTGGCCGCCCTGGGCTTTTTCACCACCAACACGCTGTGGCTGTGGTTTGTGCTGGAACTCATGGCAGGCATCGCGGGCGGCTTGCGCTGGGTGCTGGCCGAAGCGTTTATTGCCGAATTTGCCCCGCCCCGCCAGATGGGTCGCTACATCGGCATCTACGCCACCATGGTTGGCATGACCTTTGTGATTGGCCCCACGCTATTGGCCTGGGCGGGTACCGACAGCAACACCGCGCTGTGGCTGGTGGTGACGTTGCTGTCTCTCGGCCTGGCCTGGACGGCGCTGATTCCGGTGCTGCCACCCGACCATGACCAGCACACCACCCGCATCGGGTTACACGGTCTGTGGCAGGCGGTGCTGGCCCACCCGGTGATCATCCTGGGCGGCACGCTGCTGGCCATTCCCTCTGGCATGCTGGCGGACAGGTTTGCCTCACCCGCGCAGGGGCGCAGGCTGATGATGCGGGCATTCACCGGGCTGATCCTGCTGGTCACCCTGGCCAGCCCGTTTGCCGTGAGCCACACCGCGCTGGTGTGGCCTCTTGCCTTTGTCTGGGGGGCCGCCGGGGGTGCGCTCTACACCTTGTCGATGACCGACATTGGGGCCAGCAACAAGGGTCTGGCGCTGATCAACAGCACCGCCGTGCTGGTGCTGACCTACACGCTGGGGGGACTGAGCGCCTCTGCGGCGTGTGGTGCGCTGATCGACGTATCGGTAGGGGTGGGGTTTCCGGCGCTGATGGTCAGCGTGGCGGTGGTCGGATTGCTGGCTTTATTTAAAGCCAAAATGGCCTCTAGCGCTTATTGAGTATGCGTAAGCAGCTACTGAGTTTGTAGCGCTTCAACTTCAAATTCTCGCCCCAAACCCACAGCGCAGGCGCAAATAGGGCTGAGTGCTTACTTTTTATATAAAAAAACGTGCTCTAACGCCCGTCAATCATGCGTAAGCCGCTATCCAATTTGCAAATGGCCGCTTGTCTGGGCCGTTTGCAATTTTCTCAACTTGGAGGGAAAACGCGCTGGCTAAAACGGAATATCGTCATCCATGTCGTCAAACCCGCTGGCCGGGCGCGCTGCCGGGGCCGGGGCCTGGCGCATGGGTGCAGCGGCCGGGCGCGGGGCTGCTGCAGGACGCTGGACCGGTGCTTGGCGGCTGTAGCCACCGTCGTCGTCGTCCTGACTGGGCTCGCCCATACCTTCGCGGCCACCGAGCAGTTGCATTTCACTGGCGATGATGTCGGTGGAATAACGCTCCACACCATTTTTGTCGGTGTACTTGTTGGTTTTGATGCGGCCTTCCACATACACAGGACGGCCTTTTTTCAGGTACTGGCTGGCAATTTCGGCCAGGCGGCCAAAAAATGTCACGCGATGCCATTCGGTTTCTTCGACCATTTCACCGGTTTTGCCCTTGTAGCGGCTGCTGGTGGCAATGGTGATGTTGGCCACCGGGTCGCCGCTGGGCAGGTAGCGCACTTCGGGATCGCGCCCCAAATTACCGAGCAAAATCACTTTGTTTACAGATGCCATGGTGTGTCTTTCAATTGAGTCTATGCCTTGATGAGCCGCTTGACTGCGGTCATGTACAGCGTTTCAGTTTATCCCGCTTTTGCTGCCAATTCTTGCCGACCTGGGGCTGACATGGGCCACGCCACCACCAGCCAAAGCAACATCAAAGCCGCACAGGTGGCATACAGCCCACTGGCCCCGCCGTGTTTCATCAACCAGCCGCCGCCTATGCCACCGGCAAAAAAACCCAAGGACTGCAAAGTGTTGTACACCCCCATCGCCGCCCCCCGACTCTGCGGCGGGGCCACACGGGAAACCATGCTGGGCTGACTGGCCTCCAGCACATTAAAGGCATAAAAGAACACAAACAACAAGACACCCAGCCCAACGATGCTGGGGCTTGCATCCACCTGCATCCACAAAACCACCTGCACCAGAGCAGTCAAACCAATGGAAGTCAAAAACACGGCGCGTAAATATCCGCGCTTTTCCAACTGAAAAAGGCTGCCCCCCATCACCACAAACGAGCCCAGCACTGCGGGCAAATACACCTGCCAGTGCTGCTCACGGCTCAGTCCGGCCTGCACCAGCATGGCAGGCAAGGCCAGCCACATGGCCAACTGCACCGCATGCAATACAAACACGCCAAAGTTAAGCCGCAGCAAAGCCGCTGAGTGCAGCACGTCGGCCAGCCGGCCTTTGGGCAAATCCTTGTGCTTTAAGGGTTCCTGCGGCACCCACCAGATGACCCCGGCCACACCCAGCA
Source organism: Comamonadaceae bacterium (assembly GCA_008080595.1). Lineage (GTDB taxonomy): Bacteria > Pseudomonadota > Gammaproteobacteria > Burkholderiales > Burkholderiaceae_C > Rhodoferax. Next base: position 22,607 of record VIKI01000079.1, read on the forward strand.
GTGCCAGCACCCCGGTCAAGGCAAAAATGCCGACCAAACCCATCCAGCCCGCCAATACCGGCGCAGCCACCAAAGACACGGCAAACATCAGGCCAATGCTGCCTCCCACCAGTGCCATGGACTTGGTGCGCACCTCATCACGGGTCTGGTCTGCCAGTCACCGCCGCCGACACCGCCCCGGCACCCTGCACGGCTCGGCCCATCGCCAGCCAGGTCAGGCTGGGAGCCCATGCGGCCATCAGACTGCCTGCGGCAAAAACCAGCAAACCAAACACAATCACTGGCTTGCGCCCAAGCCGGTCTGAAGCCAGACCATACACAAACTGCAACATGGCTTGGGTCAAACCGTAAATGCCCATGGCCAGCCCCACCATGGCGGCATCGTCGCCACCGGGATAACGCGCCGCTTCAATCGCAAACACCGGCAAAATCAAGAACAGGCCCAGCATGCGCAGGCCAAAAATCGAGGCGAGCGAAAAACTGGCGCGCAATTCCAGCGCGGTCATCGCAGTGGTGACAACTTGGGGTTTGGCACTGGCGCAGGCCTGAGGAACACTCACATCTGACAATGGCTTCTCCGAAAACTGGGGCACAGCCCATACGGACTGAAAGGGGTGGATTGTCCCTGATTCGAGTTTGTTAGCAGGGAGCGTTGTCGATCAACCCCAGCAACGCATGTTTGAGCAAGCGAGCAGCCGGACTGCTACCGAGTCGAAAAAACGACGTGTTTTTGCACCAATTATTTAAGCAAATTGACTTGAAAACCTTACAGATAAAGCGCAAGTAGCTACCAAATATAGAGCAGCCGTTTAGCTCGACCTGGCCGCCTGCAGCAGGTCGCGGGTTTGCTGGGCCACCTGGCGGGCGGCCTGCGCAAAGTCGGCCCCGGCGCTGGCGTACAACACCGCCCGGGACGAGTTCACCACAATCGGCCCGCTCTCACGCCAACCTGCTTTGACGGTGGCCAGGGCATCTCCGCCCTGCGCACCGACCCCCGGAATCAGCAGCGGCAGGGTCGGGGCCAGCTCGCGCACCCGCTCAATTTCTGCCGGGTAAGTGGCTCCCACCACCAGGCCGAGCTGGCCGTTCAGGTTCCACGGGCCTTGGGCCAGCTGGGCAATGTGCTCATACAAACGCGGCTCACCGGCCACGCTGGCCAGCCGCTGGTTCTGAAAATCGTCCCCGCCGGGGTTGGAGGTGCGGCACAGCACAAACGCGCCCTTGTCGTGGTACTTGAGGTAGGGCGCGATGGTGTCAAAACCCATGAAGGGTGACAGCGTGACTGCGTCGGCCCCGTAACGCTCAAACGCCTCCTTGGCGTACTGCTCGGCGGTGCTGCCAATGTCGCCCCGCTTGGCATCCAGGATGATCGGCACGCCCGGCGCGGTGCGGCGCATGTGGGCCATCAGCCGCTCCAGCTGATCCTCTGCCCGGTGCGCGGCGAAGTAGGCAATCTGCGGCTTGAAGGCACTGACCAGATCGGCGGTGGCCTCCACAATGGCCGCGCAAAAGTCGTAAATCTTGCTGGCATCACCTTGGTAGGCGGCGGGGAATTTGGCCGGTTCAGGATCAAGACCGACACACAGCATGGAAGAATTTTGGCGCTCTGCCTGGCGCAACAGGTCTAAGAATTTCATGGGCTGATTGTAAGAAGGCCCGCTACAGCTAAGAATTCCTTAAGCGCTGGCTAAGGTGCACTTAAGGCCGGGGCACGATGATTCATCCCATCGCAACTCATTCACCACCCAAGAGGCTCACCATGAATTCACACCTGAAACAATTCGTCACCCAGTACCTGTCCATCGTGTTTGCCACGTTCATGTCAGTGAGTTTCTTTGCCTTTTTGGCGATTCCCTACAACCTGGGAACAACGCCTGGCGAAGAAACGACATCACAAATGGCAAGCCCAGTCCCAGTGACCGCACAAAAATCTGAAACACCCACGCTGAAATTGAAAGCTTGAGTGTGCAGACTCAAAGCGGACCACGGCGCATGGTGTGTCACCTAAACTCGGGGTTTTCCCTGACCTGAATCACCATGCGCTCTGACGAATTCCCGGATAACAACGAAGACAGCCAATACACCCAGGCCGAGCGCTCGGCCGCCGCCTCACGCAGCACCTGGGTCAGCGTGGTGGTGAATTTGCTGCTGACCATTGCCCAGATTGTGGCCGGTGTCATGGCCAAATCGCAGGGCCTGATTGCCGACGGTATCCACTCCCTGTCTGACCTGGTGGCCGACTTTGTGGTGCTGTTTGCCAACCACCACAGCCAGAAAGAAGCCGACGAGGATCACCCCTACGGCCACCAACGTTTTGAGACCGCTGCCTCACTGGTGCTGGGGGTGTTGCTGCTGGCCGTGGGCCTGGGCATGTTGTGGTCTGCCGCGCACAAACTGCAAAGCCCGCAGAGTATTGCCACGGTACACATCTCGGCGCTGTGGGTGGCTGCTGGCGCACTGACGGCCAAAGAGCTGCTGTTTCGCTACATGCTGGCGGTGGCCAAGCGGGTCAAGAGCAGCATGCTGGTGGCCAATGCCTGGCACGCCCGCTCAGATGCGGCATCCTCCCTGGTGGTGGGCGTGGGCATCATCGGCAACCTGATGGGTTACCCGATTCTGGATCCGATTGCAGCGGCCATCGTCGGCTTCATGGTGACCAAGATGGGCTGGAGTTTTGGCTGGGACGCGCTGCACGACCTGATGGATCGCGCCGCCGACGAGGCCGAGGTGCAAGCCATTCGCAACACCTTGCTGGAGACCCCAGGCATCCGCGACGCGCACGATGTGCGCACCCGCAAGATGGGTGACATGATTGTGGTTGATGCCCACCTGGAAGTGGATGCCACCCTGAGCGTGGAGCAAGGCCACGACATTGCGGTGGTGGCACGTAACCGCGTCATGCAACACCACCGGGTAATCAACATGATGACCCACGTGGACCCTTTCAAGCGCCCTGATCTGGATCATCTGCCCCGAAGCCAAATGCCAGAAACAAGGTCTCTGCCGCAAACCTGATGCTTGGCCCGAATGGGTTCGCCTGAGTCGACTTAGCCAAGCCGACCACGCGCCGCGTCCAGCGCCAAGCACAAATCAGCCCAGGCTTTGCCCTTGTCCTGCGGGTTACGCAGCAGATAAGACGGCGGGTAAGTCACCACCAGCGGCACACCGGCAAACTGCCAGACCTGATGGCAAACCGGCCCATGGCGAGAATCACTTTGGGCTGGGTCAGGGCAATTTCACGGCGCAGGTAATGGGCACAGGTGGCCAACTCGTCGGCCGAGGGCGCGCGCATCAAGGCGGGCCGGCACTTGAGCACATGGGTCAGGTAGGCGCGCCCGCTGGACTCGGTGGAAGGTGGGTAACGTTGTACCTCGACGGCCTGCAACATGTTGTCCAGCAGCAGGCCGGCATCCTCGACAAACGGCAGGCCTTGACGCTCCTGTGCTTCATCCGGCGGGTCACCCACCACCAGCCAGTCGCATTGGGTGATGACATCCGGCGCGGCCAGCACACTGGCGCGGCGGCCCAGGCACATGGCGCAGGCCTGGCAATCGGCCACGGTGGCTTGCAGTTGCGGCCAGTCCATGCCGGCAATACCGTCGGGCAAGGCCGTGACCTGGGTTGGGCTGGGGGCGCTCGATGGCGCAATGGTCTTGGGTTGGGGACTCTGCGAAACCACCACAGGGCTGGCCACGGGCATGGGCGGTGCAACCGATGCTGCGCTGGGGATTTCAATGTCATTTTGGCCCCTAGCGCTTACAACATCTGCGCGAGCAGCTTCACTATCTATAGCAACATGAGTTTCTGCCAGGTCGGGCAACAAGGCCTCTGGCCACCACACGTGCACGCCCATCTCATGCAGCATGGCGCGTTGGCGGGGGTCAAGGTTGAGGCTCATGGGGGTGATTTTCCCTTTAATCCGCCAAAGCCAATTTCAAGCTCATCACCACCGCATCTTCACGCTGGCCATTGTCCGCAGGGTAGTAGGCGCGGCGGGTGCTGATGGTGCAAAAACCTTGGGCTTTATAAACGTGGATGGCACAGCGCGTCCCCGGCCAGCAGCATCTGGGCCTGGTAGCCACTGGCCAGACAGTCCTGAAAATGCTGGCGCTGCCAGGGATGGGCGTGGGCCTGGCATTCCACGGCGATCACAGAATCAAGCTGCGATTCGGTCATCGGCTCAAAGCGCACTTCGATGGCTTCGGACTGCTCACTCATGCGCTCAAGGGCTGGGCCAATTTGGCCGCCAGCCGCTCCTGGGTGGTTTGTGCGACCTTGTCACGGATGTAGGTGGGCAAAGCCTGTTCGGCGCTCACCGCGGCCCCGCCAGCCAACAAGGCGGGAGCCAAACGTAGCAAGGCCAGCGCCGTCGGCAAGGCTTGCACCCGCGCCTGACCCATCTGTGGCAGGCGCTCACCGTATTCGGCAAACACATTGCCCGCCAGCACATGGTCTGCATCACACGCCAAAGCCTCAGGTGAAATCAGGCTGTAGCGCTTGGTACACGTCCACAGACCGCTCTCAAATAAATAGTTGGCGGTGTACAGCTCATCCATCCGGGCATCGAGCAGCGCCGTCACAGCCAAGCGCTCTGGTGCGCCCAATTGCTGGTGCGCATCTTGCGCCACGGCCAGCAAAGTGTCGACCGGCAGCACCGGCACAGCCGCGCCAAAACCCAGACCTTGCGCCACCGAACACGCGGTACGTAACCCGGTGAACGAGCCCGGCCCGGCCCCGAAAACGATGGCCGACAAGTCGCCAAATTGCAGCCCGGCCAGGGCCATCAAACGCTGGATTTCGGGAATCAAATGGGTCGAGGTGAGTGCGCCACCGGCGGCATCGTGCTGCCAAATCGTCGCGGCAGCACCTGCGCCGCGTTGTAATGCAATCGACATACGTTCGGTGCTGGTGTCAAAGGCCAAGAGGTTCATGGCAGGTTTCTCAAAATGGATCGCGGGGGACAATATTTCATATAAAAATTGGGCTCTATCACTTATCAATCAAGCACTAACAGCTACTTTTTTAAGAGCATTTGGCAAACTCGCACGCACCCCAAACAAAATTCCGGCAGTGACCAGCGTGAGGCCTGCGGCCAGGTTCCAGCGCAGCGGTTCACCGAGCAAAACCACCGCGCCCAAGGCGGACAGGCCAGGCACCAGTGCGGTGATCATGGTGGAGCGCACCGGGCCAAAGTAGCGAATCATCTGGGTGAAGGTGATGCCCGAGATCACCACCGAGCCCCAGCCCTGAAACGTGGCCTGAAACAACAGGTCGCGCCACGGGGCGGTGAACACATGGCCGTTGACCAGGCCGCTGAGCACCAGCACGCTGTAACTGGGCACATACACCAGAAACGCCAACATGGTGATGGCGATGGTGGCACGCACCGCCTCCAGCCCATGGTGGCGCGCCAGCACGCTGTAGATGGCCCAGCACATGGCGGCCGACATGAACAACAGATCGCCCAGCCAGACCTGGCCGCCATCAAAAGCCCGCAGCAGGCTCAAGCCGCCCACCAGCAAGTCACCCAACACAATCAGAGTCAGGCCAATAGCCCGTGTCGGGGTGATGCTGTCACGCAACAACCAGGCGGCCAGCAGCGCCGTCCACAGGGGCAAGCTGCCCGGCATCAACACCGAGGCGTGCAAGGCCGGTGCATAGGCAAAACCACTGTAGACCAGCATGGCATACATCAGGCCGCCAAAAATACCGACCTTGACCGTGAGACCCGCATTCAAAGGCGACAGGCCCAGCCAGGATGCGCCATGGCTGCCTCGCGCCCGATCCTGGCGCACCAGCCACGCGCCCCAGGGCAACAGGATCAGGCTGGCCCCGACGATGCGGCAAAACGCAATGTCAAACGGGGTCAACACGCCGCCACGCGCCGGGTGTGGGGAGTGGTCACGGACATGCCTGGATTATCCGGGCGTTGTCGGGGTATAGGCGACGCACGTCATCGCGGCTGCCGCCGCTCCTACAAATTCCCCTACGCGGCGGGATTAAGCTCGTCCAACTGCATCGGGTTGAGGAATTTTTCGCCATAACGCCGGTACACCCCTTGGCGCAGGAAAACGTCGAACAAATCAGGGTCAATGTGGCCCTCGTCTTTGAAGTTGGCCATGATGCGCATGGCCTGCGACAGCTTCATACCCGGTTTGTAGGGGCGATCCGAGGCGGTCAGGGCTTCGAAAATATCGGCAATACCCATGATGCGCGCCTGCACCGACATTTGCTCACCGGTGAGGCCTTTGGGGTAGCCTTTGCCGTCCATGCGCTCATGGTGGCCGCCGGCGTACTCGGGCACGTTTTTCAGGTGCTTGGGCCAGGGCAGCTTTTCCAGCATCTTGATGGTGGCGACGATGTGGTAGTTGATGACATCACGTTCGGTGGCGGTCAGGGTGCCTTTGCGGATGCACAGGTTTTCCTGCTCGTCTGAGGATAAAAACCGGGTTTGGATGCCGTCGGGGTTACGCCAGACGTGCGCACTGGCAATCTCGCGTACCCGTGCCACATCGGCATCACTCATCAGCTCCCCGCCCACATTGGCCTTGCGCAAAAAGTCCCGATCCGCCTCCAGTTCGGTCAGTGCGGTCTGGTTTTGGCTGCGCAAGGCGGCCTCAGCCGCCGGATCTACCACCTGGCGCAGGGCCAGTTGTTTGCGCAGTGTGGCAATTTCAGCGTCGCGCTTGAGCACTTCAAAACGGGTGTCGATCAGGCCAATGCGGTCATACAGGGTTTGCAGCTTGGTGGCTTTGTCGACCACATGCACCGGGGTGGTGATCTTGCCGCAGTCATGCAGCAAGCCGGCAATCTTGAGCTCATGACGATCCAGGTCGGTCATGTGAAAAGAGGCCAATGGGCCTTCAGTGACCTGGTCAGCCGCTTCGGCCAGCATCATGGTCAGTTCAGGCACACGCTGGCAATGGCCACCGGTGTAATGCGATTTTTCGTCAATGGCCAGGTTGATCAGGCCGACAAAGGCTTCAAACAACTCTTCCAGCTGGGTCAGCAACAGGCGGTTGCTCAACGCAATGGCTGCTTGCGAGGCCAATGACTCGGCCAGCCGTTGATCCGCTTGCGAGAAAGCCACCACTTCGGTTGTGCCAGGCCGTTGTGCGTTGATGAGTTGCAGCACACCAATCACATCACCGTCATGGTTGCGCAGGGGTACGGTCAAAAAAGATTTGGAGCGGTAGCCGGTACGCTGGTCAAAGCCTCGGGTGCCCGAAAAATCAAAGTTGGGCTCAGAGTAGGCATCGTCAATATTGACGGTGACTCCATGGATGGCGGCATACGCGGCCACCAGGGTGTTGTTGGGTTGGCCCGTATCTGAATACAGGGGCAAGTCTGGAAAATCCATGCCTTTGGCAGCGGTTCCGCCCATGGCAATGCCCAGGGAATCGGTGCGCAAAATCTCAAACCGCAAGGTGGTGCCGTCGTCAAGCATGCGGTAAAGTGTGCCGCCATCGGCATGGGTGATGGCTTTGGCTGCCAGCAAGATTTTTTCCAGCAAACGGGTGATGTCGCGCTCTTTGGACAAGGATGCACCGATGTCGTTCAAATTCTCCAGACGATCAAGCAAACGCTCCAATGTGTTGGACTGACCCGGGTTCGGTTGTTCTGGCATCTGTATTCCTCCTGATGCGGTTTATTTGGTCATGAACGTGTGAGAGCCGTCCCAATCTGCCCCAGGTGGATGGGCAATAAAATCAATCACTCGCCTTGTATACAAGCGATAAAGCTCACAATCGGGATACTCGCGCTGCAATTTGGCGAACTCATCTGCAGCTAACAGCCAGTCTTGTGACTGGTAAAGCCGTAAAGCCGCACTGTACTGCGCCAGTTCATTGCGCACAGACGGTGTCAGCTCGGCGATCAGCCCCAGGGGTTCATAAATTTTGACCGGCCGCTCCTTGCCCTTGACACGCACGCAGTCAAGCTCTTTGTAGGCGAAATCAGTCACAGCAGCGCGGGTGAATTCACTCACAATGATCTGCACGCCATAGGTTTTGGTAAGCCCCTCCAGCCGGGAACCCAGATTGACCGCATCGCCCATCACGGTGTAGGCCAGACGAAACTCCGAGCCCATGTTGCCCACCGTCATGTCACCGGTATTCACACCTACGCCCACTTTGATCGGGGGCCAGCCTTTGGCTTTGAAATAGTCTTCCAGGGCCAGCAATTGCACCACCATGTCCATGGCCGCCAGCAAGGCATGGCGGGCGTGCAGGGGGTCGGCCAGCGGGGCACCCCAAAAGGCCATGATGGCATCACCCATGTATTTGTCGATGGTGCCACGGTGACCATGGATGATTTTGGTCATGGGGGTTAAAAAGTCGTTCATCAGCTCGGTGAGCTGGGTTGGGCTCAAGCCCTCAGAGATGGTGGTGAATCCGCGCACATCAGAAAAAAGCACCGTCATTTCCCGGCTTTCACCCGCCAGGCTGTAGGCCCCTGGGTCTTGCGCCATTTCATCGACCAGCTCAGGAGGCACGTACTGGCCAAACAAGTGGGCCAACTGGCGTTTGGCGCGCGAGTCCACAAAAAAACCATAAGACATGTTGAACACAAAGATACTGGCAATCAGCACCAGGCCCGAGGCCAGTGGCACGATCAACTGGAGCACGCTCCAAATCCACAGGTTCACCGCCACGGCTGAAGCGGCCAAAAATAAAGAAAACAAGGTGGCATAGCCAGGCGACAGGGCGGGCAATGCCAGAACCAGCAACACGCCGGTGAAAAACAGCAGCAGCAATTCCAGCCCCATGACGTAGGCGGGGCGTTCTTTAATGCTGCCGTCCATGATGCCGGCAATCAGGTTGGCATGCAGCTCCACCCCGGCATAAGATTCCTGCACGGGTGTCGTGCGCAAATCCAGCAGTCCGGGTGCGGTGGTTCCCACCAGCACAATGGCCCCGCGCAACACGTCTACCGGAACTTTGGCTTGCAACACATCACTGGCTGACACATACACAAAACTACCTTGGCGACCACGGTAGGGCACCAAGGCAGCCACATCCGCATCCACCGGAATACGCTTTTTACCCAGTCTGAGCGACTCCAGTGACCATGAATTTCTGCTGCCATCTTCGTACACCAGCTCAACCTTGGGCGCACGCATGGCCAGCCGTGCGACAGCCAGTCCCAGAGTTTCATACAAGGCACCATTGTGCATTTGCAGCAGGGAAATGCGTCGAAAAACGCCATCGTCATCGACCAGCGGTGAGGCATTAAAGAAGCCGGCGCTGGCCGCCGCCTGTTGTAATTCGGGCAAGTTGGCCGAATACCCGGTGGCCTTCATCGCCGCCACGCTGTGCTCGGCAAAACTACCTTGGGAAAGCACCGGGGTCGGCAGCAGGCCGATTTGTCGCTGGCCTTGCTTGTCGTGCTGAAAATAGTAGCCCAACGCCACGGGGCGATTTTTCAGGCTTTGCGCAAACAGCTCGTCATAACGCAAGTCCGGACGCAAACGCTTGAGAACCGCGTCAAAACTTGGGTCAGATTTCAGCTCCCCACTGGCCAAGCTCTCCAAAGTGGCTAAACCAGAGCTTTCATCTCGCTCGGCAAACAGCACGTCAAACCCCAATACATCAATCTGGTAGGTGTCAAAAAGCACATTCACCATCTTGGCAAGCTTGTTGCGCGGCCACTGCCAACGCCCCTCTTGTTCCAGGCTTTTTTCATCAATATCGACAATCACAATACGCTTGTCCACCGTGCCAGGCATGGTCCATTTCAGCCGCAAGTCGTAGACATAGTTTTCCAGACGCGCCACAAACCCGAGGTTGAACACACCCACGGCGTTGAACAACAAAACAGGAACAATGATCAGACTCAATGCGATGCGCGTGGCATGGAGCCTGAAAAAGCCGATTTTTTTCATGCGGTGGTCAGGTCAATAAGCAAGCCTGTGAATAGAGTCGTCACCAGTTGGTCAACGCCTGCACATATTGGCCTTGAACATGCCACTGGACAGAAACGGATCACGATCAAGGATCGGTGGCACCGATTGCAACCTTACTGGAATGACGGCACGGCCAGCAAATGCGGACTCACCAGCGTCAAGTAAAACGTCTTTTTGAGCCTGCGCCAAAACCACCTTACCTTCATGCACGGTGACCAGCACCCCCGTGCTGGTGTCAGGAGCGGTTTGCAAGCCAAACAGTCCTTCCAGATTGACCTGCACTTTTTCAGGCTCGGGGGTATTGATGGTTTTGAAATAGTTCGGTATCACCGGCAAGGTGCGTGCAGGAATATCAAGGCCATTGACCCGGCCACTTTGCCCTGCAGGCAACACCACCGGTTCGCCCTTGGTGCCACTGAGGGTGATTGTGCCTTCACGGGTTTGCGCAAAAACCGATCCACCACAGGGCATATCGCCCAGGTCTGCAGGGCTGGCGCTGTCGGCACTGCCGCCAGGGGCACACACCACATCAAACACAGTGCCGCGTATGCCGATGGTGGCGGTGGCGGTACGTACTTTGACTTTTTCGGGATTGGACTTGCCGATCAAACCGGTAGCAAAACGCAAGCCGCCTTTGAACATGTCAATGATCATGCTGCCAATGCCAGAACTGGCAGCTCCGTCTGACTTGGCCGCATGGGCGTATTCAGAAATACCCATCTGGCTGGATGGATTGACGGTAATGCGAGAACCATCACTGAACACCAGCACCACATGCGAGTCCAACTGGGTTTGCAACATATCGCCACTGTACAAGGGCTGCCCCTCTGTGATGCTCACCATCGCGCCACCCGCATGAGACACTTTGACCACGCCACGCACCTGCACGGCACGTGCTGCTACCGGTGTGGCACTGTTGCGGTGGTTGGCATCGCCGGTCTCCTGGCAATCTTGCTGGCACAAACGTACAGAAAAGTCTGTACCGCGAATACCCACCGTGGCGGTATTGGCCCTGAGTTGATAGGCATCGGCATTACCGCGTTTGCCAATGGCTCCGGTTAATGCGCGAATGCCGCCCTTGATCAATTGCAAAAACATGTTGTCTTGTGACGGCATTTCTTTTTGAAATTGGTAGGTCTGCACCACCAGAGTGGACTCTGGCCGAACCACGGTCTCCCCCCCATCGGTAAAGTGAAGGCGAACGGTGCTGTTGCGAGTGGTATTGATCGCATCACCCACTTGCAAGGAGGAACCTCGTGCAAGAATGGTTTGCCGCCCCCCTGCTCGCGTGACAAAAACCGTGCCATCTACCGCTGCGGCTGTAGCCACCGCAGGAGCTGTTGAGACTGCTTGTGCACCAGCCACGCCAGGGGCAAGAGCCATGGTGACCAACAAACTCCATAGGATCAATAAGGTTTTCATTGGCAAGCCTCTTCTTCAAGCACTTTTTTGGCTTTGACCAGCCTCTGCTCCGGCGCAGGCGTAGCATCCAGCACTTTGTCATTTTTTGCCGTACGCTCCAGCACTGCTGCAAGAGGTTTCGAATGTGAAACCTCGGCGACCACCACGTTCAGTGCCACTGGAGAGGAAGCCGCAAATGGTGTGAATGTCGGTGTCGGTGTCGGTGTCGGTGTCGGTGTCGGTGTCGGTGTCGGTGTCGGTGTCG
>VIKI01000303.1 GCA_008080595.1 Comamonadaceae bacterium
CAGTTCCGCCGGGGTGTTGGGCATGGGCATGACCCATTGGGCGCTGCGTAATGCGGGCCAATCCAGCCCCGGCTGCGTGGCCAGCGGATGCCCGGCGCGGGCCATGACGGCGAGCCGATCCTCAAACAACACTTCTTGCGTCAACTCGGTCGACGGCGGCTGGCTGCGCAGCGCACCCACAATGCAGTCCAGCTTGGCATGGCGCAACTGGGCCACCAGTGCGTCAAACGTGCCGTCAATCACCACCACTTGTAGCTTGGGCTGTTGCGCCAGCAGCAGCTCCAGCGCCGGGGCCAGCAGCATGGTGGTGGAAAACGGCAGCGTGCCAATCACCAACTGCCCTTGCAGTGCCGCCCCCGGCTCAGGCCACTCGTCACTGGCCTGGCGCAACTCGGCCAGCGCCAGCTGGCAAGCCAGCAGCAAGGCCTCGCCCGCCTCGTCCAGGCGCAGGCCTGAGCGGGTGCGGATGAACAAGCTGGCAGCGGCCATGTGTTCAAGCTGTTGCAGCGACTGGTGCACTGCGGGCTGGCTCACCCCCAGCTGACCCGCGGCACGCCCTTCACTGCCCGACTCAGCCAGGGCTTGCAACACCTGCAGATGCCGCTCGGTGACACCCAAAGCCAGCGGGCTGCCATGCCAGGCCAGTGTGAGGCTGCGCGGGTGATGTCGATCCGCAGTGGCCAAAAACTGCAAGGCCCGTGTGGCACGCAAGGCCAGTTGGCGGCCCCGTTCTGTCGCCTGCATGCCGCGCCCGCTGCGCTCAAACAAAGGGCTGGACAACTTCTCTTCAAGCTGCTGCACCGCCCGTGTGACCGAAGACTGCGCCACATGCAACAAAGCCGCCGCACGCTGGCTGCTGCCCGCCTGCGCCACCGCCGCCAGGGCCCGCAATGATCGCCAATGGGGCAACAGATTCATGTCCGCACTAACTCAGTTGGGTTTGCCGTTTGACGATGTCGTGTGTCATGCGCACATGCGCCTCCAGCGCCAGCGCCGCACGGGCCTCCTGGCGGTTGATGGCGGCCTGAAAAATGGTTTCGTGCTCTTCGTGCACGCGGCGTTCGGTCACATGGGCGGCCGTCAGCCGCCAGTTGATATTGCGGTAGCGCTCGCCGTGGCGGTACAAAATTGCCAGCATGTACTTGGTCCAGGGCGAGTCATAGGCGGCGATCAAGGCATCGTGAAAATTCTTGTTGCGCTGCTCCCACAGCTGCGGTTCAGGGCCGCTGGCCGGGTCTTCAATTTGCGTCAGCAGCTGGTAGCTGGCCCGCAGCGCCGCCTCCCATTGGTCACCACCGTGGCGAATGGACTGGCGCAGGGCCTCGGTTTCCAGCATCACGCGGGTATTGGTCACGTCTTCCAGGTCGGTGAGCGAGATTGGAGCCACCCGAAAACCGCGCTGCCCCTCAGCACTGACCAGCGCATCAGACACCAGCAGTGACAAGGCTTCACGCAGCGTGCTGGCCCCCACCTGATACTGATCCTTGAGGTGTTCCACCCGCAGCTTCTCCCGCAAATCACATCCTGGCGCAGGTTCAGGTAGGCACGCTCGGCCAGGGTGCGGGGGGCAGCAATGTCGGTTTCAACGTGGCTGCTGGTGGCTTGTTTCAGGGGGCTCATTCACTTTTCCTTGGGGGTTCACCAGTAGTCGTATCCGGTGCGTCCTGGTCACGCTCCAGGCTGCGTTTTTGCCGGTAGGCCAGTTGCGCACGGCTCAGGCCCAGCAGGCGTGCCGCCTGCGCCAGGTTGCCACCGGCACGCGCCACGGCATGGTTCAGCACACGTGCCTCAATCATGTCAAGCGAGCTGCCGCTATCCAGAATCCGGGCGCTCAAGTCGTCGTCTTGTGCGCTGGGCAGCTCAGCCAGGTGGCCGTGCACATCAAAACTGGTTTGTGCGGTTTTGGGCAGGTTGGGGAACAGGTGCTCGACTTCAATCATGCCACCCTGGCAGGCCAGAATCACCCCCCGCTCGACCAGGTTTTCCAGCTCGCGCACATTGCCGGGCCAGGGGTGCTGCTCCAGCGCCTGCATGGCCCGCTCGGCAAAACCGGCCACCCGCTTGTCGTGCAGGCTGCAAAAGCGTGCCAGCATGGCCTTGGCCAGTACTGAAATATCCGCCAGGCGCTCCCGCAGTGGCGGCAGGCAAATGGGATACACATTCAGCCGGTACCACAAGTCCTGGCGAAAACGACCCTCGCGCACGGCTTTTTCCAGATCGACATTGGTGGCGGCGATCAGGCGCACGTTCACCTGGCGGGTGGTCTCGGCCCCTACCCGCTCCACCTCACCCTCTTGCAACACACGCAGTAATTTGGCCTGCGCGGGCAGAGGCAAGTCGCCCACTTCATCCAGCAGCAAGGTGCCGCCGTGGGCACGCTCAAAGCGCCCGGCGCGGGCCGCATGGGCCCCGGTGTAAGCGCCCTTTTCCACACCAAACAGCTCGGCCTCAATCAACTCGGCAGGTAATGCGGCGCAATTCACCGCCACAAATGGCGCACTGCTGCGCGGTGAGAGCTCATGCAGGGCGCGGGCAAAACGCTCTTTGCCGGAGCCGGTTTCACCCGTCAGCAGCACCGTCACTTGGGTTTTGGCGGCCTTTTCCATCAAGGCATAGGCCTGGCGAAAGGCGTTGGACTTGCCGATGAGCTGGCGGCTGGGGTGCTCGGGCTCGATGCTGGATTTGAGCGCTTCCACCTGCAATTGCAGCGCCTCGATCTTTTCCATCAGCGAGTCGTCGGTGAAATACATGCGGTGCGCCTCACCGTCGGGCCATTCCTCGATAGGCTTGCCGACAATCTGGCAATGGTCGTCGCCACAGGCGGCGCAGCGGGTTTCCTTGAACAGAATAAGTTTGCCCATGAACGCACTGGTGTAGCCGCTGGCATAACCCAGCAGCATCCAGCAAGCCGGCTCATCCACCACACCAAACTTCTGCTGGTGCGCATAGGCCTCCCACGAATGATCCCAGCGGAATTCCCCGTGAAACTGCCCCGCCGCCACATCAAACGTGAGCTTGGTCGGTGTGACACGCGCCGCACCTTCCAGCATGTGCAACTGCGGCCCCACCAGAAACTGGCTTTCCATGCTGTCGTTGGGCCGCTGTTTGATGGCGTATTCAGCATCACTCAGGCCCGAGGCATAACCCATGCGGGTCAGAATCCGCCGCGCATGGTCGGCCCCCACCGAGTTCATCAAGTCCTGGCGCAAGGCGGCCAGAGCAGAGGTGTGCATCAGCACCATACGCCGGTCACCCAGCCAGATGGCACCGCTGTCAGATTCGAACCGCAACAGGCGACGTAAATCGCTGTCCGGGGGGTATTTGAAGTTGGGTTGCATGTTGTCTCCTGCAAGGCCTTGAGGCCATTTTTCTCGACATTATGGCCTTGGATGTGCAGGTGGTACTGACAGCTCGTCTTTGGTATGCCTCTGCTTTCTCGAGAATAGGGGATTCAAAAGAGGGGGTGAGCACGCGCCCTGAGGGCCATGTCGGGGAGCCACATCGAGAGTCCATGCGGTGCAGCTCAATCAGCCTCACGCCAAGTCATCTGAAAAAAGCATGATTTGTAATAAATCAGACTGTAGCGCTTATCCCAATTGCGCAAGTAGCTATATATTTAATAGCAAATATACATCCTATCCGGGTCTGGGGGCTGCGGTGAAAGGATTCAGGTGGGTTGCCACCATTCAAATCTGCATGCCATTTTTTAACCGGCCTCCCCCGCCACAGTCGCCTCGTCTGCCTGCAAACGCCCCCGATTGAACAGCGCCAGAGGCCATGGGGAAGTCGGCTGGCAAACGTTGCTCAACGGCAGTCAGCGCCGCATCCAGGCGGAGCGCCATGTCCAGCATGGCATCCCAGGCACCGTCTACGCCGCTGCGTTTGGCCAGCGCTTCCCAATGGCGGCACTGGATTTCAGACAGCTTGTAGTGCGCCGACTTGCCCCGTACGGCCATGGCCAACTTGGTTTTCTTGTACTGCAGGGCGTGTGGGCCGGTGCCGATCAGCGGCCAGGCCGAGATCACGTCGTACAAGGGTGTCATCCGGTAGCGGCCACCGGGTAGCACAAACAGAGAGAAGTTCTTGGCATGCCCGTCGATGGCCGCCAGAAACCAGAACAGCAGTTGGGCGCACAAGAAGTTTCGCCCATCTTCGTGGAAAGCCTCGCCGCCTTTGAGCACCTCCAGGCAGGCCTCGATACTGGGGCCGCCCTTTTGCTCGTACTTCTGGTCACTGGCAACCCCTTTGGCCTGGCAAAAGTCTTCCTGGGGCAAGCGGGCAATCCAGCCTTGCGGATGCCAGCTTCGGTCAAAGCGTTGGATCACCAGCGCCCGCCGTGCGCCAAAGTTCTGAATCTGGCACTCAGCCGCTGGCAAACCCAGCTCTCGCACAATTTGGTTGCAAAGCCATTCGTTCTCAACAGATAGCCGCAGATCCAGGTTGCGCCCGGTGGTGATGCCGATCGGCGGTTTGAGGATATGGGTGGTAGGCGTGGCAGCCAGGGGCCGACACCATTGGCCGTTCACTTGGAGCAGCGCCGTCTTTTCCTGCGCACCGGCAATGGACAAGCGCCAAGCCTCTTCATCATCCTGCGCCCCCGCGCCAAGCTCGGAGCCCAAAGCACCCAGATGTTTTTCAATTTGTTCGGGTGTGAGCACCTCATACCTGAGTTGATCAAAGCCCTCAGGGGTCACGCCAGGCGGCAGCAACTGCACCGCCCCCACGCAGTCCCGGCCAACCGCTTGCAGCAGCGTGAACACGTCCGTGCCTTTGGTGCGAAAGCGCTCACTGATGCGCTTGCGAATGCCATCACTGTCAGGTAGCAGGTTGTCAAAGTAGTTGCGAACCACCTCGCCTTCCAGCCGGTTGTCTGCTGTAAAGGGCAGCGACAGAGACAGCGGACGGCTGCGAGCCGACACCCGCCAGGACGGCGCATAGTCCAAGCGGTGGTGGCCGGTGCGCCCCACACTCCAGGTGCCCACCATTTCACCGTTCATCCAGATGGAAAGTGCGCCCATCACCACTCTCCTTGAGGGCCGGTGGTGGTGATGGTTGGCTGCGATGAAGTGTCGCCAGTCGGGGCCTGCGTATCGCGCAAGACCAGTTCAACACCTAAAACCTTCAGAATTTCCAGCAGTTGCCCGGCACTGACCGCTGCAGGGTTGCGCTCAATCGCCGCGATGCGGGACTGGGTGACCCCAAGTTTGAGGGCCAGTTCTGCCTGACTGAGCTGGCGCACTTTGCGTAGGGAACGCAATTGTGGAGCGAGCTGGTCTGAAATGGAGATGAGATAGTCCATGTGAAATAGCACTTTTAAGTTATATTGTCAGAATATCACTTAAAGATAATAACGCCAAAAAATCATCCAAAGATGATAATGTGCAAAGAGATCCTTCAAGTGATGCTGCGTCCCTGCCATCGCTGTCCACTCTATTGGAAAGCTGCGCCAAGCGTCCATGCAGTGCAACACAATGCGCCACTGCGGTCAGCACCGCAAATTTCAAAGAACGCTAATCGAAAAGTTTCGCGATGGTCGCCATTGGCAAAAACAGCCTACTGGCCGACAGGTTCAAGGGTATGAAGCCGAAGTGCTGATAAAAATCAGCAGCCAAGGCATCTTTCGCGTCAACCACAACCGCCATGGCGGCAATACCATCGGCGGCTTGCAGACTGCGATGCAGTGCATCCATCAGCATGAATTGCCCCATTCCTTGACCTTTGAGACTTTGATCGACTCCCAATCGCCCCAGCAGCGTGACAGGCAATTGTGGATAGCGAGGTAGTTTGCGAGCGAACTCGGGCGGCACCTCATTGGCATGGATGGTTGACGCTGACAAAGTGTAGAAACCCAGCACCTGGCAAGCGGGCGGCTGCACCAACGCAAATACGGCAGCAACCCGTTTCTCCACGTCCTGCCGAGCTTGCTGGTGGCGCTAGCTTGACGCAGGCGATCATTGGGTTCTGGTGGATTGAGCAGGGCCTGGACAAATCGAATCTGATCTTCACGCGTCAGCCGAATGGTTTCATGCTCCTCAATAATTCGGGTTGCAGCCTCTTGGGCACTGGCAACCACAAACTCACTCAAGGTTCGCGTGGAAAGCATGGCGGCTTGCTGAAACAGCGCTTTTTGTTCGTGGCTAATGCGGGCCTCAAGACGTGAGCCTCTGGCCTTGGTGGGGGAGTTGCTACGGGTTTGCATGCTCTTCATCCTTAAAAATATCAAAGCTTTTTGAATGCTTTAACGTGCAAAATTGTACGCCAATCGTCCGTACTAAATGTCGATCATGCACAGGGACTTCCAGTCACCTGATGTTCGTGGCCGTCGGCTTGCGCCACAAACGCAACAGCCCCAAGCCAGAAATGGATGCGATTTTTTGCACCCAAGTAGCTACCATTTACATAGCTTTTTACGCATATTCCAAAAGGCACAGAGGCCTAAAAATCTTATAAAACGTAACAACTCAGCACCCCTGATCTGTAGGAGCGGCGGCAGCCGCGAACACGGCTTCAGCAGCCTTCGCAGTTGCCGGAGATCCTCCCATTGCGGCGACTGTTGACTCCGGGGGGCTGTTTTTGATGTGCTTCGGGGTTTACCCCCTCTCCCTGGGGAGAGGGAATAAGTCCACACCAGTTTGAATCGCACCCCTGCGTGCCGATTCGCTGCGTTGCTTGGTCTGGGCGGGGGGCCGCTCGAACTCGGCTATCGCTCAGACAATCGCGTCCCCTGATCCGCCCAGCCCTGCGCTACTCGCCGACGCACCACGGCGTGGGGGTCAGCACTGCTCGCCCGGCTGCGCCGGGCATTGCAGCGCAAGTGCAAGGTGGCGCGGGAGTACGAATCTCTGAAGATGGCCGACAACCGGAAGACCATTGATCAGAAAATTCGCGACAGCATCATCAAAACCCTGACCGAAAAAAAGCTGGCCGAAAAAATCACCGTTTCACAGG
>VIKI01000080.1:0-5388 GCA_008080595.1 Comamonadaceae bacterium
TTAGAATACCGGCCTGTCACGCCGGGGGTCGCGGGTTCGAGTCCCGTCCGCTCCGCCAATATCAAGTCAAACTTGAAGTCATAAGCCTTACAAAACTACCCGTGAGCTTTGTCGTTACGGGCAATCGCCAGTAAGCGCCCTATTTCTTCATGGTGGTGCACCAGGTTGCTGGCGTGCCAACGGCGAATCAGCCACATGAATCCTGCAATCACCAAACCAAACCCGGTGATGGCGACCATGGTGGGTAAGCCCAATCCGGTGGATAAGCTGTAGAACGCTCCCAGCGCCAGAATACAGGCTTGTTCGTTGAAGTTTTGCACTGCAATCGACCTCCCCGCTCCCATCAAATTGTGGCCACGGTGCTGCAACAGTGCATTCATGGGCACCACCAAAAAGCCGCCGATAGATCCCAGCAAAATCAGAAACGGTGCCGCCACCCAAACATTGGTGATGAAAATCAGGCCAATGATCAGAGCGCCCATCAAGATGCCCAGCGTGATCACCCGTGGCCCGTCTTCCAAACGCATGCGCATGGAGGCAGCCACCGCCCCCACGGCCATGCCAATGGCCACCACCCCTTGCAAGGCCGAAGCCTGGGTCACGGTGAAACCCAGTGCCGCCGCCGCCCAGGCCAACACAATAAAGCGCAAATTGCCTGCCACGCCCCAAATCAAAGTGGTGGCAGCCAATGAAATTTGTCCCAGTTTGTCACGCCACAGACGGGCGTTACACGTCCAAAAATCAGGCAGCAGACTCATCAACTGTTTGGGCATGGGTCGCATCAACACGCCAGTGAGAGGAATATGGGTGTTGAACCAGGCGGCCAGCAGGTAGACGAAGATCAGCATGCTGATCGCGGCTTCGGCTGGAGTATCGATACTTGTCTGGATACCCGGAATGTCAATGGCCAGCAGGTGGCGAGACACATGTGGCCCCACCAGTTGCCCGCCGAGCAACACGCCCATAATGATCGAGCCAATCGTCAGGCCCTCAATCCAGCCATTGGCCTTGACCAACTGAGAGGCTGGCAAGAGTTCAGTCAGGATGCCGTATTTGGCCGGTGAATAAGCTGCAGCCCCCAGCCCCACCACCGCGTAGGCGAGCAGCGGATGTGTGCCAAACAGCATAAACAAGCAGCCCGCCACTTTGATGAAATTGCTGATCAGCATGACCCGCCCCTTGGGCATGGAATCGGCAAAGGCACCCACAAAAGGCGCTAAAACCACGTAAAACAGCGCAAACATGGGCACCAAGGCGGCTTGCTGCCATTCAGGAGCATGGCGGGTTCGCAGCAACTGCACCGCTGCCACGAACAAGGCATTGTCGGCCAGCGAGCTGAAAAACTGCGCTGCCATGATGGTAAAAAAACCGCGTTTCATCGATAGTTGTGGCGACCGCAGGCAGCGGTGCAGAAAAGGGTGGTATGTCTCCAAACGGTACAGGGTTATAGCATGGTCAAGCAGTGTCAAAATCAGCACCTTTACTTTGCCATAAAGACATGCCGCGCCCCATCCTTGCCACCATTCATCTTGCTGCACTGCAGCACAATCTGGAACGTAGTCGCCTTGCGGCACCAGAGGCCAAAGTGTGGGCGGTGGTCAAAGCCAATGCCTATGGTCATGGCATTGAGCGCGTGTTTGAAGGTCTGCGCAGTGCCGATGGGTTTGCGCTGCTCGATCTGGATGAGGCACAGCGCATCCGGAGCCTGGGTTGGCGTGGCCCGGTGTTGCTGCTGGAAGGTGTGTTTGAGCCGCGTGACCTGGAGTTGTGTTCGCGCTTGGACCTGTGGCACACCGTCCATTGCGAAGAGCAAATCGACATGCTGGCCAGCTGCAAAACCCATGTGGGACACCGGGTGTTCCTGAAAATGAACACGGGCATGAACCGACTGGGCTTTACCCCGGAGCGATACCGCAGTGCTTGGGCACGTCTGAATGCGTTGCCCCAGGTCGATGAAATATCACACATCACCCATTTCAGTGATGCCGATGGTGGGGTGGGTATTGCTGCACAAATGGCCTGTTTTACCGAAGCCACGCGCGATTTGCCTGGTGAATGCTCGGTCTGCAACAGCGCAGCCACCTTGCGCCATGTCGACGCGGTGACTGTATCTGATTGGATTCGCCCTGGCATCATCCTGTACGGCAGTGCACCAGATCATCCTGAGCGCAACGCGGTATCCTGGGACTTGCAACCCACGATGACGTTATCTTCAAAAATAATAGCTACTCAGGCAATATCTGCAGGTGCTGCGGTGGGATATGGCTCAAAATTTAGGGCTGAAGCAGCGATGCGTATTGGTGTGGTGGCCTGCGGCTACGCCGATGGCTACCCGCGTGTTTGCCCCACCGGCACCCCCGTGCTGGTCAATGGCGTGCGAACTCGTTTGATCGGGCGTGTCAGCATGGACATGATCACGGTTGATTTGACACCCGTACCACAAGCCGGTATGGGCAGCGAAGTCACCCTGTGGGGCCGCGCCAGCTCCGGCGCGGTGCTGGGCATTGACGAGGTTGCAGAAGCCGCAGGCACCTTGGGCTACGAGTTGATGTGTGCACTGGCCCAACGTGTGCCGGTGCAAGTGGCCGACGGATGCTGACCTACGTTCCCGTTCCCTTGAGCCGAGTCCAGCTGGGCCGTGCGTTGCCCGTGGACATTCGCAACCCTGATGGCCGCCTGCTGCTGCGCCGTGGTCAGGTACTGCAGTCCGAAGCCCATCGTGACATGCTCTCAAGCCACCAGGCCTGCATGACCGAAACCGATGCTCAAGCCTGGCAAAGAGCGCTTGACCGGCAGATGCGCAACATGCGCCTCAAAGGCATGGACATGAACGTCATTGCCCAACTGCCCATGCCTGAAGAAATTTTGGACACGGATTACCTTGAAGGTAGCGCCGTAGAAGGTAGTTGGTTGGATTTGCAGGAAATTTTGCGCGGCTTGCTCTACCAAGGTGCCCAGGCCAGCACCCCGCTGCCCAGATTACAAGGTCTGGAACAAAAAGCCCTCAAGCTGCTCAGTGCGGACACAGAGGAGTGCCTGTTTGTGCTGTTTCAGGCGCTGCCGGATCTGGAGCTGGGCTACTGCGCCACACATGCCTTGCTCAGCGGTGTGGTCAGTGCCCTGACCGCTGCCAAGCTGGCCCTGCCCATGAGCAGTCGCATGTTGCTCTTGCGATCCGCTTTGGTGATGAACATTGGCATGGCACGCCCACAAGACTATTTGGCACGCCAGCTCAAAGCCCCCAGCCCGGCACAGCGGGAACTCATTTCAGCCCACCCGCCGAACAGCGTCGACATCTTGCGAGGTTTCGGTGTGCAAGATGATGAGTGGCTCAATGCTGTGCACTGGCATCATGCACCGAATGAGGCCAAAGACCACACAGGCCAGATCGAGGTCGTGCAATTGCTTCACCTGGCCGACACCTTGGTGGCCAAAATGGCACCACGTTTGAGTCGGCCAGCCATGTCAGCTTTTGGGGCTGCCAAATCACTGGTATTGGAAGCCAATGCCCAAACCCAGCAGCAACGTGTGGCGATGGCCTCCGTGCTGGGTTTTTACCCACCGGGCACTTATGCGCAATTGGTCAACGGCGAGGTGGCCGTGGTGGTGGCGCGGGGTGAGAAAGCCACCACTCCCCATGTGGCCAGCTTGATCAATGCCAAAGGCATGCCCATGAGCGCCTATGTGTACCGCGACACTCGCCACGCTGACCACGGCGTGCGCATGCCACTGGCCGCCAGTCAGGTGAACGTGCGTGTCAACCTGGAGCGGATTCGCCGCTTGCGCCAGCAGCACGGGGTTTAAGCAACTCAAACCAAACCATACAGAGCCCCCCCAGTCCTGCTGCCGCGCCCAGATAAGGCCGTGGCAGGGGATCAAAGGCAAACAGGCGGGCCAGCCACGGCACATACAGCGCCAGCAACAACAAACTCAGTGCCGCACCCACCACCAGCCACAACACACGGTTGGGCACCCTAAAGCTGGCCCAAAGTGAACCGGTTCGGCTGCGGTTGGAAAAGATCAGCGCCAGATTGGTACACACCAGCACGGCAAACGCAAAAGCCCGAGCGGCCCCTTCGGTCAACTGGCTGTAGCCCCAGGCTGTCGCCAGCAGTACCAGCGCTAACGCACCCAAGCCCTGCAAAAAGGCCAGTCCCAAAGTCAGCCCGCCAAACAGGGGGGTGGTGACCTTGCGCGGTGGGCGTTGCATCACATCGGCCTCGTCGGGTTCGTTTTCAAACACCATCGAGCAAGATGGGTCAATCACCAGTTCAAGAAAGGCAATGTGCAAGGGGTAGAGCACAGTGGGCCAGCCCAGCAGTACCGGCAGCAGTGCCATGCCGGCAATCGGCACATGCACCGCCAGGATGTAGCTCATGGATTTGCGCAGATTGTCAAAAATGCGCCGCCCCAGCCGCACCGCCCCCACGATGGAGGCAAAGTTGTCGTCCAGCAGCACCACCGATGCCGCTTCGCGTGCGACATCCGTCCCGCGCCCGCCCATGGCCACCCCCACGTGGGCCGCTTTCAGGGCGGGTGCATCGTTGACCCCATCACCGGTCATCGCCACCACCTCGCCGTTGGCTTTGAGGGCTTGAACAATCCGCAGTTTCTGGGTTGGGGCCACGCGGGCACAAATGCTTGCAGTGCGCATGCGGTGTTGCAATGCGGCATCGGTGAGTTTGTCCAGCTCGTCTCCGGTCAATACGCAGTCTGGTGTCATCGAACTGTCTGGGGCAGTGCGGAGCAGGCCCGCCTGGCGAGCAATGGCGGTGGCCGTGGTTGGGTAATCGCCGGTGATCATCACGACCCGGATGCCGGCCGTGTGGGCCAGCGCTACGGCTTCGGGGATTTCAGCGCGCAAGGGGTCAGCCAGACCCAGCAAGCCAATGAATTCAAAATCAAAATCGTGCTCAACGGCAGGCCAATCCTGCCCTGCAAATCGGGCGCGCGCCACCCCTAGCACGCGCAAGCCTTTGGCGGCCATGGTCTGCACCGCATGGGCAATGTGCTCTTGTGCGGCCGCGTCCAGATGGCACAAATCCACAATGGCCTCCGGCGCACCTTTGGCCGCCACCACGTGGTCATCACCCTCACGGGCCCGCCAGACATGCGACATGGCCCGCAACTCGGGTGTCAGGCCATAGGTTTGCATCAGCGTCCAGTCGCGGTGCAGGTGCTCGGTGTCGTGCAAAAAGTGCTGACCCAGCCGGTGAAAGGCTTTCTCCATCGGGTCAAAGGGATCAACCACACTGGCCAGAATGGAAAATTCCACCAAAGTGTGAAAGTCTTCAGGCAGCTCCGTGGTGCTTGCGTAATCAATGGCCAAGGTGTTGGCACGAGTCGCCGCTGTGAGCTTTTGTACATACAACTCGGCCACGGTCATGC
>VIKI01000080.1:5399-20801 GCA_008080595.1 Comamonadaceae bacterium
TCATGCGGTTCTCGGTCAGCGTGCCGGTTTTGTCGACGCACAGCACGCTGGTGGCCCCGAGGGTTTCAATCGCTGCAATGCGCCGGGTCAACACGTTTTGTTGGGACAAGCGCCACGCACCCAGAGCCGGTATCACCGTCAGAACCACAGTGAATTCCTGTGGCAACAAGGCCATGGCCAGGGCGATGCTTGCCAGTACCGCCCCCAGCCAATCACCACGCATCAAACCATAGGTCATGAACAAAAACAGGCTGGCACCCGCCGCCACCCAGGCCAGTACTTTGACCAATTGCGTCATTTGTAATTTGAGTGGGGATGACTCACTGCTCAAACCGCCGAGCGCTTGGCCAATGCGGCCAATTTCGCTGTTGGCACCAATGGCCGTGACTCGCGCCAGACCATGTCCGCGTACCAGCAAGGTGCCAGAGAACAAGGCAGACTCTGGCGCAGCCTGACCGGTTGGGGCCACCCCATTGGGGGGCAAGTCGAGTGCCTTCGCCGCCACCTTGTCGACAGGCAAGGGCTCACCTGTCAGCAGGGATTCATCGGCTTGCACATCGGTACCCTGAATCAGCACCGCATCGGCGGGAATGCGGTCGCCCTCGGCCAGCACCAACACGTCGCCACGCACCACGTCACGCCCGGCAATACGCGTGGCTGCGCCGGCTCGCCACACCAAGGCGCGCGGACTGGTGAGGTTGCGCAAGGATTCAATGGCGCGCTCGGTTTTTCCCTCTTGGTACAGCGTCAGCGCCAATACCACCAGCACCAGTCCAAAAAGAATCAGACCTTCCTGCAAGTCACCCAAAAACAGATACAACACCCCCGCCGCCAACAGCAGGGCAAACATCGGGTCTGACAAGGTTTCACGCGCAATGGCAAGCAAACCACGGCGTTGTTCGGACGGCAATTCATTGGGGCCATCTTCGCGCAGGGCTTGTTCGGCCTGCGAGGCTGATAAACCCATTAACAGCGGCTCGGTCTGGCTTTGTGGATCGTTGGCTGGTGTTGTGGTTTTATGCATAAACGTGCTCGTAGCCCTTTAAATAGTAGCATTGATAGCTGCATAATTTATAGCAAATAATTGGCTCCGGGTTGAGCCATGTCCGAATCACTTGGTAGCGTCAACGCCTGCGATTATTGAATGATGTCAACGGGCAAGGCAGCATCCCATGGTGTTCAGAACCCGTCAGAAGTCATGAGAAGCCGCCAATGTGTAAGTCGCATGTCAGTTGTTGCTCTATTTGTGTCATTTTGTAACTTTTGTTAGAGAAAACCCCTATCCTTAAGCTGTCTTAAGCATCTTAAGATCAAGCCGCATTCAACCAACAAGGAGATTTTGATGCCCTTTTCGCCTTCCACCAAACTCCGGCTATCCCAGATCGCCAAAATGGGCTGTGTCGTTGCAGCCCTGACCGCAGGTTTCGTCACCCATACCTTGGCCCAGGAAACTCCCAAAGCCCGCCTGACCCTGGCTGAACAAATGATTCAGGACATGAGAGACGGCAAGTTGGCCCCTCCCGGTGCCGATGACCATGTGGTGCAAGAGCTGATCATCAAGCGCAACATTCCCATCACCTACAAGTACATCAACATTTTGATGAACACGCCCAATGCCTTCGGCCCTGGCGTGGCTTGCACCACTTGCCACAATTCGCAAGACCCCAGCAAGAGTTACCGTGGTCTGGATTTGAGCACCTGCAAAGGCATCATTGAAGGCTCGACCGAAAAGCCCAAACGTGCCTTGTTTGTGGCAGGCAAAGACCCCAAGCGTGACATCCTGATCCGTCGCCTGCGCAACAACCGCATGCCTTTGGGCCAGAGTTTTGACAACCCCACCTACACGCCGAACCACATGCTGGTGAAGAACTGGATCGACGACGGTGCCAAGAATGACGACAACTTCAACAAAAATGTGTTGCCATTGTTCAAGACCCCCAATGCCTTCGGTCCTGAAACCCCGGCTTGCACCTCTTGCCACATGTCCAACCAGGAACCTCCAAGCTTCCACGAGTTGAACCTGTCAACTCACGCTGGCATCTTGTTGGGTGCTGACTCTGTCGCCAAGGGCGTGGACAAAGCCACCAAGGTGATTGTTCCTGGCAATTCTTCCCTGAGCTTTGTCTGGCAGCATTTGGCAGAAGACCGCATGCCTCCAGGCATCAGCCCATCCGAGCCACGTGACCATCCCAATACGACTATCCTCAGCGCATGGATCAAACAAGGAGCCAAGTGCGATTGATGGTTTCAGGCAATCTGAATCGCCGCCACTTTGTGGCGGCACTTCTCGCAGGTGGGCTGATGCCCACCTTTTCCGTTTCTGCGGCGACCAAAACACCCCAGATGGTGCGGCGCTGGGACAGTGGCAACAGCACATTGGCCCCGTTGGCCTGGGTCGATGGTCATGTGTTTTTTAACGGTGACAAAACCCTTGGGCGCATCGATCCTGACCTGGATGCCATCACCTGGAATGTGCCGCACCACCTGAGCAGCAACGCGGTTTACCGGCCACGTGCCGCCGGGCAATCGGTGATCAGTGGTGGGCAGCGTGAGCTGGGGGCCTGGAACATGGCAGATGGCCAACAACGCTGGGTGCACAAGGCTATTTTGCAAGTCGGCACACCTTTTGTGACCCCGAATCGCACCTATGTGGGTGATGGTCATGAGCTGCTGGCGCTGGGCAATCAGTCCGGGCAGATTGACTGGCGTTTTTCGGACGAAGTGGATTGCACCGCGTCTTATGCCCCTACGGTGGCCGATGGCACGGTGTTCTTCGGCCCCGGCAATGGTTTGCTTTACGCCTTGAATGAGGCCGATGGCAAGCTCAAATGGAAGCTCGACGAAAAGAACGAATGGCAATACGTGCGCCAGATGTATGCCACCGGCAGCATGTTGGTAGCAGGAACCTACACCGAGTTGCTTTATGGCATTGACGTGAACAGCGGCAAGGTCAAGTGGCGCTTCAAGGCCGGTAATTTCATCAACTCACACCATGTCTCGGGCGATACCGCTTACCTGTGGTCACCCACCGGCTGGATCTACGCCATTGATGTCGACACCGGCGCGGTGCGCTGGAAGCACCAGACCACACGCTACGGCAACGCCGGAGCCAATTGGGGCCCCATGATGGCGGAGATCGTCACCTTTGAAAACCAGGTGTATTGCCTGGACATGAAGCAAATGCTGCATGTGCTTGATGCCGATACCGGCCGCGAGCGCTTGCGCCTGCCATTTGCCCATGATTTGCGCCCCACCGTGCTGCCGCTGTCGGGTGGCCGTGCGGTGATGGCCAGTGATTCGGGTGAAGTGCAACTGGCGCAGTGGTGACTGCCCGCGCAATAAGTTTGACATGACGGTGTGATGATCTGTACTTCCATACAGTAACATCCCCGTCATGGCCAAAGAAAAAACCCACTACGTCTGCTCTGAATGCGGCGGCATCAGCCCCAAATGGCAGGGCAAATGCCCCAGCTGCAACGCCTGGA
The DNA here is from genome assembly GCA_008080595.1 of Comamonadaceae bacterium. Classification (GTDB taxonomy): domain Bacteria; phylum Pseudomonadota; class Gammaproteobacteria; order Burkholderiales; family Burkholderiaceae_C; genus Rhodoferax. The sequence goes on from VIKI01000080.1 coordinate 8,885, forward strand.
ACACCCTGATTGAATCGGTTCCAGAGAGCGCAGCCCCGACCAAAAACCGTTTTGCATCGCTGGCCAAAACCGCCGAAGTGGCGGTGCTCGGCGAGATTGATGCGGTTGATTTCGCCCGCACCCCCACCGGCCATGAAGAATTGGATCGCGTGTTGGGTGGCGGCATGGTCGAAGGCGGCGTGGTGCTGATGGGCGGTGACCCTGGCATTGGCAAATCCACCTTGCTGCTGCAAGCGCTCGACGCTTTGCAGCGCAGTGGCCAAAGCACCCTCTATGTCACCGGCGAAGAAAGCGGCGCACAAGTGGCGCTGCGGGCGCGTCGCCTCGGGCTGGACGGCTCACAGGTGAAGGTGCTGGCCGAGATTGGGCTGGAAAAAATTCTCTCGACGCTGGAGTCGATGAAGCCCGACATCGCAGTCATCGACTCAATCCAAACCGTGTATTCCGAGCAACTCACTTCGGCCCCCGGCTCGGTGGCGCAAGTGCGCGAATGCGCCGCACACCTGACACGTGCGGCCAAAGCCAGCGGCGTGAGCATTGTGCTGGTCGGCCATGTCACCAAAGAGGGCGCTCTGGCCGGCCCACGTGTGCTGGAACACATGGTCGACACCGTGCTCTACTTTGAAGGCGACACCCATTCCAGTTTCCGGCTGGTGAGGGCCATCAAAAACCGCTTTGGTGCGGTCAATGAAATTGGCGTGTTTGCCATGACGGAAAAAGGGCTCAAGGGTGTGAGTAACCCGAGTGCCATTTTCTTGAGTCAGCACGCCGAGCCGGTGCCGGGCAGCTGCGTCATGGTCACCCTGGAAGGCACCCGCCCGATGCTGGTGGAAATTCAGGCCCTGGTCGACAGCGGCGGGCCGTCTCCCAGGCGCTTGAGCGTGGGTCTGGACAAAGACCGGCTGGCCATGCTGCTGGCGGTGTTACATCGCCATGCGGGGGTGGCGTGTATGGATCAGGACGTGTTTGTCAACGCCGTGGGTGGTGTGCGCATCTCTGAGCCGGCGGCCGATTTGGCGGTGCTGCTGGCCATCACCTCCAGCCTGCGTGGTAAACCCTTGCCCAAAGGTTTTTTTGCCTTTGGCGAGATTGGCCTGGCAGGTGAAGTGCGTCCGGCCCCACGAGGCCAGGAGCGTCTGAAAGAAGCCGCCAAACTGGGCTTCAGCGTGGCCGTGGTGCCCAAAGCCAACGCCCCCAAAAACCTCAAATCGAAAGACTTTGAAGGCCTGACGATCCACGCGGTGGAGCGCGTCGAACAGGCCATGGAGGTGGTGCGTGGGTTGTGATTTCAATAGCTATGTTTTATATAGCTGCTTGCGCATTGTTTACGGTGCTTTTAAGCCATTTTTATATGTAAAAAAGCGTCCGAAAGCGGCTTTTTTGCCCAGAATCACACCATGTCAGATGTTTTAGCCTCCAACCTGTTGCTTGCGGCTGCTGCCTTTGCCGCCGGGGTGCTCAACGCCATTGCTGGCGGCGGCAGCTTTTTGACGCTGCCCGCGCTGATCTTCACCGGCGTGCCGCCGATCATGGCCAATGCCACCAGTGCCCTGGCGGTCAGCCCCGGTTATCTGGGTAGCACGCTGGGTTTCAGGCCTGAGTTACGTGCCATCCCCATGACCCGCCTGAGGCGCGAAATGGTGATTTCGGCACTGGGTGGTGTTGCCGGAGCCCTGCTGCTGCTGGTCACCCCGGCCAAAGTGTTCTCAGGCATCGTGCCCTGGCTGCTGCTGTTTGCCACCGTGCTGTTTGCCGCCGGGCCGGCCATTGCCAGGCGTGCAGCCAGTGCGGCCCATGGTGACAGCCATCTGGACAGATGGCGCGAGCCGGGCCTGTTGCTGGCCTGCATTTATGGCGGTTACTTCAATGGCGGCCTGGGCATCTTGCTGATGGCGCTCTACAGCGCCACCGGCGAGAGCCGCATCCACAGCGCCAATGCGCTGAAAAACCTCAACTCGCTGGTGTTGTCCTGGCTCTCGGTGGCCGCCTTTGTGCTGGCCGGTGTGATTGCCTGGCGCGAAGGGGTGTTGATGATGCTGGCTGCCACCGCCGGTGGCTTTTATGGCGCACGCTGGTCGAAACGGCTGCCCGCCCAGTGGGTGCGCCGTGGTGTGATCGGCACCGGGCTGGTGATGAGTGCGGTGTTTTTTGTCCGCACACCTTGATCTCTGGCGGCTGGAAGCTGGCTTTCCAGTTGATGCCTGAATAAGGCAGTTGTTTAACCATTCGATTTGATCGGCTTCTGCGCCACCACATGAGGTGCGTGGGTCTGACTTCAATAAAAACAAGCACTTACCAGACCCCCATTGGGACTTACCCTTGCCCTGCGAAAAATGGCATGTATCTTGAAGTAATCAGCTACCAATCAAGATGGAGACAGAATCAATGGAGACTTTTTACGAAGTGATGCGTCGCCAGGGCATTTCCCGGCGCAGTTTGCTCAAATATTGCTCGCTGACCGCCACGTCCCTTGGACTGGCTCCGTCGTTTGTGCCGCAAATTGCGCACGCCATGGAAACCAAGCCGCGCACCCCGGTGCTGTGGCTGCACGGGCTGGAATGCACCTGCTGCTCCGAGAGCTTCATCCGCTCGGCCCACCCACTGGCCAAAGACGTGGTGCTGTCAATGATCTCGCTCGACTATGACGACACCCTGATGGCTGCCGCCGGGCATCAGGCCGAAGCCATCCTGGAAGAGATCATGACCAAGTACAAGGGCAACTACATCCTGGCGGTGGAAGGCAATCCGCCGCTGAATGAAGACGGCATGTTCTGCATCCAGTCCGGCAAGCCCTTTATCGACAAGCTCAAACACGTCGCCAAAGATGCCAAGGCGGTGATCGCCTGGGGCTCCTGCGCTTCCTGGGGCTGCGTGCAGGCCGCCAAGCCGAACCCAACGGCGGCCACGCCGATCCACAAGGTCATCACCGACAAACCCATCATCAAAGTGCCTGGCTGCCCGCCGATTGCCGAGGTGATGACCGGCGTGATCACCTACATGCTGACCTTCGACAAAATTCCCGAGCTGGATCGCCAGGGCCGCCCCAAAATGTTCTACAGCCAGCGCATCCACGACAAGTGCTACCGCCGCCCACACTTCGATGCCGGCCAGTTTGTCGAAGCGTTTGACGACGAGTCGGCCCGCAAAGGCTATTGCCTCTACAAGGTCGGCTGCAAAGGCCCGACCACCTACAACGCCTGCTCCACCGTGATGTGGAACGAGGGCACCAGCTTCCCGATCAAGGCCGGGCACGGCTGTATTGGCTGCTCGGAAGACGGCTTCTGGGACAAGGGTTCGTTCTACGACCGCCTGACGAACATCCCGCAGTTTGGCGTGGAAGCCAATGCCGACAAGGTCGGTGGCACGGCTGCCGCCGTGGTCGGTGTGGCCGTTGCGGCCCACGCTGCCGCCTCGGCCATCAAACGCGCGGCATCGGCCAAAGACAGCGCCAAAGACACCACCAAAGCCTGAACCAACACAAGAGGAACAACACCATGGGTGCATACGAAACACAGGGCTTCAAGCTGGACAACACGGGCCGCCGCATCGTGGTTGACCCGGTCACCCGCATTGAGGGCCACATGCGGTGCGAGGTCAACCTCGACAAAAACAACGTCATCACCAACGCCGTCTCCACCGGCACCATGTGGCGCGGGCTGGAGGTGATCCTCAAAGGCCGTGACCCACGTGATGCCTGGGCTTTTGTCGAGCGCATTTGCGGGGTCTGCACCGGCACCCATGCGCTGACCTCGGTGCGTGCGGTAGAAGATGCGCTGGGCATCAAAATCCCGAAAAACGCCCACCTGCTGCGTGGCCTGTTTGACAAAACCCTGCAAGTGCACGACCACGTGGTGCACTTCTACCACCTGCATGCGCTGGACTGGGTTGACGTGGTGTCGGCCCTCAAGGCCGACCCGAAGAAAACCTCCGAGCTGCAACAACTGGTTTCCCCCAGCCACCCGCTGTCATCCCCCGGCTATTTTCGCGACCTGCAAAACCGCTTGAAAAAGTTTGTCGAAAGCGGCCAGCTCGGCCCTTTCAGCAACGGCTACTGGGGCTCCAAAGCCTATGTGCTGCCGGCTGAAGCCAACCTGATGGCGGTGGCGCATTACCTGGAAGCGCTGGACTTGCAGAAAGACTGGGTCAAGATCCACACCATCATCGGTGGCAAAAACCCGCACCCGAATTTTCTGGTGGGCGGCATGCCCTGCGCCATCAACATCGACGGCAATGGCGCGTCCGGTGCGCCGATCAACATGGAGCGGCTCAACTTCATCAAGGCGCGTATCGACGAGATGAACGAGTTTGTGAAAAACGTCTACCTGCCCGATGTGCTGGCCATTGGCACACTCTACAAACACGCGGGTTGGCTGTACGGCGGCGGTTTGTCGGCCACCAATGTGATGGACTACGGCGAATACGCCAAGGTCAACTACGACAAGAGCACCGACCAGTTGCCCGGCGGAGCCATCATCAACGGCAAGTGGGACGAAATCCACCCGGTTGACCCGCGTGACCCCGAGCAGATTCAGGAGTTTGTCACCCACAGCTGGTACAAGTACGCCGACGACACCAAGGGCCTGCACCCCTGGGATGGTGTGACCGAACCCAACTTTGCACTGGGCAAAGACACCAAGGGCAGCAAGACGAATATCGAGCAGATTGACGAGAGCGCCAAATACTCCTGGATCAAGGCCCCACGCTGGCGCGGCCATGCGGTCGAAGTCGGCCCGCTGTCGCGCTACATCCTGGCCTACGCCCACGCCCTCAAAGGCAACAAATTCGCCCAGCGCCCGAAAGAGCAGCTGGAATTCTCGGCCATGATGGTCAACAGCGGCGTGCCCAAAGCCCTGGGCCTGCCTGAGACCCAATACACCTTGAAGCAGCTGCTGCCCAGCACCCTGGGCCGCACCCTGGCGCGTTGCCTGGAAGGCCAGTACTGCGCCGAAATGATGGTGGAAGACTACAAGGAGCTGATCGCCAACATCAAGGCCGGTGACAGCGCCACCGCCAATGTTGACAAGTGGGATCCCGCCTCCTGGCCCAAGGAAGCCAAGGGCGTGGGCACCTCCGCCGCACCACGCGGCGCACTGGCGCACTGGATCAAGATCAAGGACGGCAAGATTGACAACTACCAATGCGTCGTGCCCACCACCTGGAACGGCAGCCCGCGTGATGCCAAGGGCCAGATCGGCGCGTTTGAGGCTGCCCTGATGGGCACACCCATGGTCAACCCCGAGCAGCCGCTGGAAATCCTGCGCACCCTGCATTCCTTCGACCCCTGCCTGGCCTGCTCGACCCACGTGATGAGCCCCGATGGCCAGGAAATGGCCAACGTCAAAGTCCGCTGAGCCCTGGCTCTGGTTTTACCGATTGAGGAGAATTTCATGAACTTGTTGTCCCCTACCTCCCTGCGCACTGCGGGCGTTGCCACCCTGGCGCTGGCAGCCACCGCCGCCCAGGCCCACACCGGCCACGCCACCACCAGCCTGTTTGAGGGCCTGAGCCACCCGTTTGGGCTGGATCACCTGCTGGCCATGCTGGCCGTTGGTGTGTGGTCGGTGCGTGCCTTGCCAGCCCACCAAACCTGGCGCGGGCCAGCCACCTTCTTGCTGGCTTTGGTGGCCAGCGCCGCACTGGGTGCCGCGGGTGTCAGCGTGCCGTTTCTGGAGCAGTTGATTGCCCTCAGCGTGGTGCTGTTCGGGCTCATGCTGGTGTGCGCCAACCAGCCCCTGCCCACGGCCTGGGGCTTGGCCCTGGTGGCCGTTGCCGCCAGCTTGCACGGCCTGGCCCATGGCGCTGAAACACCGCCCGCCGGGTTTGCCAGCTACGCCATCGGCTTTGGGGTGACCACGGCTGCCCTGCATGCCGCAGGGGTGTGGAGTGCGCGTGGCATGGGCCGCTGGTTGGCCCGTCGGGCGAGCTGGGCCATCGGCAGCCTGGGCGCACTGTTCAGTGGCGCAGGCCTGGTTTTGCTCAGCCAGGTCTGAGCAGGTCTGATCCCGTCACAAGGAGCACCCCATGAACACGAGTAGTGCCTCACCCACGCCAGGCGAACTTCACGCCGCCCTGCCCACGGAAGTGGAGGAGTTGTCCCACAGCAAGTCGATTAAATCCACCTACGTGTACGAAGCCCCGGTGCGGCTGTGGCACTGGGTCAACGCCCTGGCCATCACCGTGCTGTGCCTCACCGGCTACTTCATTGGTTCGCCCCTGCCCACCATGCCGGGGGAGGCCAGTGACCATTTCCTGATGGGTTACATCCGCTTTGCCCATTTCTCCGCTGCCTACATCCTGACCATCGGGCTGCTGGGCCGCAGCTACTGGGCCTTGGTGGGCAACCACCATGCTCGCGAGCTGTATTCCGTGCCGATTTTTCAACGCGAATACTGGCATGAAATTGGGGCCATGCTCAAGTGGTATGCCTTCATGGGGCCGAGCCCCGGCCCTTATGTGGGGCACAACCCGCTGGCCCGCTTTGCCATGTTTTTCGTGTTTTTGTTCACCGCCTTGTTCATGATCTTCACCGGTTTTGCCCTGTATGGCGAAGGCACTCAGGCAGGCTCCTGGGCCAATACCTTGTTTGGCTGGGTGATCCCGCTGATGGGGCAGTCGCAAGATGTTCACACCTGGCATCACCTGGGCATGTGGGTGATTGTGGTGTTTGCCATTGCGCACATTTACGCTGCCATCCGTGAAGACATCATGGGCCGCCAAAGTGTGGTCAGCACCATGATCTCTGGCTACCGCACCTTTAAGGATTGATGCCGTGACCGACGCGCACATTGTGGTGCTGGGCATTGGCAACGTCTTGTGGGCCGACGAGGGTTTTGGCGTGCGCTGCGTCGAGACCCTGCAACGCGAGTGGACGTTTGCGCCACACGTCGAACTGGTAGATGGCGGCACCCAAGGCCTGTACCTGATCGACACCGTGCAGTCCGCCACCCAGTTGCTGATTTTTGATGCCATCGACTACGGCCTGGCCCCCGGCACGCTCAAGCTGATCGAAAACGACGAAGTGCCACGCTTCATGGGGGCCAAGAAGATGAGCCTGCACCAGACCGGCTTTCAGGAAGTGCTGTGCCTGGCCCAGTTCACCGGCCATTACCCCGACCAGGTGTTGCTGATTGGCTGCCAACCCGAAGAGTTGGAAGACTAAACAGCAACTGCCCCAGGCCATTGCGCTGGGCCTGGAGCGCTTGCGCGAGTGGGGCGCACAGCCGCAGCAGCGCCCCACGCCCCTGAATGAAGATGCCACGCTGACCGGGGCCATGCTGACCCTGGCCCGCTACGAGGGCGAACGCCCAAGCGTCGAGCAAGCCTGCCGCATTGGCGACGAGCGTTTTATCCCCAAGGCGCTCTGACATGTGTATCGGCATTCCCATGCAAGTGCTGGCGGTGGAACCCGGCTTTGTCCAGGCCCGTGGCCAGGGCGAGACCCGGCGCGTCAGCACCCTGCTGGTGGGCGACTGCGCACCCGGCCAATGGCTGCTGGTGTTTCTGAACGACGCGCGTGAGCGGATCAGCGAAGCGCGGGCGCAGGAAGTGAATGCCACGCTGGCCTTGCTGCTGTCGGTCATCGGCACGGGCAGCTTGCCGGAGGATGAAGCTGCGGGTTTTGAATTGCCCTCTGCCATGGACAAAGCGGCCTTGCAACGCTTGACGGGTGGATAAATGGGTTGGTTTGTTGGACTTTGTAGGAGCGCCGGCCGGCGCGAATCGCGGTTTCCACCGCTCCTACCAAAGCCATCACATTTTTTTGGGAGCCTTTCATGACAGTTAACGACATCGCCGCCCCTCCGCTGCTGGCCCAGTTGGTGAGCAAACACCAGGCCCAGTGGCTGGACTTTGACAGCATCGATACCTGGCTGGCCGAGCAGCAGGGCGATCACGTGTTGCTGTTTGCCGGAGACCCGGTGCGTTTCCCCGAGGCGCTGGATGTGGCCGTGGTGCTGCCCGAACTGCAAAAAGCCAGCGCCACCACCGGGCGCAGTTTTGCTCTGGCGGTGGCCGTGCCCGACTGTGCCGAAGAGCTGGCCAAAAAGTTTGGTTCACAACGCTGGCCCACGCTGATGTTTTTTCGCGATGGGCACTACGTCACCACTCTCTCGGGCATGCACGACTGGACCGACTACCTGGCCCTGGTGACGCAGGCGCTGGCGGCCCCTACCAGCCGTGCCCCCACCATCGGCATCCCCCTGGTCAGCAGCACAGCGGGCAGCACTTGCCATTGACCCCTTTTTGCGATTGCGAGAAACCATGAATTCACTGCTCAACAGCCGGCCTTCCCAGATTCCTTTTCCCATTCCCGTGGTGGCCGCCCTTGGCCCCGGCGGCATGGTGGAAGACGAGACGCTGGACTACATCGCCATGCCGCAAGGCATGGCCCAGTACCAGCCGCCGATCCTGCCCGAGCCGGAAGAACTGGCTGCCTGCGCAGGCACGGTGCGTGTGCTTGGCGAGGTGCTGGATGCCTTGCACCAGGTCAGCGCCAGTGCCGAACCCCGGCGTGACACGGTGCGTGTCATGTTGCAGGGCCTGAGCCGTGCGGATCTGCTCCTGCTCAACCAAGTGCTGGGGGAGGGCGAAGTCAGCGCCCAATTGCTGAGTGCGGATGGCGCACCCGTGCTGCAAATTCAGGAATCGGTGTTTGCCGGAGTCTGGCGCGTGCTGGGCTTTGAGGGCCAAGCGCTGGATTACATCGAGGTCGGGGCTGTGCCCGAGGTCTTGCGCACCGCCGCCGTGTCCGATGGTCAGAGCCCTGCGCTAGCGGACGAACCCCTGCCGCCCCAACTGATGAACGTGCCCAGCGTGCTGGTGGAGCTGCAAGACCAGCGCCGCAGTTGGCGCAGTGGTGATCTGGCGCATGTGGTCAACCTGACCCTGCTGCCGCTGACCCCGCAAGACATTGCTTACCTGGATCACCGCCTCGGCACCGGACGCGTGCTGATCTTGTCGCGCGGTTATGGCAACTGCCGCATCACCAACTGCTGCGTGCCCAACACCTGGCGCGTGGTGTACTACAACTCCATGGACACGGTGATCCTCAACTCGGTGGAAGTGACCGACATGCCCGAGGTGGCCTGCGCCGCCCCCGAAGACCTGCGCGACTCGGTCGAGCGGGTGGAAGAAGTCTTGAAGTGGGTGCAACAGGGATGATCACCGGCCAGCAATTCGAAGGCAGTTACCTGGGCGACCGCTCGCGCCTGCCGTCGCAGGCCAAACTGGAATGCAAGATTTGCTGGTGGGTGTATGACCCGGCGGAAGGTGACGCACAGTGGCAGATCGCCCCCGGCACGGCCTTTGCCGACCTGCCGCCGCACTGGCGCTGCCCACAATGTGACGGCGCGGCCGAGCAGTTTCTGGTGCTGTCATGAGCGTGCTGGCCCACAGCCGCGTGTTGATGCTGGAGCAGGCGTTTGCCCACATTGCCAACACCCGCATGCGCGACGTGCCGGTGCAAAACCTGGCCTTGCGGGTGCAGGCGGTTGGCTTTGCCGCACAGGCTCATGACACCGCGCTGCTGGGCGTGCTGGTGACCCCCTGGTTCATGAACCTGGTGCGCCTGCCGTTGGCGCAGGCCAGCATTCTGGCGGTGGGAGAAAAAGCCAAACGCCAGGTCGGCACGGAGCAGTTTGAGTTCATTGGCGCACATGAAGCCGGGCTGGGCGCTTTCGAGGCCTGCTCGCTGTTTTCCCCCATGTTTGACTTTGCCGACCACGCCGCCGCCCTGGCCACCGCAAGCGAGGTGCTGGCGCTGCTGCGTGCGCCTGTACCGCAGGTGCCTCAGGTATCGCAAGTGCACAGGCCCCCACCCGTCCCGAGTCGTCGCGGCTTTTTGTTGGGCCGCAGTTTGGAGTCGGCGCGGCTGTGAGCCAAAGCTTGATCATGGATTTGGCAGGCAGCTACCGCCTGACCCCCGGCGGCCACCCCAGCATCGAAGGCCAGCGCCCGATCCTCGGTCAGGCCTATCTGGGCCGTTTGCTGCGCGGCTTGCAAGGCGAGTCGGTCGAAGGCACGCTGGGGCACATCTTCACGCTGTGCGGGCATGCGCACCGCCGCACCGCCCGCCTGGCGCTGAACGCCGCCATGCCGCAGCGCCGGGGCTTGCCGGTGGCGCCGCCGGTACTGCTGTGGCTGGAAACCGCCCGCGACCATCTGCGCAGCATCGCGCTGGACTGGCCCCGCCTGCAACCGGGGCAACACGCCAGGCCGGATCAGATGGACTGGCTGCGTGGCTGCCCGCTGCCCCTGAGCCACGGCCCCCTGCCGGGAGACCCCGCCCAGGCCTGGGCCATGCTGGCGCAGCTGCGCCAGTGGGTTGAGACCCGGCTGCTCGGTCAGGCGGTCGAACCCTGGCTGGCCCAGCATCACAACCCGCAAGCGCTGGCCGAATGGAGCCAGGCGCAAGCCACCAGCCTGGCCCCTGCCGGATCGCTGGCCGCTTGGTACAACTTGGCCCACCCGCTGACCCCGGTCTTTCGCCCCTTGGCGCTGCTGCAAGCCGACCCAGCGCAGCAGGCCACCGAGTTGCAAGCCATCGCCCAAGCCATGAGCCAGGAAGCCAGCTTTGCCCAACACCCCACCTGGCAACAGCAGTGCTTTGAAACCGGCTCCTGGGCACGCCTGCGGCATCAACACGCCGATTCGCCTTATCCCGTTACCGCCTGGACACGGCTGGCAGCACGCTGGATCGAGCTGCTGGAGATTGCCGCCCTGCAACCCAGCGCATCGGCCCAACCACTGAGCAGCGGCGCACTCCAGATGGGCAGCGGTCAAGCCATCGCCTGGTGCGAAATGGCGCGTGGCCTGCTGCTGCACTGGGTGCAGCTGGACGAACTGGGGCGGGTGCAAGACTACCGGGTGCTGGCCCCGACCGAGTGGAATTTCCACCCCAACGGGGCCTTGGCCCAAGCCTTGAGCGCCTTGCCCGCACATGACACACAATCGGCCTGGGCGCTGGCCGCAGCTTTTGATGCCTGCGTGGCTTGCCAGGTGAGCGCCCCAGCCCCATCGGAGGAAACCCATGCATGAACTGAGTCTGGTCGGCGGCATTTTGCGCGTGCTGGAACAAACCCAAGAGCGCGACCCGTTTGAGCGGGTGGCCCACCTGCGCCTGGAAGCCGGGGCGCTCAGTGGCGTGGACATTTCCGCACTGCGCTTTGCGTTGCAAGCCATTGCCCCCGGCACCTGCTTGGAGCACGCCAGCATCGACATCGACGAGCCCGCCGCTGCCGCCTGGTGTATGCAATGCAGCCAAAGCGTCGCCATCCAGTCGCGGCTGGATGCCTGCCCGGTTTGCGGCGGCTACCAATTGCAGCCCACCAGTGGGACAGAATTGCGGGTCATGGAATTGCAGGTTATTTGAAAGGACTGTTCACATGTGTGTAGTTTGCGGTTGCAGTAGCAATCTGTCCCCTCCCTCTGCCCCTGACGTGGCAGTTCATCCGACCACCGGTGACCTGCATTTTGGTGCGGGTACAGCCCGTGTCTCCGTGCCCGGTCTGAGCCAGGCCCGCACCATCAAGCTGGAAGAAGATGTGCTGGGGGCCAACAACGCCATTGCCACGCAGAACCGCGCCCACTTTGCCGCGCACGGCGTGCGGGCGCTGAATCTGGTCTCCAGCCCCGGCTCGGGCAAAACCACCTTGCTGTGCGCCACCATCGAAGCTCTCAAGCAGCGTGCGCCCGAAGTGGACGTGGCGGTGATCGAAGGCGACCAGCAAACCAGCTTTGATGCCGACCGCATCCGCGCCACCGGCGCACCTGCCGTGCAGGTCAACACCGGCAAAGGCTGCCACCTGGACGCACCCATGGTGGCGCAGGCCTTTGCCCAGCTGGGCACACACACCCATGCGCATGAACATGAACATGAACATGAACATGAACATGAACATGAACATGAACATGAACATGA
>VIKI01000081.1 GCA_008080595.1 Comamonadaceae bacterium
ACTGCACGTACGGATCTGCGCGGGGGGCAGGGGGTAACCTTTGTTCCTACCGCAACTTGTTTTTATAGTTTGTTAAACGTGACCACATGATCCACCTGGGGGCGAATACCGATCCATTCACCGAGTGAATGGTCGTGGTGACTCGGCACCAGGGCCATCACGGTGTCGCCCGTGCTCAGGCGCAGCGTGTACAAGAACTCGGAGCCCCGAAAGGCTTTGCGCATGATTTCAGCTTTCACCGGGGCCGCATCGTCATGCACGATGTCATCGGCGCGCAGCAACACATCACATTCCCCACCGGGAAAAGCACTGGGCAAGGGGCATTCGGCGATGTCGGTCAGGTTGCCCAGTGGGGTTTGCACCACAATTTCGCCCGCTACATCACAAATGACCGCCGGGGTGAACACGCCGTGGCCAATGAATTCAGCCACAAAGCGCGTGGCGGGGCGGTGGTACAGCGTGTAGGCGTTGTCCCATTGGTGCAATTGACCCTGGTTCATCACCCCAATCGTGTCGCCCACGGCAAAAGCCTCCAACTGGTCATGGGTCACAAACAAGGCGGTGGTCTGGGCGGCTTTCAAAATGCCACGCACCTCATGCGCCAGGCGTTCACGCAAATCCACATCGAGGTTGGAAAAAGGCTCATCCAGCAACAACAGCCGGGGTTTGGGGGCCAGTGCTCGGGCCAATGCCACGCGCTGCTGCTGGCCGCCTGAGAGTTCATGGGGGAAACGCGCGTCCAGCCCCGGTAAGCCGACCAGCGCCAACACCTCGGCCACGCGGTCCAGCCGCTCGGACTTAGGCCAATGCTCAATGCCAAACGCCACATTGCGGCCAATGTTCAGATGCGGGAACAGCGCGTAGTCCTGAAACACCATGCCCACTTGACGCGCCTCGGGCTGCACGGAGCGCCCGGCTTGGCTGACCACCTGCCCACCCAGACGAATGCTGCCGGCGTTGGCTTGTTCCAGCCCGGCCACGGCCCGCAGCAAGGTGGTTTTGCCGCAGCCAGAGGGGCCAATCAGCACACCGATGTCACCGGTGCGCAAACCAAAAGACACCCCTTGAACCGCTGCCTTGGCTTGTTTGGCATAACACACGCTGAGTTGCTGGACTTCTAGAAACATGAGGATCTGCTCGTTTGGTGATGCGTATAATTCGCATTTAGATTTTAGCTTTGAAACATGCCCATGCTGTCTTGGTTTCGCCAGGTTTCGCTTTTGCTGCTGACGGCGGTTTTGATGCTGCCGGTGCTTGCGGTCATGGCTTCCTGGCTGGCCTTGGGGCAGGCCGATGGTGTGGCCTGGCAAATTTTGCAAGAGATGATGCAGACCGTGTTGCCCGAGTATGTGGGCACCACCTTGCTGCTGAGTCTGTGGGTCGGCGTGGGGGTGGTGGTGGTCGGCTTGGCCTGTGCAGCTGCGGTGACCTTGTTTGACTTTGCCGGGCGGCGTTTTTTTGAATGGGCGCTGCTGTTGCCCCTGGCCATGCCAGCCTATGTGGTGGCCTATGCCTATACCGATTTTTTGCAGTTCAGCGGGCCATTACAAACCTGGGTGCGTGAACTCACGGGTTGGCAGGGGCGGGTGTTTCCTGAGGTGCGCAATGTGGCTGGTGCGGCTTGGGTGTTTGTGTTTTCGCTCTACCCCTATGTGTATCTGCTGGCCCGAACCGCGTTGAGCGAGCGGGCCGCCCATTTGATGGAGGCAGCACGGATGCTGGGGGCTCCCATGCCACGGCGCATCCGGCAGATTGCCTTGCCACTGGCGCGCCCGGCGGTGGCGGCTGGCGCAGCATTGGCCTTGATGGAAACACTGGCGGATTTTGGCGTGTCAAGCTACTTTGGGATTCAAACCTTCACGGCGGGCATTTACAAAGCCTGGTTGTCGATGGACAACCGTTTGGCCGCTGCCCAGCTGGCGACGGTGTTGCTGGGGCTGGTGGCGGTGCTGCTGTTTCTGGAGCGTCAATCGCGCCAGAAATTGCGATTTTCGGCCTCGCGTGGGGCACGTTCCGGCTCGCTGGATGGGCGTGCCCAGCGGCTGCGCGGTCGTTCGCAGCTGCTGGCCTGGGCGCTGTGTGCGACGCCGGTTCTGGCGGGTTTTGTCTTGCCGGTGTTGTTCATGTTGCGTCCCTTGTGGGCCGATTGGACCGAACTGAATGGCGCACTGTTTATCGGCTGGGCCTTCAATAGCCTGCGCTTGGGGCTGATCAGTGCGCTGCTGGCGGTGGCGCTGGCCTGGCTGCTGGCGTTCAGCTGGCGTTACCGCCCGGATGCCCCAACCCGTTGGGTGGTGCAACTGGCTTCATTGGGGTATGCCGTACCCGGCGCGGTGATTGTGGTGGGTTTGTTATTGCCGGTGGGGTGGTTGCAAAGCCGCTGGCCACAGTGGGGGCTGGGTTACCTCATGACGGCCACTTCCTTGGGTTTGCTGTGGGCCTATCTGGTGCGTTTTTGTGCGGTGGCTTTGCAGTCGCTGCAAAGTGGTTATGCCCGCATCCCGGCCAGTTTTGATGATTCGGCTCGAATGCTGGGCAGCGGAGGCTGGGGTTTGCTGCGCCGGGTGCATGGGCCGCTGCTCAAGCGCTCAAGCGCGGCCGCTTTGCTGCTGGTGTTTGTGGATGTGATGAAAGAGCTGCCCGCCACTCTGGTGCTGCGGCCTTTTGACAGCGACACCCTGGCCGTGGTGGCCTACCAGTTGGCGCGGGATGAGCGGCTGGGTGAAGCCGCTTTGCCTTCTCTGGCACTGGTCATGGTAGGGTTGATCCCAGTGTTTTTGCTCAGTCGCACGCTGCGCCAACGCGAAAGTGCAACGTAGAATGAATTGATCGGTTCCACCGCAGGCGGTGACATCATTCAGGTTAATCAGGACATTTCCCCATGCCGTTTCAAGCAACAACACAAGACACCCACAAGGTGGTCAAGACAGATGAAACCTATGAATCCGCTGCCAGCCTGTTTCGCGTCATGTCCGCGCCCATGCGCCTGAAAATCATCAATTGTTTGTGCAGTGGTGAACAAAATGTGAGTTACCTGCTCACCCAGGTCGATACCACTCAGCCGAATATGTCCCAGCATCTCAACACCTTGTACCAGGCGGGCATATTGGGTAAACGGCGCGATGGTGTGCAGATTTTTTACCGCATCATTGACCCGCGGATTGTCTCGATCTGTGAGGCCGTGTGTGTCGAGGTGGAACGCAAAAATACAGGTAAAAATGGCCTGTAGACCTTTATTTACAAGCGCAAGTAGCTTCTATTTGTATAGCAATATCAGCGTGTGAGAGCCATGAACAGCTTGGGCAGCTGTTCCGGCAAACGGGCAATCTGGTCAATCACCGTGTAGCGCTTGCCAAAAATGTCGCGCACATAGGCATCGGCGTTGGCGTCGAGGTTGATGCAGTAGCTGAAGATGCCCTGGTGATCCAGCTCGCGCACCGCCACCTTGGCATCTTCGATCAACAGGCGCGGGTCTTTCACATCAATGTCGGCGGGTTGGCCGTCGGTCAACACCAGCAGCAGTTTTTTGTCGGCCTGTTGGTTGACCAGGGTGTGTGCGGCATGGCGCAGGGCGGCACCCATGCGGGTGCTGTAACCGGCTTGCATGGCGGCCAGGCGGGCCTTGACTGCGTCACCCCAGCGTTCACCAAAACCTTTGAGGTGCAGGTAGCGCACATTGTGCCGGGTGTTGGAGTGAAAGCCGGCAATGGCCAGCGGGTCGCCTAACTGCTCGATGGCCCAGGCCAGCAGCGCCACCGCTTCCTGGCTGAGTTGCAGCACCGATTGCTCTGAGCCGTGGGCTTTTTCGTTCAGGGATTCCGACAAGTCCAACAACAGGGTGACGGCAATGCTGCGGCCATTGGTGGTGTGGCTCATGTTGATGCGTGGGTCGGGCTGGCTGCCACTTTTTAGGTCAATGAGTGATCGAATCGCTATGTCCAGATCGAGCTCACTGCCGTCTTCCTGAAAGCGCAGGCGCACCTTGTCCTGGGGTTTGAGCAAGTCCAGCAAACGTTTCAGGCGCTTGGACAAGGCGCTGTGTTTGACCAGCAGGGCATCAATGTCGGTGGCCTGGCCGGATGGGTGCAGGCACTCGTACAAGCTGACCCAATCAGGGCGAAAGGTCTGGCTGCTGGAGTCCCACTCGGGGTAGTGGCGTGGCGGCAGGGTTTGAGGCTCTTGCTCGGGGGGTGTTTGATCCGGTGTGACAAACGTTTCTTCGTCGTCGCTGAGTTCGTGAAAACGCCACAGGTGGCGGTTGTCGTCGCGGTAATCCACCACCGTGTTGTCAAACCAGGTGTCGGGCAGTTGGTCGCTTTGCAGCCGGGTTTTACCCAGGTAACTCAGGGCCAGGCTGACCATCTCGGGAGTGCTGGAACTGCCTTGCGCCAGAGCGGCGTGAAAGCGGTTGATCCAGTCGTGCAGGTGCTCCTGGTGAAAACGCACCGGGGCATCAAACAATGCGCGTGACAGCAGCACCAGGCGATGGCGCAGGCAGGAATGGGTGGCCGGGTTGCAGGCTTCCTCCAGCGGGTCTGGGTGCAGTGCCATGAAGATGCGGCGCAAGCCGGGGTATTCGCGCATGGCCAGGGCATCGATGCGGGCATCTTCAAAACATTCAATCGCCAAGCGTTGCGCCGGGCTGAAGTTGTCGGCAAACACCGGGGTGCTCCAGCGCCGGTGGGCCGCCATGTGGGCCAGTGCGGCGCGGTAGCGGTCTATGCCGGGAATGCCTTGGTGCGTGTCATACACATCGGGCAGGCGAATGCCGTAGGCATCCATGTAGGGCATGGGGGCCAGTGGCCCATTCAACGTGGTGGGGTAGGGCACCAGCACATCGCTGTCTTGCCACAGGGCCCGCAAATACAGGTCTAGTGAGCGGATGTGATCCATCAGCAAAGTGCCGTGGCGCTCGCGTTGCAGCACGGCGCGGCTGTCAGCGCTGCTCAAGCTGAAATACTCGTGTTGCTGCTGTGGGTGGTGGCAGTAGTTGCGGATGCCGTAATCGACCCACAGGCGCAAACCCTGCAGGCTCAAGAGCGACAGCAGTTGCGGTGATTTTTCAAAAAAAACCGCCAGGCTCGGGCTGGGGTAGCTTTTGTGAATGCCGTGGATGGAGCTGCTGGTGCGCTCCATCAGCAGCAGGCTTAAGTCCAGAAAGTGTTGCAACTGCTGGGCTGTCGGCAAGCGCCGCACAATGGCCGCCAGGGCTTGCAGCAGGGGGGCTATCGCCGGGCTGTTGGGCGACTTGTTGATCAGCTTGACGCTGGCCATGATCGGGCTCAAGGCATCTTCGCCAATGATTTGCGCCACCTGCGGCCATTCCTGCAAAAAAATCAGCAAGGGCTCGGCGCCACGGCCCATTTTGCCGAGAAAGCGGGCCTGGGCCAGGTAGTCGTCGATGCCCGCTGGGCTGAGCTTGGCGTGGGCCTCGGCCATGCAGTTTTCAAACACATCGGTCACTTGAGGGAAGCCGCTGTCGAGCTGGCTGCGCCAGGTTTGCAACTGTGCTGGGCTGATCACGAAGCAGCTTTCGGGCAGATGGTCAGTGGCCAAACACGGCCTCAATGGCGTGATCCAGCGTGGCGCGAATGTCGCTGTCGTCGGTGATGGGGCGCACCAGTGCCATGCGGCAGGCATCGAGTGGGTCGACTTCTGCCTTGATCAGGGTGGCTGCGTAGACCAGCAGCCGGGTCGAGATGCCTTCGTCCAGCCCGTGGCCTTTGAGGGCACGGGCCGCAGTGGCGACCTTGACCAGCCGTACCGCATCGGCCAGGCCAATGCCGGTTTCCGTGGTCAGGATGCTGGCTTCCAGATCGGGGCCGGGGTAGTCAAAGTCAAAGCCAACAAAACGTTGCTTGGTGCTTTGTTTCAGGTCTTTCATCAGGCTCTGGTAGCCCGGGTTGTAGGAGATGACCAGCTGAAAATCAGGGTGGGCCTGGAGCAGCTCGCCTTTTTTGTCCAAAGGCAGTTGGCGGCGGTGGTCGGTGAGCGGGTGAATCACCACGGTGGTGTCTTGCCGGGCTTCGACAATTTCATCCAGGTAACAAATCGCCCCGATGCGGGCGGCGGTGGTCAGTGGGCCGTCAAGCCAGCGGGTGCCGTTGGCTTCCAGCAGGTAGCGACCAACCAGATCAGAGGCGGTCATGTCTTCGTTGCAGGCCACAGTGATCAGTGGCTTGCCCAGTTTGAAGGCCATGTACTCGATGAACCTGGATTTGCCGCAGCCTGTGGGGCCTTTGACCATGACCGGCAGTTTGGCTTGGTAGGCCGCTTCAAAGAGCGCCACCTCGTTGGATTGGTGGTGGTAGAAGGGCTCGTTTTGGATGCGGTAGTCGGTGCTCATTTCTGGGGCTCCTGTCAGGTCTGTCATTGGTTTAAGCAGCGCTTGCCAGCGCCCACCGGCATCCAGTACGTTGCTTACTTGTGTGAACCAAGCTTCTCGCGCCAACCTGGGAACAGTGCGTCGGCATCCTTCGGGAACGACTCAAAGGCACGGGCAAATTCTTTGTGCTCCTTGGCCCATTCGATCGGGTCGGCACCGGCTTTCCAGCACTCATAAGACTGGCGCAAAGACACCGCCCCGGCTGCCGGTGAGTCAATGTGGCCATAAGCCCCGCCGCCCGCCGTGTTGATCACATTGCCATGGCCCAGATTTTTGAAGAAACCGGGCAGGCGCAGGGCATTCATACCGCCAGAGATGATCGGGGTGGTGGGTTTGAGGCCATACCATTTCTGGAAATAAACCGGGCCTTGGCACTCGTCGCGCTCAATCATGTAGGCAATGATGCGGTCGTCGCCTTCGCCTTCCATCTTGCCATAGCCCATGGTGCCCACGTGGATACCGGAGGCTCCTTGCAGGCGGCTCATCTTGGCCAATACAAAGGCGGTGTAGCCGCGTTTGGAGCTGGGGCTGGTGACCATGCCGTGACCGGCACGGTGGTAGTGGAGGTATTGGTTGGGGTATTGGCGGCGGGCGGTGGTGATCATGCCGGGGCCGCCGACAAAGCCGTCAACCAAAAAAGCCAGTTTGTCGGCATCGGGGCCAAAGGTTTCCAGCGCAAAGTCGGCACGGGCACACATCTCGTAATGATCATCGGCGGTGATGTTCATTGAAAACAGTTTCGCCTGGCCGGTTTCGTCCTGGGCGCGTTTCATGGCGTCATAGACCAGGGGAATGGTTTTCTTGATGGGGGCAAAAACCTGGTTGCCTTGCGGCTCGTCATTCTTGATGAAGTCACCGCCCAGCCAGAATTGGTAGGCCGCCTGGGCAAAGGGTTCGGGACGCAGGCCCAGCTTGGGTTTGATGATGGTGCCGGCAATGTAGCCGCCGTCTTTGACCGGGCGGCCCAGAATGCGCCACAGGTCAGAGATGTCTTTGGCCGGGCCGTCAAACATCTGGATGACGCGCTCTGGCATGTAAAAGTCGATCATCTTGGCGTGTTTGATGTCGCCCATGCCCTGGTTGTTGCCAATCGCCAGCGTCAGGAAGGACACCAGCATGAAGCGACCATCGATCACATTGCGGTCAAACAGCTCCAGCGGGTAGGCAATACGCATGTCTTCCGTGGCTTCGTCAATGTAGTACACCAGCGCGTCGACACCGCGGGTGAAATCATCGGTGGTGGACACTTCCACGTTGGTGCCAGTGGAGGATTCTGCGGCAAAGTGGGCGGCGGCTTCCAGGTAGCCCAGGCCGGGTTTGGGGGCCATCTTGTAGGCCACCAGAATGTGCGCCCCCCCGGCCATCAGGTCTTCTTCTTTGAGGCTCAGGTCAGCGTAGCGGTTCGATTGATCCATGGTATGTCTCCAGTTGTGGGTGGTGTGAAGCGATGGGTTGAACTATAGGCAGGCTTATTCATCATGAAAATTCAAATAAATTGATATTTAAATCAGATTTAGCTGATGAGTTAGGGCTTCGACTTGGGGCAGGGTGTGTGAGCATGTTTGCGTCAGAAAAATCACAGCATCACCGACAATAATGGTATTGCTTAGTCACTGTTGCATTGCTCAAAGGAGTCACCTATGCCCATCGTCGTGTTCAATCAAAAAGGGGGCGTTGGCAAGTCCACCATCACCTGCAATCTGGCTGCTATCAGCGCCGCTCAGGGCTTGCGCACCCTGGTGATTGATCTGGATCCGCAAGGCAATTCCACCAGCTATTTGCTCGGAAGCACGGCGCAAGCAGATCAGCCGACGGTAGCCCATTTTTTTGAGCACACCTTAAGCTACAGTTTCAAGAGTATTCCTCCCACTGATTTTGTGGTGGAGACTCCGTTTGAAAACCTGGATGTGATGCCCTCGAGTCCGGCTTTGACCGAGTTGGTGGTTAAGCTGGAGTCGCGCCAGAAGATCTACAAACTGCGTGAAGCCTTGCAGCAGTTGATGCAGACTTATGACCGCATTTACGTGGACACGGCCCCGGCGCTGAACTTCTACACCCGCGCCGCACTGATTGGAGCCACCGGCTGTTTGATTCCATTTGACTGCGACAGCTTTTCGCGCCAGGCCCTCTACACCTTGCTTGACAACGTGCAGGAAATCCGGGCTGACCATAACCCTGAATTACAAGTGGATGGTATTGTGGTGAATCAGTTCCAGGCCCGGGCCAACTTGCCGCAGCGTATGGTGGCCGAGCTGATTGAAGAAGGTTTACCCGTGTTGCAGCCCTATTTGCCGTCGTCAGTGAAGATTCGCGAATCCCATGAGCAAGCCCTGCCGATGATTTACCTCGACCCCAGCCACAAGATCACGCTGGCACTGGTTGAGTTGCACGATGCATTGCGTGCGTAAGGGTTGGCTGATTGCTATTAATAATGTAGCTACTTGCGCTTGTTGTATAAGCACTAGAGGCTTGTTTTGTATGTGAAATCAGTATGCTGGTGTGCTGCCTGGAGCCAAGTCATCGTCGGGTGGTGCATCAGCGGGCATGCTGAATTGCTCGCTGGCCCAGGCTCCTAAATCGATCTGTTGGCAACGCTCTGAACAAAAAGGGCGAAACCGGTTGCTGGGGGCGTAAATGCTGTCACCGCCACAGCTGGGGCAGCGCACCAGTTTCACAACCCGCTCGTTTGTCTCGGCTTGTGTCATGAGCACAAAGCCAATTCAAAAGGGATGTCTTCGGTTACCGCATGGGGGCGATGGTCTTCACCCTGGCGCATCAATCGAATCGAGACCATCAAACGGTTGCCGCTGATTTCGGGAGTGACTTCCAGGTTGAGATCCAAGGCCAGACGCAGCAGCAAAAAGGTGCGGCCCTGAGGCAGGTTTTGTTGAAATTGACCGCCATTGGCAATCACTTTTTGGGGGGCGCCGGAGTCGCGCATCAGTTTCAGCAGCAGGTGAACGGCATCGGTTAACGGGGTCAAACAGTTGATCCATTGAGCCAGTTCGGTTTGCCGCTGCACACCGGTTTTATGTTGCCAGGCGTAATAAGCTGGCAAGTCAAATTCACAAGTGCCCCCGGGAATGCTGATGCGGCTGCGGATACTCATCAGCCAGTCGTTTTCCGTCAGACTTTGTCCGGCTTTGCCGGTTTGGTTGCTCAAGGCTTCAAAGCTGTGCCCCAGTTCGGCAATCACTTTTTCAAGGGCTTCCTCGGCAATAGCCGGGTTACCTCGGTAGGCTTCAAGCATGTGCTTTTGTCGGTCAATGTCTTTGAGCAAGTCGGATTTCAGGTCAGGTCTTGCAGCCACATCCATGACTTCAAACAGGCTCACCAGCGCAAAGTGATGATCCAGCGCGTCCATCCGGGTGGCCAGTTGGTGTAGGCGCAAAGACAGGTGTTCCAGTCGCAAATAGGTGCGAATGCGTTCGTGCAGTGGGTATTCGTAAAGGATCACTGATATGGCTTGGGTCAAAAGAGTTAAACCAATGATAGCCGCAAGCCTGGGGCTAGCGCACGCACTTGCAGCGCCAATTCATGCAAACTCATGTGGTCGTTAAAAATGACCGCATCGGCCGCTTGCAGACGTGTTTCACGGCGGGCTTGGGCGGCCATGATGGCCAGCACCGCGGCGCGATCCAGACCGCTGCGGGTCAGCACCCGCTGGATTTGTGTTTCAGGCAGGCAGTCCACCACCAGCACCTGGTCGACTTTTTGCCGCCAGTGATTCGATTCCACCAACAGGGGCACATCAAAGACCAGACAGCGATGCCCGGCATCTTGCGCGGCTTGCGCCTGTCGAGCTGTTTCCTGTGCGACCAACGGGTGAATGATGGCTTCCAGTTGTTGTTTCGCACCGGGGTCAGAAAACACCAAGGTGCGCATGCGTTCACGGTCTAGTGAGCCTTGCTCTGTGATGAGTTCTGCTCCAAAGCAGTTGCGAATAGGGCCAATCGCCAAACCCTGCGCAGCGGTTAGCGCACGTGAAATGGCATCCGCATCCAGTACTGCCGCGCCCAACTGAGCCAGCATGCCCGCCACCGTGCTTTTGCCACTGCCAATGCCGCCTGTCAGCCCCAGGCGAAAACTGTCTGACACGCCTAGAGTCCTAAAACTTTCAGGATGGCATTCGGACCAGCCACCATGGCAGTCAGGCCGGCACCGGCCAAAAACGGACCAAACGGGATGTAGCCGCCTT
>VIKI01000304.1 GCA_008080595.1 Comamonadaceae bacterium
TCTCAGAACTGGCAGTGGCCACCGATTCGGAGCCGTGGCGCACGTTGGAGACGACTTTGACCAGGCTGATGCGTAATGCCTCCAGGTCACGCATCATCACCCCAATTTCATCTTGCTGCTGAGCATCAATAGGGTTGTTGAGTTCACCTGCAGCCATTTGCACCAGGGCGGTTTGAGCATGGGTAATGGGGCGTGTGATGGCACGGATGGTTTGGTAGGCCACCAGCACCACACTGATCAAGGCGAACAGTCCGAATATTTCCCCAATCGTAGCCCAGCGTTGGACACTTTGCCGGTTGCTCAGGTAGGTTTGTTCAGCTTGCTTTTGGGCGACAGGAATGAGGGCCTGCAGGTGTTTGATGACATTTTTGTGCAGAACTGGCCATTCTTCTTCCAGCACGCTGCTGAGGAGCTTGTTGTCGTTAGCGACATAGTTTTTTTCAATTTTGCCGAGCAGTTCATCAACCTTTGACCAATTGGATTGCAACGCTTGAAATTCTGCCGCGCTTTCTGTGCTCACAAAAATTTGGGCAAACACGGGCAGCGCCGCTTTGGATTCCTCAGCCAAAATGGCGCGAGCTTCTTTCAGATGATTCAGTGAACCCTGTAGCGGTAATTGTTCAAGCAGCACACCCGCCACCCTGAAACGCACTTCTTGCAGCGTGCTTTCCAGTTTTTGCATGTGCACGATGGACAGGGTATGGTCTTCATACAAATCCTGAAGAGCCTTGGAACTCATTTTGTTGGCCATGAATGTGACTACGGCCAGCACTGCTATGCCTAGCACGGCAGATGCCGAGAGCAGTCGCAAACGGTTTTTGATCGATATATGAATTCCCATGACGCTCTCAGGTATGTTGCGGAATTGCTGGCCTTGATTACTGGGTTGGCAAGCCCGCAGTCACCCATTCAGGCATACCACCACGGAACCATTGCACCTTGGTGTAGCCCGCTTTCATGGCAGCAACCGAGGCTTTGTAGCTCTTCCAGCAGCTTCCGGCGTTGCAAAAAAAGACCACAGGTGCGGCTTTGTCAGTGGGTAACTTGCTCAGGTCAAAGGCATCCTGGCTGGCATCAAAGTTGACATCTTTGGCGCTTTTTTCCTTGTAGGGCACGCTTTTGGCTCCCAGAATGGTTTTCTCGGCGTATTCAGCCGCCACTCGGGTGTCGATCACGGGCACACCTTTGCCAAGCAGGGTTTTGACTTCTGCGGCACTGACCAAGCTTGCGCCTTTTAATGTGGCTGGGGTATCTGCTGCGAGCACGGTCGCACTGAGCCCCATGCTTAAGGCCAAGACTGAAACAAGTTTGAGAATGTTGCGTTTGTTCATTGAAGTCTCCTGAGGGTTGAAAAGCTGATGACTGGCTCACGGATGATAGGGTTCAGGAAGACGTGGAAAAAACGGATCTCATTGATATAAATCAATTGTTCTGCATATTTTTATATAGAGTAGAGCAAGGGCATCTCAAAGTCATCATTTCCCCTTGCAGGCTTGAAAATAATCTGAGCATCCAGCAAGCTCTCAAACTGCGACAAGGGCACCGGGTGGCTGAAGTAGTAGCCTTGCGCCACTTCGCAATTCAGTTCTGACAAAAGCAGTGCTTGTTGCGCTGTTTCCACCCCTTCAGCCACCAGACGCATGTTCAGGTTATGGGCCATACCGATGATGGTTTTCACCATCTCGACATCGTCCGGGTTTTTGTCTGAATGGCTGACAAACGATTGGTCAATTTTCAGTACATCGATCGGGAAACGGCGCAAATACGACAAACTCGAATAACCAGTGCCAAAGTCGTCCAGTGAAATTTGAACACCCGTGGCATGAATATCCTCTAACACTGTGCCCATGCTGTGGGCATCGAGTAGCAAACTCTCAGTCAGTTCAATGCTCATCTGGTGAGGATTGACTCCACACGCCAGGGCCGCATTCAAATCTGCCATCAATTCTTCCGGTCGCATGAATTGGCGCGCTGAAACATTAAAACTCACTTTCAGCGAATGCCCCTTGTCTTGCCAGGTTTTGGCTTGAAAACAGGCTTGTTGCATGACCCAGCGGCCAATCTGGTTGATCAGGTGACTGTGTTCCGCAATCGGAATAAACCGTCCCGGTGCGACCAAACCCATGCCGGAGTGGTTCCATCGGATCAATGCCTCACAACCCACGATGCAACCTGTTCGCAAATCCACCTGCGGCTGGTAATACAGCTCAAATTCGTTGTGCTGCAAGGCTTTGTGCAGCAAGCGTTCAATTTTCAGTCCTGCGTGTAAAAACGGTGGGTGGCGCGCCCCATTTGCTTGGCCTGATAGAGCGCGGCATCAGCATGTTTGAGCAGTTCATTCGCATCACGGCCGTCTTGCGGGCAGATGCTGATGCCAATGCTGGGGGTGATGCGTAATTCTTCTCCATGAATCAACATGGGGGTCGACAGCGCGGTGATCAGTTTTTCAGCCATCACGGCGGCGGCCTCTGCGTTCACAATGTCGCTCAGCATGAGCACAAATTCATCACCTCCAACCCGAGCCACAGTGTCTCCGGTGCGCACACAGGCCAGCAAACGCTGGGCCACTTGCAGCAGCATGTCGTCACCTACTGGGTGGCCCAAACTGTCGTTGACCAGCTTGAAGTGATCCAGATCCAGGTACAACACAGCGAGATGGGCCTGGCGACGCACGGCACTGCTGATGGCTTGGGTCATGCGGTCATGCAGCAGACGGCGGTTGGCCAGACCGGTCAACTGGTCGTGGTAGGCCATGTGTTCAATTTGCAAGGCCGCCTGCTTCTGGGCAGTGATGTCCCGAAACAGGGTCTGGAATACCTGCTGATCAACTGTACCGACACAGCTACGTCAAACAAGCTGCCGTCTGCAGCCCGGTACCGTGACTCAAAGTCATCTCGACCCGTTTGGAAAATTTTGCGTTTGCGTGCTTCAATTTGAGCCAGGTCGTCCTGAGCTTCAAAATCCCACACGTGTAATTGCTGCATTTGTGCACTGCTGTAGCCCAGCTGGTGCATGGCTTCGCGGTTGTGGGCTGCGATGCGCATCTCGGTGTCGATCAGCAAGACACCTTCTGGCATTTGCTCAAACAGGGCTTCGTATTGCTGGTGCGCCAGCGCAGCTTCTTGCTCTGCCAGTTTGCGGCTGTGGATGTCTTCAATCACCGACACGCCAAAGTCAGGGCTGCCGTCGTCTTTCCAGATCACCCGGATATTGATGGCTACCCAAACCATCTGACCGTCTTTGCGGATGTAGCGCTTTTCCGAGCGGTAAATGTCGATCTCCTTGGTCAGCAGGCGTTTGAGGTTGACCAAATCGCTGCCCAGGTCATCCGGGTGGGTGACTCCTTGAAATGACAGACGCATGAGTTCGTCTGCGCTGTAGCCGGTGATCTTGCATAACTTGTTGTTGACCCGTGTCCATTGGCCTGCAGGTGACAAATGCGCCATGCCCACCGCTGCCATGTTGAAGGTTTTTTCAAACAAATCGCGTTCGCGATTAAGTTCATTTTGCACCGCATAGCGCTCAGAGACATCATGGAACACCATCACCACGCCAAACAGGGTGCCATGAGCATCCAACAGGGGGGCTGCAGAGTCTTCAATGGCAAGTTGACTGCCATCTTGGCGGATGAGTTGCATGCCGTTGGCCATGGCCACGGTTTTTTGATCACGCAGAACTTTTTGCACTGGAGACTCTATCGCTTGTCCTGTATGGATATCCGCAATCCTGAAGACTTGATCAAGTGGCTGCCCAGTCGCCTGCGCTTCGGTACAAGCCATGAGTTGCTGGGCCTGGGCATTGAGCGATGTCACCCGACCAGCGGCATCGACCACCACCACGGCATCACCAATGGCCTCAAATATGGTGCGGGCACGTCGGTCATGTCGACCCAACTGGCGCATGGCCCGGTATGAAATCAAAAAAGCGAACAAGGCTACCAGGGGCAGCAGCACAGCCAATGCGCCCAGCTCCATGAAACGCGGTCTGAACGGTGATGAATCCTTGATCTGACCCATGCTGGCTACGCGCTTTTTGATCAGCTGGTCAAAACTGGCATAAAGTTGATTCAGGGATTTCAGAAACTCGCGGTACATGCCCACCGTCATGTTTTCAGCCACTTTGTAGGATGCCGTCTTGCCAGCCTCAACAATCTGCCAGGCTTGGGCATAGGTTTCCAAGCTGAGTTTGTGTTGGGTTTGCAGTTTGATGATGGGCTGTACATCCATGCCCAAAGCCAGTGCCTGCTGTCTGGCATTTTCCAGGGCTTGCTGCACGGCTGCGGCACTGGTATGAAAGTCGGCCCGGTTGCGGGCGAATTCCTCCGGTTCATCGGAGCGCAGCAGGCTGTTTTTCCAATGACGCACCTGCACATGCAATTGGTTTCTGGCTTCACTGAGTGAATCTTCAAGTTGAAGCATTTGCACCGATTCTTGGCGTGCCTCGATGCCTATGCTTTCCACCACCTCCAGAAACCACATCCCGCCCAGCACTACTGACAGCATGACGGTGATGACCGTAACCCACATTAGCTGGCTTACGCGGCGTTGGAGAATCTCAGTTGTTTTCAATATTTATAACCTCTAGCCCTAGTCGCAAAAGCGCAAATAGCTCTTATTTTTATAGCGATTATCGATGAGGCCAAGCCTCTTCAAAACGTTTCCCAATCCCCATCACTGCTGCCGGAGGCTTTTGCGGCGGCTGGTTTGGGTGCAGCCA
>VIKI01000082.1 GCA_008080595.1 Comamonadaceae bacterium
CGGCTTCAGTGGCAACTACCCCAAAGCCATGGACGGCCTGGCGCGCCTGCTGTCACTGGACATGCGGGTGATTGACCCGGCCTGGATTGGCATGAAGCTGCGCAAGCTGCTCAACTACGCCGAGCCCCTGGGCCATTTCATGGCCTTTGTGCCCGGCCTGCCCAACGGCGAAAAACGCCAGCAAACCTGGCCCTCCACCGTGGCCTACATTGCCCGCCTGATCATTCACCGCTACGCCATGCTGGGCATCCTGAACGAAGAAGGCTACCCGTTGCGCGACATGGGCGTGCTCGACACCCCGCAAGCCCGCGAAGCCAGCAAAACCATGGCCGGCAAAACCTGCCCCGAATGTGGCAACCCAGCGGTGATTCACAAAGACGGTTGCGACTTCTGCACCGCCTGTGGTTATGTCGGTCAGTGCGGCTAAAATTATGATTAAATTGAGCTGAATCGCTTATAAAACAAGCGCAAACAGCTATAAATAATATAGCAATCATTGATGCTTCTGCATCATCAATCCAACTTGGCAATCGCACTTTTATCGAGGAATGGGTATGAACTCGCCAGACAAAGATGAGATACA
This sequence comes from Comamonadaceae bacterium, assembly GCA_008080595.1. Lineage (GTDB taxonomy): Bacteria > Pseudomonadota > Gammaproteobacteria > Burkholderiales > Burkholderiaceae_C > Rhodoferax. The sequence goes on from VIKI01000082.1 coordinate 584, forward strand.
AGAGGTTTTCCTGAAGCAACTGCTGTCCGTGGTTGAACGCATCGCCAGCAGCGGGGAATTTCAAGCGGTGGGCTCTTTGATCGACTTGACGGTCGAGAACCCGCAGCACCCTTTGTTGACTTCGCTGGCTGAAGGCTTTGCCAGAATGGCGGTGCAACTGGAAGCCCGTGAGTTTGAGCTTGAAAACACCATCGAAAATCTGGTACGGGTCAAGCAAGAGCTTGAACTTGCCAACTATGACCCGCTGACGCAACTTGCCAACCGGGTGATTGCACGGGATCGGTTGAGTCAGGGCTTGCTGCAAGCGCGTCGGCTCAACCAATTCCTGGGCGTTTTGTACCTGGATCTGGATCGTTTTAAATGGGTCAATGACAACCTGGGGCATGCGGCCGGTGACGAGTTGCTGCGCCAGGTGGCCTTGCGTATGCGAGGCGTGGCACGCGAGGCGGATACCGTGGCCAGACTGGGGGGTGATGAGTTTTTGTGCGTCATACCCGCCATTGGCAACCCAAGTGCCGCAGAAGACCTGGCCACCCGCCTGGTCGACATCCTGTCACAACCGTTTTCATTGGCTGCCGGTCAGGTGACGATTGGTGCCAGTGTCGGCATTGCGGTCTTTCCAGCGCATGCCGATACGGTAGATGCCCTGATTGCCTGTGCCGACAGTGCACTGTACGATGCCAAACACGCGGGGCGCAATGGCTTCAGGGTTTACAAGCCACAGGATCAGGCCTAGCCTCAACATAGGGCATTTTTTCGGACTCCCAGATGACTGAATCAGGCAGCAAGCCACCAGTGCGCGTCAATTTTTTCAGAAACTACAACCGGGTGGTGGGTGCGGCCTTTTTGGCCATTGTGTTGCTGACCCTTGGATTTTTTTTGCAACAACTCAACCAGAAACACAAACAAGAGTTGGCCACCATACAGGCTCATGTGGCGCGGCACAGCCAGTTCATTGAGTTCATTTTGCGCTCTTCGCTGGATTATCTGGAGTCTTTGCGCACCACGGCACACGCCCATTACGACGCAGCCGGGCACACTGCCACCAACAACCATGCCCTGTTTTCGCATCTTCGGGAACACCGTGACACGGGGAGGTTTGATCTGGATGCATTGCCGGACCGTGATTCGGGCGGGAACCTGACCGGCCTGGGCTCGCTCAGTGCGCGTGATCCAGCGTTTTACCAGGATGTCAATATGGCACTGGGGCTCAATCAGACGTTTTTCTCCATCGTGTTCAATTTGCCCAGTGCGGCAGAGGCTTCCTACATGTCGGTTGAAAACTTCGCCACCCTGTCGCCCTGGCAGAGTTCATCCAACCGCAAATTTGACAAAGCCCTGTATGACAGTCCGATCTGGCAACTGGGCCAGCCAGAGCACAACCCCAACCGCGAAAAATACTGGGGGCCGGTTCATTTTGGCGGGAAAGAGGTGGGCTTGCTGGTGCCCGCCGGAGCCCCGGTGTACAACAAAGACTTCTTCCGGGGCATTGTGAGCATTGAAACCAGCCTGGACTACCTCAATCGCATCAATGCAGACTTCGGCTACAAACCCGGCACGGTGATGCTGGTGGATGCACAAGGGACGGTGTTGGCCCATCCAGACCTGGCCATGTCAGCCATGGAGCAGCAGACCACCCAATCGATCAACGCGCTGTTGCCGCCTGAGGTGGTGGCCGCCAAGCTAGCACTGCGTGAGCTGCCGGAAAATCAGCCCACCGAGATCGCCGGACATCTGTTGATCAAGCACAGTTTTGTGTCCGCGCCATGGCATCTGGTGTATGTGGTTCCGACCCGCGTGCTCTGGGTCAAGTTACTCACCGAACATGGCGGGGCCATGCTGGCCATGTTTCTGGGTTTGAGCAGTTTGATCATTGTCATGTACGCGGTGACGGCCCGTGAGTTTGTGGTGCCAGCCACCAAACTGGTACAGCATCTGGCGGCGGAGTCTGAATTCAAACCGTTGCCAGTGCCGGTGGTACCGTTCCCCTGGCGGCCCTGGTTTGAAACCATTTCCAGGGCTTTTCGTGAGTCGCTGCAGCTGATGTCCTTGCGTCAGGAACTGAATATTGCAGCCAATATGCAACAAGCCATTCTGCCCCACCATTGGCCTGCGAACGCGGCATTCCAGCTCTGGGGGGCGATGCGCTCAGCCAAAGAAGTGGGAGGCGATTTTTATGACCACTTCCCGCTTGAAGACGGCAAAACCGGTTTTGTTGTTGCGGATGTGAGTGGCAAAGGCGTGCCCGCAGCCTTGTTCGGCATGGTTTCAAAAACATTGATCCGAGCCACCGCAACCCAGAGTACCGGTGAACCTGGCATGACGCTTGCCACGGTGAATGATGCCTTGTGTGTGGACAATGACACCTGCATGTTTGTGACCGTGTTCTATGCCGAGTTTGACCCCGCCAATGGGCTGTTGACCTACGTGAATGCCGGACACCCGCCGCCACTGTTGATTCATGCCGACGGTCACAGTGAATTTGCAGCAACCACCGACGGCATTGCACTGGGGGTGGCCGAGGGCGAGGTGTTTGCCCAACATCAGATTCAGCTTCAGGCGGGTGATGTGCTGGTGGTCTACACCGACGGTGTCACCGAGGCGTTTAACCCAGCCAGCGAAGAATTCACCCAGGAACGCTTGCCTGGGTTGTTTGTGGGCAAGCCTGAAAAGGATGTGAAAGAAGCGGTCAACCGGGTGATTCGCGCGGTTGACGAGTTTGCTGCGGGAGCCCCCCAGTCTGATGACATCACCTGCGTGGCACTGCATTACTGCCCAGCAACTCCGCGATCGGATGAGCATGCCACCTGAACTCTTTTCCCACGGGCTTATTCGCAGGACCACACGAGTCTGCAGCCAGCTGTTGGGTTGGCTGCTGGGCCTGGGCATGCTGCTCGCCCAACCCACATGGGCTGACACGCTGGACAACATCAAGGCACGCGGCGTGCTGAGGGTGGGGGTCAAGAAGGACGTTCCTCTCTGGGGCATGCTGGACCCTGCCAGTGGTGAAATCAAGGGGTTTGAGCCGGATCTGGCACGTTTGGTGGCCGCTGAACTGGGGGTCAAGTTGCAACTGGTCGGGGTACAAACCTCTGAGCGTGCTGAGGCCGTCATCACTGGCCGGGTCGACATGCTGATTGCCACCTTGTCAGACACCCCTGAGCGGCGCAAAAGCATGACCCTGGTTCTGCCCCACTACTACTCTTCAGGGGTCAACTTGCTGGCCCGCAAAGCTGAAGGCTTCAAAAATTGGAACGATCTCAGAAACCGGCGGGTGTGTGGCCGCCGGGGTGCGTTTTACAACCGCTTGGTCACGGTCACCTATGGCATCGATCTGATTGCGCTGTACGGCAATGAGCTGACCGCTGCGGCGCTACGCGACGGGCGTTGCTCGGCACTGCTGCATGACGACATTGCGATTGTGGCCATGCTGCAGAGCACAAGCTGGGCACGTGACTTTGAAATGCCGATGCCAACGCTCTACAACGTTCCCTGGTCAATTGCACTCGCACCGTCAGAACGGGGGGGAGCACTGGAAAACATCGTCTCCCGGCTGGTGGTAGGCTGGCATCGCAGCGGATTGCTGCGGGACATGGAAACCCAATGGGGTGTTCCACCCACTGCCTACCTGAAAGACAAGCACGATACCTGGCGGCGCAAGCTTAATGGCGAGTGGTTTTGTGGCGCAACATCAACCTCCAGCACCCCCCTAGAATGTTTGTAAATTCCCTCCATGCGCTTTGAGATGCCAGCTGCTCCGCCCAAACTGCCAGACCCTGCACAGCCTGACATCGAGCCCGCCAACAGGCAGGTGAACCAGGCCATGAAGGCGCTGTATGACCATTATTTCGCCAGCCTCGACTACGGCAAAAGGTATCCCCAACCCAATCAGGCCACCTTTGAATTCTTGCTGCATCAAGGCGCAAGCCAGGCCCAGGAGATTCTTGATTTTGGTTGTGGCAATGGCCGGTATGCACTGGCTTTGTTGCAGGCGACGCAAGCCACACTGACGGGATACGATATTTCCGACACCGCCTTGGCCGAATTCAGCCGTCACCTGGAGCATGCCCATGGCAGGGCGCGTGTCAAACTGCAGCTGGGCACGCCTGGCGTTTGGGAACTCAGTGGCCGCTACGACTTGGTGTTGATGCTGTTTGGCGTGCTCAGCCATGTCGGCGGGTTTCAAGAACGGGTTCAGACTTTGCGCCAAATCAGGGATGTGATGGATGCGGATGGAAGACTGTTGCTGACAGTACCCAACCTGTGGCGCAGGCGTCCGCTTGAGCTGACCCAGGCTGTGTTGATGCGCTGGATCGGTCGGGCCGAGGGCTTGCAAGCTGAGCCAGGCAATATCGTGTTCTGCCGAAAACTCGCAGGTGTGCCTCACCAGTTTTTTTACCACCTCTATACCGTCGAAAGTTTGAGAAACGAGCTGCGTGAAGCCGGGTTCGAGGTGACCCGGGTGGAGGCTGAAAGTATTCTGCCGGAATGGCTGATCACCCAGCACCCCTGGCTGGGACGAATCGATGCCAGACTCTCACGGCTTTTGCCTGCCTCCTGGGGTTATGGCATTCGAGCGGTCGCAAGTCCCCTATGAAAACTTTTCCCGCCTTCTGGCACAGACTGGTGCATGGCTTGCTGATATTGCTGGTCTTGCTGAGTACAAGCAAGGTGCAGGCAGCGCAGCTTGACCCGCCACGCACCAGTGAAAGATGGGCGCAGGTCAAACTGCGTGGGCAATTGATTGTGGGGGTCAAAACCGACTACCCCCCGTTTGGCCAACTCAATGCGGCAGGCCAACCGGAAGGCTTTGAACACGATTTGGCGCAAGACATTGCCAAGCGACTGGGCGTGGGTTTGATCAAGGTCAGTGTCACGGGAGCCAACCGCCTGCAAAAGCTCGAAGACGGCAGCATTGACATGGTGCTGGCAACCACCGGAGACACGGAGGATCGCCGCAAGATCGTCACCATGATCGAGCCCAACTATTACTCGTCGGGTGTGACCCTTTTCATGGCCCCGGATCAGAACATCAATGACTGGGCTGAAACCCGTGGCAAGAAGGTGTGCGCCACCCAAGGCAGTTATTTCAACCGGGTGATGGCACAGCGTTATCTGCTGGAGTTGCAGATGTTCAATTCGGCCCGGGATGCCAAGCTGGCGGTCAAGGACAAAAGATGCATTGGCTACCTGTTTGACAACACCGCCATTCAGGGCGACCTGCGCCTGCCCGAATGGGCGGGCTACAAGGCCCCGTTGCCACCGGTACTCACAACACCCTGGGCCATCGCCATTGCCCGGCGCGAGCGCGGCACAGATTTCGAGCGTGTTCTGGGGGATGCCGTGGCCGATTGGCACCGCACGGGTTTTGCCATCGAGCGGGAAAAAGCCTGGGGGCTGCCACCCTCCAAATTCCTGGCCGATGCTCATGCGTTGTGGACACGGCGTGATCCGGCAGGACACAGCCTCTGCCAGCGCGATGCCGCAGGCCAGTGGCCAAGCATCTGCCGTAACCCGGTGTTTTTGAGCTCGGCCGATGCCACCGGCCTGCGCCGCCTGGGACTCTGGGTCAAAGAGCACACCGGCATGGATTTGACCCTGATTTATGACGACTACGACCGCCAGCGCTTCCTGCTGGGATTGGCCACCACGCTGCTGTTGATGCTGTTGTGTGTGTCTGCCAGTCTGGGCCTGGGGGTGCTGGGTGCCTTGGTGTCCGAGGCGAAACTCTGGGGCATCAGCCGAGCCATGCGCATGGCCAGCGTGGTCGGGCGCATGACACCGCCTTTGCTGGTGATGTACCTGGTGTTGTTTGGTTTTGGGTCGATGCTGATGGCCTCCTATGGCCTCAGTGTGTCGCCTTTTGCGGTGGTGGTGGGCTGTCTTTCGTATTACACCGGCTCCAGTGTGATGACCGCGCTTTTGTTTGCGGCCGATGTGCAGCGGCAAACCAGGGCAGAGTTCCGGCTGCGCACCTCCAACGTGCGGGAGGTCATTGCCATGAGCAGTGGCCATGTGACTGCCGCGTTGGTCAACGTGTCCAAGGCCACCATGATGGCTTCGGCCGTAGCGGTTCCCGAACTGCTGTCGGCAGTGACCACCATCATGACCGACAACGGCAATGTCACGCTGATGATGAATGTGTTGTTGTTGACTTTTTTGATCCTGATTTTTGCCACCTTCCGTCTGCTGGGTGCCATTGAGAAAAAACTGCTCAGGGGCATCCCATGAACCTGTTTGATCCGGCTGTGTGGCGCGAGCTGTGGACTTGGACACCGTATTTACTGACCGGCTTTGGCCTGAACATTCTGATTGGGCTTTTGGCGATGCTGGTGGGCACCAGCCTGGGCTGGGGCCTGGCCCTGCTGCGGCTGTCCACGCGCGGGCCTATAGTCAAACTCAGCCTGTTGTTGACTGAAATCACCCGCAACATCCCTACCATTGTTTTTCAGTTTTATCTGGCGTTCATGTTGCCTGCTGAGTTTGTCCTGCCGGGAACCAACCTCACACTGGGTTTTCCGGGTTGGTTAAATGCCTCATTGGCGTTGGCCATGGCAGTGATCGGGTTTACCTCTGACAACCTGACCTCAGCCCTGAAAGCCTGGCGCAACGGTGATCACAGTGCGGCCCTGCTGTTCCTGCCCAACTGGACCAGTTACATGCTGATCATCGTGATTGCCTCCAGCACCGCGTCCATCATCGGCGTGAGTGAGTTGGTGAGCCGCTGCAACACGGTCATCAATGCCACAGGAAATACACGGTTGATGTTGCCGGTGTACCTTTATGCCTGCCTGTGTTTTTTCTTTTTTTGTTACCCTCTGACACTGCTGATGCAGTGGACCAGAACCTACCTGGCGGCACGGTTTGCCCACCGCACCTGATGCTCCTTGATGAGAAAGGCGTGACATGAAAGTTCGTTTTTGGGGAACCCGGGGGTCGATTCCGATTTCATTAACTGCGGCACAGACCCGTGCCAAGCTTGTGGCGGCGCTGCATTTGGCCATTGAACACGGTCTGAACCGGCGCGAAGATGTCGAGGCGTTTGTTGACTCGCGTTTGCCGTTTGAAATCTCGGGCACTTTCGGTGGTCATTCCAGTTGTGTGCAACTGGAGTCTGAGGGAGCAGACCATGTGTTCATGGATTTTGGCTCCGGGGCCAGGCCACTGGCTGGCGACTACCTGCAACGCCACGCCCCGAATGAGCCGCAAACCTACCATGTGTTCATGTCCCACCTGCACTGGGATCACATCATGGGGTTTCCATTTTTTACGCCGGTCTACATCCCCGGCAACCGCATCATCATCCACACCTGCCACGCTCAAGCCGAGCAGGCTTTTCGTACCCAACAATCGCCTCCCTGTTTTCCCGTCCCATTTGACGCTTTAAGTGCGCACATTGAGTTTGACCTGCTACAACCCGATCAACGTTATGACATCGCTGGCTATGGCGTGCAAGCACTCAAGCAACTTCACTCAGGCGACTCCTATGGCTGGCGTTTCGAGCGCCATGGCAAAGCCATGGTTTACTCCACCGATTCAGAACACAAACTGGGTGACCAGGCTGCACTCGATCGATTTGTGGAATTTTTCGCAGATGCCGATCTGGTGGTATTTGATGCCATGTACTCCTTGGTCGATGCCATTTCAGTACGGGCCGATTGGGGTCACTCCAGCAATTTGATGGGCATCGAATTGTGCCAGGCCGCCAAGGCCCGCAGGCTGTGCCTGTTCCATCATGAACCCGCCAACGACGACGCAAAAATTGCCCAAGTACTGGCGCAATCACGACAGCTCGAGTCCATCTACCGCGAAGCTGCGGCACTTGAAGTCAGTACTGCCTATGACGGGCTGGAGATTGCACTTTAGAGCCGACTATCTCAGGCTTAGGCTGACCCTCAGCCGATTCCATTGACCATCACGCTGGTAGTCCAGCGTGTCGGCCAGTTGGGTGACCAAAAAAATACCCAAACCGCCCACCGGTCGATGATCCAGATCGGCACTCAAATCAGGTGCAGCCGCTTGCAGCGGATCAAACGCAACACCGTTGTCTGAAATCTCCATGTCAAGAACCAAGCCTTGCTGCACCAGTGATAACGCCAGCTCAGGCACTTGGCCGTCTTGCACCCCGTATGACACGATGTTGACCACCAACTCCTCCAGCACCAAGCGCACCTGGGACAGGGCATGAGCCGTCCAGCCCTGACGTTGGCCAAAGCTGTCCACCTGGCTCAGAAGTTGAGCCAGATCGGCCGCAGTAGCCCTGCATTGAAGGGTAAGTTGATCGGACATGGAAAGATGGCGCTGGGTTAATCACACAGAAATGTGTCAAGCTACTATAAGATAACAAACATATTTTTGAATCAGGAGCAGCTATGACCACGACCGCCACTTACAAAGCCATTGGACGACTAGACACTCTGAACGCCAGTGCCGTGGAGAAAAACCTGCTGGCCTTGCTGGTTGACGATGTTCAATCGATCACCATGGATCTGTCTGAGCTGGACTTCATCAGCAGCGCTGGCCTGCGCGTCTTGCTGGTGGTTGCCAAAGCCGCCAAAGCCAAAGGGGGTAAATTGTTGGTGCAGTCACTCAAGCCGTCGGTTTTTGAGGTCATCAAGATCAGCGGGTTTGACCGGATCATCACGGTTCAGGCCTGAACCGCCCGTGTTTGACCCCATTTATTGAATAAAAACAGACCCAAGCGCTTGCAGAACAAGCGCAAGCTGCTATACATTAAATAGCAGTCAAAACACCAAAGCGGCAAGCAACGTTGCGGCTTCAGTCCCGCACCACCAGCACTGGCAGCTTGGTGTGTGACAACACCGCTTGGGCCACGCTGCCCAGCACCAGTTTTTCAAGTCCGCTGCGGCCATGCGAGCCCATCACAATCAGATCAGCCTCCAGTGAGGTCCCGGCCTCGACAATGCCGCGCCAAGCGGTATGGGCTTCGATGATGGAGCTGTCCACCGTCACAGAGGCTTTGGTAAAAGCTTCCTTGGCAGCTTTCACGGCCGCATTGGCTTCGGCAGTGGCGGCACTCAGGTATTCGGCCTGGCCATAGGCGAAATCAGTGCCGACACCGGTAAAGGGGTACGGATCAATCACATAAATCACCGTCACCCGGCTGCCAAAAGCTTGCGCCAGGTTAATGGCCTTGTCCACTGCCAATTGGGCGGTGTTGGAGCCATCAACGGGCACCAGAATATGTTTGAACATGGTTTACTCCTCTTTGAAAAAATTGAACCACCTGATTGTGAACCAGACCTTCAGAGGCCTTGCGCAAAATTCATCAATTTCATGACACATCATCCTGAAAACCTTGGGCTCGCAGCGTCAGCACCAGCGTGTCGCGAAAGCAGTCCAGCGGTGAGGCTTGCTCAGGGATCAGGGGCTGGATCGGTGTGGACTCATGGATCACGCGGGCATCATCAAGCAACAAAACCGACCAGGGTTGCGCCAGGGTAAAACGCTGCCCTTGCGGGCCATCGGCCTGAAACACCCGGGATTCGCCGCCCTTGATGCCTTGGCGGTTGACCATGAACACCGCCACCATGTCCACCCCGTCGCGGTGCGCCCCCTCAGGCGTGGGCCGGCCAATACCATCGGTGGTGTCAATGCGAAACTGGTGCGCCTCAATGAACCAGGTTTGAGGGCCTTTGAGCGCTGAGCAGACTGAGCCCGTCCAAACCAGCAATTGCTGCCAGACCGGCTGCTCAGCCACGCTGGGTAACACGGGTTCAAACCAGCGCTGCATACCGCCATGCAGCGCGTTGTATTCAAGGGGTTGCCAGTGGGCACGGTGCGGCACCGGTTGCAGTTGGCCTTGCTCCAGCACATAACTGGCATGACGCCGCCGCCGGT
>VIKI01000083.1 GCA_008080595.1 Comamonadaceae bacterium
CTTTGATGAGCCGCACCGAGGACACGGCGAGCTCCTTGATTTCGTCCTTGCTCATGCCAAACACGATCTCACGAAACGCGGGTGAGGTGGCGTTGTAGACGTGCACGATGGCGCGGCGTGCGCCTTTGAGTGATTCGAGGGTGCGGCGGATCAGGTGTTCGCGTGACTGGGTCAGCACCTCGATGGTCACATCGTCGGGGATGTTGCCGCCTTCGATCAGGGCGCGCACAAAGTCAAACTCGGTTTGCGAGGCGCTGGGGAAGGCGACTTCAATCTCTTTGAACCCGACCTGGCACAGGGTGCGAAACATGCGCATCTTGCGCTCCACGTTCATCGGCTCAAACAGCGACTGGTTGCCATCACGCAGATCAGAGCTCATCCAGATCGGGGCTGCGGTGATGCTGCGTGAGGGCCATTGGCGGTTGGGCAAGTCGATGCTGGGGAAGGCCTCTGGAAGCGATAAGGGACAGTGAGGGTTATCTTAGGCTTGGAGGCGGGGTGGATGATTGCGTTTTTGCTCTTTAATTCAATAATTTAGACAAACTATTGCTGAGTTTTATCTATTCTGGCAATTTTCAATAACTCAATGAGATTCATTGGATGTTGGTCTGCTTGCGGGTGGAGTCGGCGTAGTGCTGTGGTGGTCGGTCGGATTTTTAAATCCTGGCATCCGCGCATCGCTCTACCATCTAGGACGCGTCCCTAGTCCCTTGATCCATATAGCTGGATGATCCTCGCCGGGTGGTGATCCAATACCGACATCTACACGAGGCAGCCATATAGTCCCCGTCAAGTTAAGCGGCTCCGTTGTCTTTCGCAGCAGGTCTGCACGGCTGCCGATTACATAGCGGCAACAGTCGGCCGCAATCGTTGCGTTTAATCGCTTCACTTGTTCTTTTCTTGCGTCCGTATGCCTTGTGCGTCGTCCGTTGCCGTTCATGACAAGCGCTGCATTGCTTGACAGCGGAAAAAGGACATGCGCGTGAAGCGATCCGTAACCCAGCGGGAGGTCTTCTGTGCCCAACAAGGGGGACAACACGACAGGCGAATCAGAGGTAATGTATTCAACGCCATCTCCTGGCGCGTGAACGATTGTCCAGTCTCTGTCAAAAAGCGTCGCCGCTATCGTCGACCATGTCTTGAGAGACGTTGCACGTGCCATTTCGTCAGGGATGTTGATGCGGAAATGTTCACCGCTGACCATTTCAAGCATCTGCTCCGCGAGTCTGCGAAGCTCTGCCTCAGACGTGTTGGCTGGCTTCGATTTTTTGACCAACTTGTATGCAGCTTCTTCATTCGGCACGGCCAGCTTCAGTTTGGTTCGCTCAGCCTTCTCACGCACGCTACGGGACTCCGCAAGGGCGGCAGGTGTTCGTATCGCGTGCATCGCGACGAACAGCGCAAGGTATTCCCGATCCTCGTCGCTGAGTGGCATCTTGGAAACTGCGGACTTCAAAGCCGATCCTGCTCGACTTTCAACAATTCCGAATAGCGCTTCGAGTTCGAATCGCTGTCTATCGCTGCCGTCGATGAAGGTGTAGATGTGCTCTTGGACGACTGCCTTCTTCGGGGGCAACGAAAAAAGGCTACCGTTCGTTCGGTCGTAAACCGCTACGCGCTTATTCTCGGCGAAACCATTGAGATAAAACCTTGACACGTAGTGCTGCTGAGCCGGTCCATGAGTGATTGGTTTCGCGAAGAGACGATCAAATGCGTTCATAACCGCAAAGGTATGTCAAAACAGAAGCGAACGCAATACGTAGCGGTTAAAGCTCTGGTGGGGTCACTCTCAGATCGGATTCTGGTAGATGAGTGATCCGCCAAATGGGCGAAGCGTCCTAGTGTCAGTGTCTGGTTTTCGCCCATGACTTTGAGGCTGCGGGCATCCGGTATAGCGAGAACCGGCACAGCGTTCAGTCCGATGACTCTGGCTGTCAAGTAGACGAAGGAAACCAACAAGGTAAACCAAATCGTGGTGCGCGTTGTGTTGCCCGATAAGAGCGCATTCAAAAAAGAACACGCGGACTCAATTACAAATTGCTCTTCAGTTTTTATGAATATTGCGCAAGCAGCAATTTAAAAAAACAGGAAACCCAAACCTGCAAGACTCATGATGTCGCTTGAATCCGTGCGATGTGTTTTGATGCGCACCATCTTGAACCGTCCCAACGAGACCTTCCGCCAACTCAAGACATAGCCCGAGCACAACGGTGTCAAGCTCAAAGAATCACTCACCCAACTGAAGCAGCCCAGTGTTCAAGTCAGTAGCCGAAGCAGCAATATGACCGATAGGTCATTTCCACCCCCAGCTCCATCCCAACCCACCCCAAAATGACCGAACGGTAAGTACCAGGGCAAATCATGGACGAAAGCAGCAAAATCATCCCGAGCGGTCATTTTTTGACATCCACCGGCAAGGTAATCCAGACCACCGCCGAACTCGGCCAGCTCCTCGTCCAACCCAGTTTCAAACTGGCGCATAAGCCCCTGTGCCGCCAGGCCAAGATGTCAGCACCTCATACCCTGAAGGCGTGACAGCCACCATGTGTTCAAACTGGGCGGACAGAGACCTGTCCTTGGTCACAACCGTCCACTTGTCGGGTAGTTGCTTGGTTTCGCGTTGGCCTGCGTTAAGCATCGGCTCGATGGTGAAAACCATCCCGGCCTCCAGCTTGACCCCTTGCCCGCAGTATTCGCGCACCACGCTGAAACGCGCCGCCTGAGCGACTGACTGGATGGCGTGGCCAATATCTCCCAGCGTCGCGCCCGGCTTGACTTGCCGGATGCCGGCCAACAATGCTTCGTAAGTCGTCTCAACCAAACGCCGGGCCAACACGCTGGGGGTGCCGACGAAAAACATGCGGCTGGTGTCGCCAAACCAGCCATCCTTGAGGACGGCCACATCGATGTTGACGATGTCTCCTTTCTTCAGAATCTTGGTCGCAGAGGGGATGCCGTGGCACACCACTTGGTTGACGGAGGTGAGGATGGTTTTGGGATATCCGTGATAACCCAGGTTTGCCGGAATGGCATCCTGGACATTCACGATGTGGTCGTGGCAGATTTGGTCAAGCGTCTGCGTGCTCACCCCCGGCACGACATGCGCCTCGATCATGCCGAGTACTTCTGCGGCAAGCCTGCCGGCCCGCCGCGCCATCTCGAGTTCGTCGGCGCAGTGGATGGGAACGCCGTGCGACATCAGTTTTCTCCAACTGAGGATGCGCCGGACTTGCCAAGTTGGCCTGAGGCAGCCATGGTGATGTCCAGCCCCCCCGCGAGTTCAGCCTGTATCAACAGTTGGCAGATTTCCCGGTAGTCCAACTCCGGGTGCATCTCCGTCAGCATGCCAACACGCATCCAGTGCTCAGCCTGAGCATTGATAGACCGGCTCAAGGCACTCCCTGCCACGCGCAGGTTCTCGTGCATCTGGTCTGAAATTTTGACAATACCCATCAGCCACCTATATATGAAACATATATAAATTGTATATGTTTCATATGGTTTTTAAGGAAACCATTCCCGCAAAGCCTGGGGATGATCTGTTTTATTGATGAAAATCAGGCTGTAGCCCTTATGGATATTGCGTAAACAGCTATCATTTTTATATCAAAATACAGAAGCACACCTTCAACCCACCGGAAGTTCAACCCGCTGAACCACACTCTCCTGGGCAGCAATGAACGCATCAAGGGTAGTGAACAGGTTTTCAAGCATGTCCTTGCCCAGCGCCTGTTGCAACAACAAATACTGCGCATCAATGAGCGGTGCCATTTGGCTGATCAACTGGTCGCCCTGGGCTGCCAGACGCACCGAAACCCGCCGCAGATCACCTTCAACGCGGCTGCGCTGAATCAGCCCCAGGTCTTCCATGCGGGCCAGCATGCCGGCCATGCTGGCGCTGTGGAACTGGCACTGGTCACAAATCTCACGGGGCTCAAGCTGCCCATACTCATCCAGCAGCCGCAAGATTCGCCACTGCTGCTCGGTCAGCCCAAAGTGATTCAGGATCGGCCGAAAGTGGCCCATGAGACATTCGCGGGCCTTTAACAGGTGTTGCGGCAAATTGTGGTGGCTAACCCGCGGCTTTGGTTGGGAGGTCATGGCGTGCCCGATGACACTAATATATTAGTGATTAAAATAACTAGCATGTTAGTAATTAAAACGACAATTCCAAGAGAGCATCCGAGATGATCGTCCGAGACCGTCCTTCTGGACTCAAGATGTTCCTGCTTTTGCGGGGTTCCATCCTGCCAAAGATTTTGCCATCCCTGGTAGCCACCACCCTCATTGCCGTCCTGGTGACGGTATCCCATGGTGATCTGTTTGCCCTCAAGATCACCTTGACCACGATTCCCTTCAGTTTGATCGGGTTGCCGATTGCCATTTTTCTGGGGTTCCGCAACACGGCGGCTTACGACCGGTTTTGGGAAGGCCGCAAGCTGTGGGGCGAGTTGGTGCTGCGCACACGCAATTTGTCACGTCAATGCTGCAGCCTGATCGCAGATAAGCAGCCCGCCACGGCCCCGCTTGGCCTGGCCGATGTCCGGGTGCGCATGGTTTTCCGTGCCATTGCGTTCGCACACGCCCTGCGCTTGCTGTTGCGCGACGAAGCAGAAGTGCATGAATTTGAGGGACTGCTGGTCGCAGCTGAGCTGGCGGGCATTCGTCAGGCAAGCAATCCACCCGACTACTTGATGAAAAAAATGGGCGAAGACTTGGCCCTTTGCCTGCGGGAAAAGCGAATTGACTCTTGCCTGGCCAGCAACGTGGATGCCACGCTGTCTGGCATGTGCGCCGCAGCCGCCAGCTGTGAGCGCATCAAAAGCACGCCCATTCCCTTCTCGTACACCTTGCTGTTGCACCGCACGGCCTACTTGTATTGCTTTCTGCTGCCTTTCGGCTTGGTGGACTCGGTTGGCTTCATGACCCCTTTTGTCGTCGCCATCGTGGCCTACACCTTCTTTGGCCTGGATGCCTTGGGTGATGAAATTGAAGAACCGTTTGGCGTGGATGCCAACGATCTGCCCCTCAATGCCATTTGCCGCGCCATCGAGATCAATCTGCGGGAGTCCCTGGGAGACGTGAACCTGCCCAAGCCGCTGACAGCTAGCAACTATTGCCTGACCTGAAACCACCACCCACCGAAAGCAAGCCAACGATGCAGAACCCACTTCAAGACCGAATCCGACTCCCCGCACTGCGTGAGCGTGTGACCACTGCCGAGGCCGCCGCGCAGTGGATTCAAGATGGCATGACCATTGGCATGAGTGGCTTCACCCGTGCCGGTGATGCCAAAGTCGTCCCCATGGCCCTGGCCAAACGGGCCAGCACCGAAGACCTTAAGATCACCCTGATGACCGGGGCCTCGCTGGGCAGTGATGTCGACAAGACCCTGACCGAGGCCGGTGTGCTGGCGCGCCGCCTGCCTTTTCAAGCCGACCCGGTGCTGCGTGCGGCCATCAACCGTGGCGACGTGATGTTTGTCGACCAACACCTGTCCGAGACGGTGGAGCTGCTGCGCACCCGGCAAATGGCGCCGATTGACATTGCCGTCATTGAAGCGGTGGCCATCACCGAAACCGGGGCACTCATTCCCACCACCTCGGTGGGCAACAGCGCCAGCTTTGCGATTCTGGCCGACAAGGTGATTGTGGAGATCAACCTGACCCAGTCGCTGGAGTTGGAAGGCCTGCACGACATTTTTATCCCCAAACACCGCCCGCAACGCGAACCGATGCCGCTGATGTCGGTGCAGGATCGCATTGGCAGCAGCGTGATCGAGATTCCCCCTGAAAAGATCGTGGCCATCGTCATCACCGAAAAGCTCGACAGCGCCTCCAACATCCTCCCGGCCGATGCCGAAACCGCCGCCATTGCTGCGCACCTGGTGGAGTTTTTCAAAGGCGAAGTGGCGCAAGGCCGTTTGAGCAAGAGCCTGCTGCCGATGCAAGCCGGTATTGGCACCATTGCCAACGCCGTCATGCAAGGCTTTATTGACAGCCCGTTCGAGCACCTGAGCATGTATTCCGAGGTGTTGCAGGATTCCACCTTTGACCTGTTTGATGCCGGCAAGCTCGACTTTGCCTCTGGCTCATCCATCACCCTGTCACCCCAGAAAAGCCGGGAAGTGTTTGGCAACATCGGCAAGTACAAAGACCGCCTGGTGCTGCGCCCGCAAGAGGTCAGCAACCACCCAGAACTGATCCGCCGCCTGGGCATCATTGCCATCAACACCGCACTGGAAGCCGACATCTACGGCAACGTCAACTCCACCCATGTGCTGGGCACTCACATGATGAACGGCATTGGCGGCTCAGGCGACTTTGCACGCAATGCCTACCTTTCGGTGTTTGCCACCAAAGCCACCGCCAAAAACGGCCTGATCTCCAGCATCGTCCCCATGGTCTCGCACGTGGATCACACCGAGCACGACGTGGACATCATCGTCACCGAAGTGGGCCTGGCCGATTTGCGCGGCCTGGCCCCACGCGAGCGTGCCCAAGTCATCATCAACCGCTGCGTGGCCGAGCCCTACCGCGCCATGCTGAATGACTATGTGGCGCGCGCCAACCAAGGCGGCGGACAAACACCCCATGTACTGCAAGAGGCGTTTGCCTGGCATCAGAATTTCAGCCAAACCGGGTCGATGTTGCCAGTGAATGCCCCTGTGCCCGGGCAACCCTGAATCCAGGCGCATCGCCGCTGGACGGATTTCGGTCTTGAACAGAATTGCGCAGATCGAAGCAAGTTTCTTCGGAATAAGGCTGTTCTTGGGGGGGATGCCACGGAACTTGCCCCTGCCGCAGCTTTCAGTGGCTGTCCCGTGACAGCGCTGGTGCTTGTCTGAGGCATCACCAATGCTGGGACAATGATCTTTTTGTAGGCGGCTAATTGGTTTTTACGGCTACGAAGGAGACCCTATGAGTACCCCAAGTCCACCCCCTGAAAAATCAGCCACCTCATTGACGGCCCGCGCCCTGCGCCTTGCCTTGTTTCGCATCGGGCTGGTATCGGTGTGCGCTGGCCTGGTTTCGTATTACGTCAATCAAATGTCGATTGAAGACGATGTACGCAAGCGGCTGGTGCTGTCGGTGGAGCAAACCTTGCAGCGTGAATCCCTGCCGTTTCAAGAGATCATGGACGCGCAACGCAATTTTCTGGCCGAGTTCAAGGACATCTATGCCCAGCCGGATGAAAAGCAAGCACTGGTGCGCGATTTCGATCACATCTTTTATCGCCACGAAGATGGCTCCTACACCCAGCGCCCAGGTTTGTTTGAAGGCCAGGCGCTGCCAGATGGGCGGCGCTTCAAGGAAATGTCGGCCACCTATGCCCCCGACATGGCACCCACCGACGACACCAAGGCGCGATTTGCCCTGTCTTACATCCTGTCTCACAAATACGGCAGCAGCGCCAAGGGGCGTTTGTTCAATTTCTATGGCGTGGTGCCTGAGAAGGGTTTCCCGATCTTTCAGGCGCAGGACATTGCCAAGGTGTTTACCTACTCCGGCCCGGACGCACTCAAGCTCGAGACCTTCGAGTTTTACCAACGGGGTTTTGCTTCCGCCAGCCATGACCCTTTTTTTACGCTGATGTATTGGGATCCGTCCAACAAAGCCTGGATGACGACCATCGCCACACCGGATGTGGCCGATGCGTCTGGCCAACACAAAATAATGGCCTGTGTGGATGTGCTGTTGGACGAGTTGATGACTCGCACTGCCAAACCGTATCTGCCGGGCGCACATAGCACCCTGTTTCTGGCAGATGCCGACGGAACACTGATCTATCACCCGCAGTTTCTGGAATCCATCAAAAGCACGGAAGGCAAGGCCTCCATCAAGTCGCTCAACATCACCAACGACTATCCCCTGCTCCAAGCGGCCCGAGACCTGTCACCAGGCAAAGCCAGACTGGTTGAAACACACGACGACATCATGGCCATGGGGCTGATTCCCGGCACACCCTGGGTGCTGGCCGTGCACTACCCCAGGGCCTTGATGATCCCCTCGATCATTGAGAATTTGGTGATTCTGGCCGCGCTTGGCCTGGTCACCTTGCTGGTTGAAATCTTTGTACTGCGCTCAATTCTCCAGAACCAGGTGGCGCTACCCCTGTCTCGCCTGATCCAGGCCACACGCACGGTCAGGCTGTTCAAGGAACGCCTGAACCACGATGTCCTGCCCATTCAATCCGCCGATGAAATTGGCGAACTTGCACGGGAGTTTTCTCAAATGGCAGATCACATCTACGAAGCGCACGAGCAATTGGAGAGCAAGGTTCAGGAGCGCACCGCCGAACTTGAAGCGGCGAACCGTCAACTGCAGGCACTGTCCAGCACCGATGGCTTGACCGGTATTGCCAACCGCCGCCGTTTCGATGAGGTGCTGGAGACGGAATGGCAACGTGCTCAGCGTGCCGGTGGTTTTTTGTCGCTGGCCATCGCTGATGTGGATTGGTTCAAAAGGTATAACGACCACTACGGCCATCAGGCGGGCGATGATTGCCTGCGCAGTGTGGTCAACGCGCTGCAATCGAATGTCCTGCGGGCTGGCGACTTGGTGGCCCGGTATGGAGGAGAGGAGTTTGCCGTGATCAGCACATCGGTGGACAGAGCGCATGCGCTGGAATTTGCCCAAAGGCTGTGTAGCGCCGTACAAGCCAGGGCTTTGCCACACACAGCCTCGCCGCTGGGGTATGTCAGCATAAGCATCGGCATGGCCGTGACCCAACCGGTGCATGGCAGTGATGCAGCAGGCTTGTTGAAAAAAGCGGATGAGGCACTCTACCGAGCCAAGGCACAAGGGCGAAATCAGGCGGTTCTGGCCGAGGATGAACAAAACCCTGAGGGAAATCAGTCTTGAAGAAACTTGCCAGATAGTCGCTCGCCCGTTCAAACCGTTCGGGTTCGGTGTGCCCAGGCCACCACATGTGACAACAGGTCAGATGCGGGGATCCGTGTGGTCTGCACCGGTGAGTGGTTCCTCAATTCGGCATGGCTCATGTACCACTGCCCCCAATAGGCATCAAAGTATTTGAACCAACACTCGTTTCTGTCATTTTGGGTCAGGTACACGCCGGATTTCGACGGGTTCGCATCGGGGGCTGTATTCCACTGCACCCGATAGATGCCGAGGTACGAATCACTCAATGAGCTAGTGTGGCTTGTGTTCGTCATGGTGAGTCTCCACTTTGGGGGTTCGAGCTGCGTAGGCAACGATGTCTTGCCAACTAAAAACTTTCCCAGTCATCGGTGCCCGTCTTGCTTGTCGCACCGATGGCGATTTGTCTGGGCTTTTGTGGCACCGCTGATTTGGCTTGTATCCGGGCGACATTGGTGGCGCGATTCGGGCCTCTGCGCTCCCCGCCGGATGCGGTCTTTTGGCTGTCTCCAGCCATACGGCTTGCGTGTCTTTCGAGCGCTCTGTCAGCTTGTGAATGCCCTGCAGGCAACATGAAAACGCTCACCGCCCGAACCAATTGCTGCGCCTGAGTCTTGAGACTGTCGGCGGCGGCGGCACTTTCCTCCACCAAGGCTGCGTTTTGTTGGGTGACCTGATCCATCTGCATGACGGCTTCACCCACTTGTGTGACACCGGCACTTTGCTCGGTACTGGCGGCACTGATTTCGCCCATCAAATCGGTCACACGCCGGATGCTGGTGACCACCTCGGTCATGGTGGCACCCGCCTGGTTTACCAGTGTGCTGCCCTGTTCCACTCGCTCGACGCTGGCACCGATCAGGTTTTTGATCTCTTTGGCCGCCTCGGCACTGCGCCCTGCCAGACTTCTCACTTCGGTTGCCACCACCGCAAAACCACGACCCTGCTCACCGGCCCGGGCCGCTTCCACCGCGGCGTTGAGCGCAAGAATATTGGTTTGAAAGGCAATGCCATCTATGACTTGAATGATGTCGGCAATCCGCTTGCTTGAATCGTTGATGCCTTTCATGGTGCTCACCACCTGGGCCACCACGTCGCCGCCCTGCACGGCCACGGTGGAGGCACTTTGCGCCAGCTGGTTGGCCTGGCGGGCGTTGTCGGCGTTTTGTTTGACGGTGGCGCTGAGCTGCTCCATGCTGGCGGCGGTTTGCTCCAGCGCACTGGCCTGCTCTTCCGTGCGGCCAGACAAATCGTTGTTGCCTTGCGAAATTTGCATGCTGGCCGTGGCCACACTCTCCGAGCCTTCGCGTACCTGCGCAACAACCTTTGCCAGGCTGTCACGCATATCCTTCATGGTGGCAAGCAGGCTGCTGTTGTCTCCGGCCCGCAGTTGCATCTCTACGGCCAGGTTGCCAGCGGCGATCTCGCGGGCCACGTTGGACGCGTAATCGGGTTCACCTCCCAGCTGGCGGGTGATGGAACGGCTTACGGCCATGGCAATCAAAGCACCCAGCACAGCGCAGTTCGTTCAGCGACTTGAAGTACGCCGCCTGCAACGGCCGGTTTTCCTTGATCAGCACATCACGGGCCTCTTCGTCCTTGTTAGCCAGGCTCAGCGCAACGGCCTTGTCAGTTGCGGCTCCATAAGGGCCACGGACCTCGGCGATATCTTTCAGAATGACACGACCTTTGTCGCTCTGGATCATCGGGTCAAGTTTTTTGAGCAGTTCAGCGTTGCTCGCGCGTGCTTCGTCAATCCGCTGTTTTTCTGCCTGCATGGCATCCACGTTGTTAAGCAGCGCAATGTTGCGCACGGCGCGGGCAGTGACATTCAAATTTTCCTTGATCTGATTGGCCAGCTCGACCTTGACCATACGGTCATCCACCAGATTCGTGACTTCTGTATTGACCTCTGCCAGTTGCAGGCTGCCAAAAATGGCCACCGCCAGACCCGCGAGAATGACCACGACAAAACCCAAGCCCAGACGGACTCCGACTTTCATGTTGACAAAATTCATGGTGCTTTTCCTTGGTTAATTTGTTTATTGAAGCGTTTGGCTGATCAGGCCCATCCCAGGACTGGGCAGCAGTTTTTCGATGGCCAGCAGGTGGTCGATGGCGGAAGAATAACGCATCGAAACGATCGTGTCAATCGATTTAATCGAATTTATGCTTTACATCGAATTTAACCTCGAAAGAAGCAGTTACTGGCGTTCTGGCCCCATCTTCGTTTTGAAATGTTGTGCCAGTGCCAATGGCATAGTGCACTCATGGCTTGAGTTGCATTGCGTCAACTGCGGCCTGATGTCTGTCGAGATTGCCAAGTTCACCCACATTGCCCACAGGGTGCGTGTAAACCCCAGCTGTCTTATCGGAGCCAATTCTTCCTATACTGACGTAGGCGGCTCAGTTCCCATGTTGAATTGCCGCTTTACTTTAAGCAGCACGATTCATTCCCCGCAATTCGATTGACACCAAGGAAGGTTCAGTGACTACTTCACCGATCAGTTTTTCCCCAGCCCAGCCAGCACCATCCATGCGCTCATGGCTATGGCGACAGTTGTGGGTGATGGGGCTGGCCATCTGCGGGCTATTGAGTGGTGGGCTGGCGTTGGCCACACCACCCGAGAGGTTTGTTCTGGGTGCCGATGCCGACCCCAGTGCTTATGGCAGCCGCTGGACCGTGCTGGGCTATACCGAGGCTTTCCGGCGTCTGGGTATTCCTTTGCAGATCAACCACTATCCGCTGGCGCGTCGGACGGCACTGGGCGATACCGGTGAGATCGACGGTGATGCGGGTCGAATCTATGAGTATGGTGCAGCCCATCCCAACCTGGTGCGGGTGGAGGAGGCTTTCACCGAGCACAGTTTCGCGCTGTATTCGGCATTGCCAGAGTCGCGTTTGCGTGGTCTGGAAGACCTGCGCTCATCCAACCTAACCGTCGAATTCCGGCGTGGCATCTTTTTCTGTGAAAACACGCTCAAACGCTGGGTGCCAGCGGAGCGGTTGTCAGATATTTCCAGCGAAGAACAGGGCTTGAGCAAGCTTCTTGCCGGACGCACCGATTTGTATTGCGAACTCGAATATCCGGTGCGCACGGTACTGAATTCACCGCCCTTCAAGGGCGAGACGCGCATTCGACCCGTGCTTAACCTGGGCACCATCAAGACCTATCCCTATCTGCATCGCAAACACGCCGACTTGGCACCACGCCTGGCAGCCGTGCTCAAGCAGATGAAAGCCGAAGGTCTGATCGAAGCCTATCGCCTGCAGGTTGAAAAAGAACTGGGTTGGACACGCTAACGCACAGGTTCTGCGCACTGGTCTGTCCTTCGCCACGGGGTGGCTCTGTGTGGCCGCCACGCGCTGTTTGAAGGCACGCTGGAAATGGCCTGATTTTTTTGGTTACAGGCTGTTTTTAGAAATTTCAATGGGCGATGTGCAGGCCACTCCACCCCGTCCACCCCGCCGCCAGCATCAGCAACACCCCTACGCCGCGCCCGATGGCGACTTGCGCTGCCGGGTTGCGGCGCAGCCACTGCTGGAGGCTGCCCGCACCCCAGGCAAAGCTGCCGTAAATCAGGATTTGTGTGCTGGCGATGATCAGGCCCATCAGCACCGCTTGCGCCCCCAGCGGGCCGTAGTCGGGCCGCACAAACTGCGGGAACACCGCCACCATGAACACATAGGCTTTCGGGTTCATCAGGCAAGACATGGCCCCGCGCCAGACGGTTTGCCGCACCGTCAGCCGCGGCACTGCACCCACCTCACCCAGCGCCGCCGCCCCACGCCACAGGCTCCAGCCGATCCAGGCAATGTAGAGCGAACCTGCCAGCAACAGCACGGTAAATGCCAGCGGGTACAGCGTCAGCAGCAGACCCAGGCCCAGCGTGGCCATGACCACATGCAGCATGCCGCCGCCCACAATACCGGCCACCGCCGCCAGCCCCAGTTTGCGCCCACCCGCCAGCGCACTGGCCACCACATAAGCCATGTCCATGCCGGGCACGGCGATGATGCCCAGCACCATCAGGGTAAACAGCCAGAGGTGGCTGGTGTGGGTCAAAAGCAAGTTGTCCATGGGTCAAGTCCTTGATGGCCGCCAGAGGTGGCGGTATGAAATGAACTTTAGGCGGGCATGCGGACAGAATTTGCCCTGATGAGGCGCAGTCAGGTTTTAAACTGATTCCCATGTCATCCCCCACCAACCGCGTGCTGGCTCTGCTGGAGCTGTTACAAAACGCCGACGAACTCCCAGGCCCGGAACTGGCGCACCAGTTGGGGGTGGATGGCCGCACGCTGCGCCGCTACATCACCAGGCTGCAAGACATGGGCGTGCCGGTGCAGTCGGTGCGCGGGCGCTATGGTGCTTACCGCCTGCTGCCGGGCAGCAAGCTGCCGCCTTTGATGCTGACCGACCAGGAAGCGGTGGCCATGTCGGTAGGCTTGTTGTTTGCCCGGCAGTTGGGGCTGGCCGACACAGTGGCCGGGGCCCACAGCGCCCAGGCCAAGCTGGAGCGGGTGATGCCACCCGTGTTGCGTGACAAGCTGCGGGCGGTGTCGAGTACGGTGCAACTGGAGCTGTCGCAGCCCGTAGCCACCCTGCACAGCGAATCGCTGCTGGAAATGAGTGCCGCAGCCCAGGGGCGCTACCGGGTGCGCCTGCACTACCAGGCCGCCAATCAGGAGCTGAGCGAGCGCGAGTTTGACTGCTACGGTCTGGCTTGGCGCAGCGGCCGTTGGTACGCGGTGGGCTATTGCCACCTGCGCAGCGGCTTGCGCTCGTTCCGGCTGGATCGCATCCTGTCCGTCACGCCGCTGAGCGTCAGCTTTTTGGCTCCGTTTGACTTTGATGCGGTTCGCCACCTGGCGCTGGGCCTGGCCACGATGCCGCGCAAACATGCCATTGTGGTACGGCTCAAGACCAGCCTGGCCACGGCGCAGCTTGAGTTGTTTGAGGCCATTGGCGTGTTCCGCCCGGTAGAAGATGCCGTCATGCTGTACAGCCAGGCCGATGATTTGCCCTGGTTTGCCCGGCAATTGGCACGGGTGTCGTTTGACTTTGAGGTGCTTGAGCCCCCTGTGCTGCTGGAGGCCATCACAGCCTGTGCCCGGCGTTTGCTGGCGCAGGCGAAACCAGCCACAGAACAGGCTGTGTCCGAACGGGCAGATACAAGCACCGCATAAAGCCATGAAAAGAGTTCCGACGACTGGTCGGGGCCAGATGCTCGAAAGTGTCTGCGACATGATCTTGACATGAATCAAAACCATGATTCATCGATTTGAAACAAAGCGATAGTCAAATTGCCCCACATGTTGGATGGATGGCGATCATGAAACTTCAAAAAACCGATAAAGCACGTTTGGAACTACAACCGGGTGTACGCACCCTGGGGCAGCGTGAGCGTGCGCTCCTGCTGCTGTCTGATGGTCAAAAAACAATCCGTGATGTGAAGCCGTTTTTTGATGCTCAGCTGGAGCAGATGGTCACGCATCTGGTGAGTGAAGGCTATCTTGAACGTATTGAGCCAGAACGTCCTGCCGGTTCGGGCATTCGCCCAATCGCCAGCAAGCCAACTGCCAACAATACGGCGGGCAGCGTCGAGCCCATACCGGAGCCGGTCACGCCCAAGGTGTCCGCCGACCAGTTCGACGGCAAGCGTTCCTTGGCCACCACCCGGATGTTTTTGTTTGACATGAGTGAACGCATGTTTGCCCGGCGCGATCCTGTGATGGCGGATGAATTTCGCGAAGCCTTGCGTCATGCCAAAGACCGCGAATCGATGTTGGAGGTGAGTCGAAACATGATCACCGAAATTGAAAGAGTCGCGGGCCACGAACGTGCCGACTCCATCAGTGAGCGCATAGCCATGCTGCTGCCTGTGGCTGCCTGAGGGTCACCAGGCCGCAAACCTGGGCGGCATGGGGGCTGCCTGTGCTTGTGCACGCCCCACATTTGCGCACAACGTTTGCCGGAGCTGGTGAAATCACAAGCAGAATACACGGCTTATGACCCACACCGCCCCACGCATCATTCTGGCCACACTGAACGCCCGCTACATTCACGCCTCGCTGGGCCTGCGCTACTTGCTGGCCAATCTGGATCGGCATGGTGGTGCGGGGCTGCGGGCCCAAACCGTGCTGCGTGAATACACCATCAGCCGTGCGCCGCAGGAAGTGGTGGCGGATTTGATCACCACGCTGGGAGCCGCGTCCGGCGAGGTACAGATCATCGGCTTTGGGGTTTACATCTGGAACGTGACACAAACCCTTGAGGTGATCCGCCTGCTCAAAGCCGCCCGGCCCGATGCCCGGCTGGTACTGGGTGGGCCAGAGGTCAGCCACGAGGTGGATCAGCAGCCCATCACCCAGCTGGCCGACCATGTCATCACCGGCTGGGGTGATGTGAGCTTTGCCAAGCTGTGCCGTGCGCTGCTCGACGGCCCGCAACCGCTGATGAAAGTGATCTCCGGCGAGCAGCCCGCGCTGACCGAGATTGCGCTGCCCTATACCGAGTACAGCGATGCGGATCTGGCGCACCGCCTGCTGTACGTGGAAGCCTCGCGTGGTTGCCCGTTCAAATGCGAGTTTTGCCTGAGCTCACTGGACAAGACTGCCTGGGGCTTTGAACTTGATCGGGTGCTGCTGGCATTGGATGGCCTGTACCGGCGCGGTGCCCGCAACTTCAAGTTTGTGGATCGCACCTTCAACCTGAAGATGGATCATTCGGTGCGTATCTTGCAGTTTTTTCTGGATCGGCTGCCCGCTGCTGATGCTCCCCAAAGTGAGCCGCTGTCCCTGCATTTTGAAGTTATCCCAGACCATTTGCCAGAGCGTCTGCGCACGATGCTGGCCCAGTTCCCCCCTGGGGTGTTGCAACTGGAGGTGGGGGTGCAGAGTTTTAATCCGACCGTGCAGCACACCATCTCGCGCCGCCAGGACAATACCGCGACCGAGGCCAACCTGCGCTGGTTGCTGGACCACAGCCACGCGCACCTGCATGCCGACCTGATCTTTGGCCTGCCGGGCGAGACGCTTCAGAGTTTTGCCGATGGTTTTGACCGCTTGCTGGCCCTTGACCCGCACGAGATTCAGTTAGGCATTTTGAAGCGTCTGCGTGGTACACCCATTGCCCGGCACACCGAAGCCCATGGCATGGTGTACGCCACCGAGCCGCCTTACACCGTACAGCACACCGCTGTGGTCGATGCGGCCACGCTCCAGCGCTTTGCCCGTTTCGCGCGGTATTGGGACTTGCTGGCCAACTCCGGGCGCTTTGCCCACACGCTGGTGCTGTTGCTGCAGCACATGCCGCAAGCCTCGGCCTTCTGGCGATTCATGGCCTTGTCTGACTGGCTGTGGCAGCACCTGGATGCCACCCACAAGCTGACCCCCGAGGTGCTGGTGGATGCCTTGTTTGAACACTTGAGCGCCCATATGCCGCCAGACACGGTGCGCCAGGCCTTGCTGGCCGACTACATGGCCAGCGGTGCGCGGGCCAACCCGAAAACCTTGCAGGGCTTGTTGCCACGGCAAGCTCCGGCCAGCCCCAGGTCGGCGAGAACGCTGGCGCTCAGACAAGATCGGCATCGTCAAGCGTCATTGGTCTGAAAGTTTTTAAGACCATAATCGCCAAAGGTCTATTCACCCGGGTTGGACTCTGAGCAGGGTCAGAGGAGAAATTTCGGGGCCAATCACATTGTTGAAGGAAATGAAGCTATGCGAATCATTCGGAAACTTCTTGCAGCGGTACTTTCATTGTCCGGTGTGCTGGCTATGGCGCAAACCGGTGTCACCGACAAGGAAATCCTGATTGGCCAGTTCGCCGCCATGAGCGGCCCGGCCGCACAGTTGGGTCAACGTATGCAGGTCGGCATGCAAGCGTATTTTGCGGCGGTGAATGCGCAGGGCGGTATCCATGGCCGCGCCATCAAACTGGTCACGCGCGACGATGGCTACGAGCCCGAAAAAGCCGTTGCTGCGGTGAAAGCACTGATTCAGGAAGACAAGGTGTTTGCCCTGGCCAGCGCGGTGGGTACCCCCACCGGGCTGGCGGCCTTGCCCATCGTGACCGAGCAGCAAGTGCCGCTGGTGGGCATGTTCACTGGCGCACAGGCCTTGCGTGAGCCGTTTCACAGGGAGATTTTTCATGTGCGGGCCAGTTATTTTGATGAAACCGAGCGCATCGTGCAGTACCTGACCACACTCGGAATCAAGAGAATTGCCGTGTTTTACCAAAACGACTCGTATGGCAAAGCCGGCCTGGAAGGTGTGGAACGCGCCATGACCAAACGCCAGCTCAAACCTGTCGCACTCGGTACGGTGGAGCGCAACAGCGTGGATGTGACCCAGGCCATGGCCAACATTTTGAAAGTGGAACCTGAAGCCATTGTGCAAATCAGTGCCTACAAATCCTGTGCCGCCTTCATCAAACAGGCCCGTGGCAAAGGGTTTAACGGACAGTTTTTTAATGTGAGTTTTGTCGGCTCCAGTGCGTTGGCACAAGAGCTGGGTGATGCCGGTCAGGGCGTGGTGATCTCACAAGTGGTGCCGTTCCCGTTTGGTGCCAAAACGCCGATTGCGCGAGAGTACCAACAGCACATGCAGGCGGCGGGGCAAAAAGACTTTGACTTTTCCAGCATGGAGGGTTATCTGACAGCCCGTGTGCTGTCGGAAGGCCTGCGCCGTGCGGGCAAAACCCTGACCCGCGAAAGCCTGATCACCGGCCTGGAAAGTATGAACGATGTGAGCTTGGGCGGATTTACTGTCCACTACAGCGCCAAAGACCACCAGGGCTCCAATTACACGGATCTGACCTTCATTGGGCGCGGTGGCAAGTTCATGCATTAAATGCTATTTATTTTATAGCTGTTACCGCTTTGTTAACGGGCTCTACAACCTTATTTTCCTAAGAATTTGAGAGAATGCGACGCACCATCACCGGCATCGGTGTGCAGGCTGCATCACCGATCTGAAGACTGACCAGCAGCGCTAGCCGGGCGCGTTCGGCGCTGGCTGCATCGGCCGCGTGTACCAGCGCCAGCACGTCACCGGTGTGCACTGGCTGGCCAATCTGGGCAAACTGGGTCAAGCCCACTCGGGCATCGATGGCATCACTGGCCTTGCGCCGCCCACCACCGAGCTCCACCACGGCCAGGCCAATGTCGCGGGTCGCCATGCCACTAACCCAGCCGCTGCGTGGTGCGGTTACCGGCAGTTGCACCGGCGCTTGCGGCAGGTAGTGGCCCGGGCGGTCGGCAAAATCAGCCGGGCCACCCAGCCCGGCTACCATGCGAGAAAAATGCTCCAGCGCCCGTCCACTGGTCACAGCCTGCTCTGCTTTCTGTAAAGCCTCCGCCTCGGTGACGGCCAGGCTACCCATCAGCAACAGCTCGGCGCTCAGGCCCAGGGTGACTTGGCTCAGGCGTGGGTCTGCGTTGCCTTTGGCTTTCAAAAAGTCGACCGCCTCCAACACTTCCAGCGCATTGCCACAGGTGTGTCCCAGCACCTGGTTCATGTCGGTCAGCCAGGCGCGGGTGGGCAGGCCGGCACCGTTGGCAACTTGCACCAAAGATTCGGCCAGGGTGCTGGCCATGTCCATCGAGTCGGCAAACGCACCGTTGCCGACTTTCACATCCATCACCAGGCCTTGTAGCCCGGCGGCGAGTTTTTTGGACAGGATGCTGGCGGTGATCAGCGGCACCGATTCCACGGTGGCGGTCACGTCACGAATCGCGTACAGCCTGCCGTCTGCGGGGGCCAGATCAGCAGTTTGGCCAATGATGGCGCAACCGGCGGTCTTCAGTACCCGAAACAAGTTGGCCACGTGAGGCGTGCACTGGTAGCCAGGAATACTGCCGAGCTTGTCCAGCGTGCCGCCGGTGTGGCCCAGGCCGCGGCCCGAGATCATCGGGACGATGCCACCACACGCCGCCACGATCGGGGCCAGCATCAGGCTGACCTTGTCGCCCACGCCCCCGGTGGAGTGTTTGTCCAGAACTGGGCCGCGCAGGTCTGCAGATGTCCAGTCCATCACCAGGCCAGAGTGGGTCATGGCTTGGGTCAGGGCCACGGTTTCATCACGGCTCATGCCTTTGATGAGCATGGCCATGGCCAGCGCGGCGATCTGGCCCTCGCTCCAGGTGCCGTTGACCAGACCACGGACGAAGTGTTCGATGTGGGTGCGTAACAGCGTGTGGCCGTCGCGTTTGAGGCGGATGATTTCCTGGGCCAGCATGGTCAGTAGCCGCTTGAGATGTTGGGTGTTGTACCACTATCGCCACTCAGCACGGCTTCAATGTTGTTGAGCAGGCTGCTGGCCCCGATGCGAAAACGCTTGGCGGTCAGGGCCTCTGCACCCAGGTAGTGTTGTGTCAACGCTTCAAAAACAATAGCTTCTTGCGCAGTCTTGATGCCGCCTGAGGCCTTAAAACCTGCATGATTTTGGGCGCAGGAGTGGTTCGCGATGCATTCCAGCATCACCCGCGCCGCCTCGGGCGTGGCGTTCACCGGGGTTTTGCCGGTGCTGGTTTTCAGGAAGTCGGCCCCAGCGTCCAGCGCCAGTTGGCTGGCGCGAGAGATCAGCTCGGGCGTTTGGAGTTCGCCGGTTTCCAGAATCACTTTCAGTACCCGGCCGGGGCAGGCTTGGCGCACTGCGCTCAGCAGGCGGGTCACAGAAGCTTCATCTCCGGCCATCAGTGCCTTGTAGGGCAGCACCACGTCCACCTCTTGGGCTCCGGCTTGCACGATCTGCTGGGTGTCACGCACTGCCGCATCCACATCAGTGTTGCCATGCGGAAAATTGGCCACGGCGGCCACGGCAATGTGGGGTGGCAGTTGAGCGCGGGCAAAGGCGGCCAGCCGGGGCCAGACACAGACGGCGGCGGTAGGGCCAAACGGGCTTTGGGCACGTTGGCAGAGTTTGGCAATGTCGTCTTCGGTGTCAGCGTCGTTCAGGCTGGTGAGATCCAGGCAGGCCAGGGCGATGCGGGCGCTGCTGGAGAGGTCATGTGAGCAGGTGGGGGGTGTTGTGGTCATGATGGGTTTGAAGATACGTTGTGGTTTTTACCCGCACAGCGGCAGTCTTTGGCGACTTCCTCATACTGGGGTACCAGAAATCGTCAGCCGCCAAAGCCAGCCACTGCGCTGGCGTTCTTGATCATTCAAAAATCGAATCAATGGGTTTGATAAACGCTCGCCCGTCCAATATCTTGCGTGGCAACTGGTATGGGCGGCCCCCGATTTCTGGTACCCCAGTATGAGGAGGCCGCCCATACCGGTTGCCGCGCACGGCGACCCGAAACAAGAGGAACCAGCAGGCAGCCTCAGCATGGCAACTGACCAATGATGTCCGCCAGCAAGCGGCTGGCTTTGGCGCTACCTTCCTGCGCCTGGCTCAAGGTATGGGCATGGCTCAGGTGCTCTGCCGACAGGCCCGCCCCCAGGTTGGTGATGAACGACAGCGCCAGCACGCGCAGCCCCAGGTAACGCGCCAGAATCGTCTCGGGCACGGTACTCATGCCCACCGCATCCGCGCCCAGCAGCCGGGCCATGCGGATTTCCGCCGGGGTCTCAAACTGCGGGCCCAGGAACCAGGCATACACACCTTCAAAAAGCATAGCGCCTTGCGCTTGCGCCACCTGCGCTGCAAGGCGTTTTAACTCTGGATCATAGGCATCCACCATGTTGACAAAACGTTCCGACCCGGTGCGGCCCACCAAGGGAGAGCGCTGCGGCAGGTTCAGGTGGTCGCTGATCAGCATCAGGCTTTGTGGCGGCATGTCGGTGCGCAAGCTGCCGGCGGCATTGGTTTGCACCAGCGTGTGGCAGCCCAGGGCGGAAAACCCGGCAGCTCGCTGTAGGGAATCTGGATGGCCCCGGTGAGGTGATCGGTCAAACCGCCCCAGCCCGAGCCCAGCACCACCGCAATGCGGGCTTGCAGATGAGGTGCGCGTTGGCGGATGGTGTGAATCGCATCAAGGGGGGTGTTCATGGGGCGTGATTCCTGTGGCGTTGTCATGTATTGCCCAGATGTTCCGGCCCAAAACTCTCGGGCAACAGGGCACTCAAGGTGTGGCGCGGCCCCTGCGCAGTGTCGTTGGCGCTCAGGATCGGCATGCTTGGCGCACCAAACTCGCGTAATTTTTGGCGGCAGCCGCCGCAGGGCATCGTCCAGGCGCTGTTGTTTTTACCGCCTGGGCCGACCACCAGCACCGCCATGGCGCGGATGCTGCCGGCCAGCACCATGGCGGCCAAGGCCGCGGCTTCGGCACACAGGCCCTCCGGGTAGGCGGCGTTTTCGACATTACACCCGGCGTGGATGCGGCCTTGGTCGTCCAGCACGGCTGCGCCAACCGGGTAGCGGGAATAGGGCGCGTAGGCCTGGCGCTGGGCATGGCGGGCGGCATCCAGCAAGGCTTGTTGCTGGGTTTCGGTGAGGGTAAAGCGGCTCATGGCTGCACTTTACCGCGAAGCCGATTCTGATCTTTGATATCGTTCCATCTGCACGCTCACAGGTGGCGTGATTTAACAGGAGCAAACAATGGCAATGGATGTGGTTGATTACGAGATTTTTGGCACCGACATGCAGTACATCGAGGTCGAGCTTGACCCCGGCGAAGCCGCCGTGGGTGAGGCGGGAGCCATGATGTACATGCAGGCGGGGATTCAAATGGACACGGTTTTTGGCGACGGCTCGCAGCAGGGCGGCTTCTTTGGCAAGCTCATGGGCGCAGGCAAGCGCCTGATGACGGGTGAAAACATGTTCACCACCGTTTTTCAGAACGCCGGATCAAGCAAGCAGCGGGTGGCTTTTGCCGCACCCTACCCCGGCAAGATCATCCCGATGGATTTGAGCACCCTGGGCGGCACACTGCTGTGTCAGAAAGATTCGTTTTTGTGTGCCGCCAAAGGGGTGTCACTGGGCATTGCCTTTCAGAAAAAGCTGGGCGTGGGTTTGTTTGGTGGTGAGGGCTTCATCATGCAAAAGCTCGAAGGTGATGGCCTGGCCTTTGTTCACGCCGGTGGCACGCTGATGGAGCGCACGCTGGCCCCTGGCGAGGTCTTGCGTGTGGACACCGGCTGCGTGGTGGCCTACCAGCCCAGTGTGGACTTTGACATTCAGTACGTGGGCAAGATCAAGTCGGCCTTGTTTGGCGGCGAAGGGCTGTTTTTTGCCACCCTGAGCGGCCCTGGCAAGGTCTGGTTGCAGTCGCTGCCACTGTCGCGCCTGGCCAATCGCATCATCTTGTCCGCACCTGCTGCGGGTGGCCGTTCTGCCGAACAGGGCTCATTGCTCGGCGGCGGGGTGCTGGGCGGCAGCTTGTTGGGGGGGCTGGTGGGGGGGAATGACGACTGATGAGTTTGGAGTTTGACTACCAACTACCAACTCAACACTCCAAACTAATGAGCGGGCAATTTGTTTTCGTCGAATGATCAAACGGCAGCTTGACCAGACTGTGCTGACCACACCAGCCATACAGGTTCGGTCATCGACGGGGTAACTGTATCGGTATCGGGCAAATTTGTCCGATACATTCATACGCATCTACCCGAGCTGCCCATGAACGATTTCACCAGACCTCAAAAAACACCCATCACACCACCGGTTGAAGCTCATGCCAACGGGCTGCACATTTGGGGGCGCTTAAGCTCCATCAACGTGCGCAAAGTGGTATGGGCTGCGCAAGAAGTAGGGGTGCCGTTTGTGCGCACCGACGCGGGTGCAGGGTTTGGCCTGGTCAACACGCCTGCCTATTTGCAGATGAACCCCAACGCCATGGTGCCGGTGCTGCAAGACGGCCCATTGACGCTGTGGGAGTCCAACACCATCGTGCGTTACCTGTGCGCCAAATACGCCCCAGGCACGCTCTACCCCGAGGCGCTGGCGGATCGTTTTGATGCCGAACGTTGGATGGACTGGCAGCAAACTGCGCTCAACCCTGCAGGTCGGCATGCGTTTTTGCAGTTGATCCGCACACCGGTTGAACAGCGCAAGCCTGATGTGATCCAGACATCCAACCAGGAAACTGAGGCCTTGTTGAGCATCCTGGATACACAACTGGGCCAACACGCATTTGTCGCTGGCCCGCAGTTCACCATGGCGGACATTCCCGTGGCCTGCGAGCTTCATCGCTGGTTGGGCCTGCCCCAAAACCGTTTGCCACATCATCACATCGAACGCTGGTATCACACGCTATTACAACGCCCAGCCAGCCGTGGCGTGCTTGACCTCGCATTGAGCTGACAGACCCGTCCCCCTGCCCCGCTCTTTCAAACGCCAAAAATCAACGGAACCGTGAACCTATGAATCTGCACCTGCCCACCCTCCAGGACATCGAAGCCGCCGCCCAGGTGGTGTACCGCGAATTCCAGGCCACGCCGCAATACCGCTGGGCGCTGTTGAGCCAGCGCCTGGGCGCTGACTGCTGGGTCAAGCACGAGAACCACACCCCGGTAGGTGCCTTCAAGCTGCGCGGTGGACTGACCTACTTTGACCAGCTCAAGCAGCGCGGCGAACTGCCCCGCGCCGTTATCAGCGCCACGCGGGGCAACCACGGCCAGAGCATCGGCTGGGCCGCACGGGCACACGGCGTGCCTTGCAGCATCGTGGTGCCACAGGGTAACTCGCTGGAGAAAAATGCCGCCATGCGGGCCCTGGGCGTGACCCTGATCGAGGCGGGCGAAGACTTTCAGGAAAGCCGTGAGCACGCCATGCGGCTTGCCGGGCAAACCGGTGCCCACATGGTGCCCAGCTTTCACCCAGACTTGCTGCGCGGGGTCAGCACCTACTGGTGGGAGTTTTTCAAGGCCGTGCCACAGCTCGACGTGGTTTATGTGCCCATCGGCCAGGGCTCGGGCGCGTGTTCAGCCATTGCCGCCAAGCTGGCGCTGGGACACCGCGCAAAAATCGTCGGCGTGGTGAGCGCCCATGCCACCACCTATGCCGACTCGCTGGCCGCAGGCCATGTGGTGCCCGCCCAGGTCAGCACCCTGCTGGCCGACGGCATGGCCTGCCGCGTGGCGGATCAGGCGGCGCTTGATGTGCTGGCCCCGCAGCTGGATCACATCGTCAAAGTAAGCGATGCCGAAGTGGCGCAAGCCATGCGCGACCTCTTCACCGACACCCACAACGTGGCCGAAGGGGCCGGTGCTGCCAGCTTTGCCGCCGCCATGCAGGAGCGCCACCTGCTGGCAGGTCAGTGTGTGGGCACCACCCTGAGTGGGGGCAATGTGGATGCCAGCGTGTTTGTCAAAACGCTATAACTTTTGTAGTGCCTTGCGCATTATTGACGGAGGCTACATGGCAATTTGATGGAAATGTATGGGGTGCGTCGGCTAATGGGAATGGCTCAATACAAGACCTGCCCCTGAAACTCGCTTTCAGACATTAAGATTTCAGCCCCACCTCATTCTGTCATTCCCCATGCACGCCACCCTGCAGCGCGTTTTCGGCTACCCCCAATTTCGCCCCGGTCAAGAGACGGTCATGTCGGCCGTGCTGGCGGGGCGCTCGGCGGTGGCGATTTTCCCGACCGGTGCGGGCAAATCGCTGTGTTACCAGCTGCCGGCGCTGCTGCTGCCGCACCTGACCCTGGTGGTATCGCCACTGTTGGCCTTGATGCAAGACCAGCTCATCGCCATGCAGCGTCTGGGCATTGCGGCCGAGCGCATCGACTCGACCCAAAGCCGCGAACAAACCCAGGCGGTGATGGCACAAGCGCGCTCAGGGGCGCTGAAAATTTTGATGATCTCGGTGGAGCGGCTCAACAACGAGCGCTTTCGCAACTTCATCGCCCAGGTGCCGATCTCCCTGCTGGTGGTGGACGAGGCGCATTGCATCTCGGAGTGGGGGCATAACTTTCGCCCGGACTACCTGAAACTGCCCCGCTACCAGCAGCAATTGGCGATACCGCAAACCCTGCTGCTCACTGCCACGGCGACTCCCCCGGTGGTGACCGACATGCAAGCCAAGTTTGGTATTGCGACCCCCGATGTGGTGTGCACCGGCTTTTACCGCCCCAACCTGAACCTGACGGTGGAGCCAGTCAGCAGCCAGCACAAACTGCCGCGCCTGCTGGCATGGTTGGCGCAGCGCCCACAGCAGCCCAGCATCGTCTACGTCACGCTGCAACACACGGCGGAACAGGTGGCCGAGCACCTCAGCCGCTACGGCGTGGCGGCCCAGGCCTACCACGCCGGACTGGGCAACGAACAACGCGTGGCGATCCAGCAGCAGTTCATGGAAGGCCAGGTCAACTGCGTGGTGGCGACCATTGCGTTTGGCATGGGCATCGACAAAAGCAATATCCGCAACGTGGTGCATTTTGATTTGCCCAAGTCGATTGAAGGCTACAGCCAGGAAATTGGCCGGGCCGGGCGCGATGGGCTGCCGTCGGACTGCCTGGTACTGGCCAACCGCGACAGCTTGCAGGTGCTGGAAAACTTTGTCTACGGCGACACGCCCGAACCGGCGGGCATCCTTGTCCAACCGCAGCAACATTCGCCTGCTGCCGCTGAAAACCCTGCTGGTGCAACTGGAGCTGCGCGGCATCATTGAATCGCGCTACGCCTATTTTGCCGAGTACCGGTTCCAGTACCGGGCAGAGCCCCAGGCCATCCTGGCGCACTTCAGCGGTGAGCGTTTGCAGTTTTTGCAAGCGCTTCTGCACGCCGCGCCACGCGCCAAAACCTGGTGCACGCTGGACTTTGAGGCCTTGCACCAGAGCTACCCGGCCGAGCACAGCCGTGTCGTCAAGGCACTGGATTACCTGGCCGAGCAAGGCTGGATTGAGCTGGAAGCCAAGCAGATGACCGAGGTCTACGCGGTGCTGCAGCCGCACGTTGATGCCGAGGCGCTCGGCGCTGAACTGAGCCACTATTTCAAAACCAAAGAAGCCAGCGAAGTGGCCCGCATCCAGGGCGTGCTGGACTTGTTTGCCAGTGAATCATGCCTGAGCCAGCGCCTGGCGACGTATTTTGGTGACCAGGATGCACCCCAACAGTGCGGACACTGCTCGGTGTGCCTGGGGCAAACTGCATCCTGGCCAGAGCCGGACAAGCGGCCACCCCTGGCGGGCTTGGGGTTTTCAGCGCTGTGCGCTGAGCTGATGGCGCGACACCAGTCGGTTCAGGGAAACGCGCCAAGTGCCGAGCTGTTGACCCGCTTTTTGTGCGGCATCAGCGCCCCGCTGCTCACCCGGCTGAAAGCCCGCAGCCTGAGCGGTTTTGCCGCGCTGGAGGACTACCCCTACGCGCAGGTGAGGGCCTGGGTACAAGACAGCATCAAGGCAGCCAATTAGCTATCAATTAAGTAGCTGTTTGTGCATGTTTTACAAGCGTTACAGCCTGTTTTTATCAATAAAGCCATCCGTGCTTTTGTCCCCTGCATGGCATTGCCCCATCAGGGCGACTCTCTATTGACAGCGGCTGCTTCACTGCAAAGAATGCGCATTTGCCCAACATCGGCATAAAAACTGCTTCAAGCAACCCACCCCCATTTCAACCCGAGCAGCTTCCTTTGGCCTCCACGCAAACCCCGTTGACGCAACCCGCCCCCCAGTGGCGGGCCACGCATTCTGCGGGCGTGGATCAGTTGGCGCAAAGTATTTCCGGCTGGGATCAGGTCTATGACCAAACCTCGCCGGGGCAGTTTCATGGGGCGCTGACCGAGCTGATGCTGGGCCAAGTGCAGTTGTTCATCGAATCGTCCAGCCACGCGCTGGTGCAAACCTGCAAGACCTGGGCCGGGGCCACCTGGTTTGGCATTCCGGTGCAACACCGGCCGATGGTGCGGGTCGATGGCACAGGGCTTGCGCCCGGCATGCTGGCACTGCATTCGGGCCAAGATGACTTTCAGTTGACCACGCCCGATGATTTTGGTTTTCTGGGCATCGTGGTGCAAACCGAATGGCTGCGCCAGTACGCCGCCAGCGAACACAGCGAGCTGCCGCCAGCGCTGCTGACCCAACGGGTGCTGCAACTGCCTGACGCTGCGCTGGAGGCCTTTCGCCACTGGCTGTGCCAACTGCTGATCGCGCAGCCCGCGCAGGTTCAGGGGCTCACGTCGCAGGGGCAGCAACTGCTGCTGGATGAGGCGGTGTCGGGCCTGGTACAACTGCTGACCCATGGCCAGCACGGCCCGCGCGAAAACGTGTCGGCGCAACATGCCCGGCGCATGCTGCGCCGCACCCGGGACTACCTGCAAGCCCATACCGACCGCTGCGTCACGGTGCACGAGCTGTGTGAACAACTCGGCTCCAGCCCACGCGCCTTGCAGGACTGTTTTCGCAAGCACCTGGGTTTGTCACCCAAAACCTACCTGAAAGCCCAGAAGCTCAACGAGGCCCGCCGGGAACTGCGCCGTGCCGATTCAAGCTGCGCCAGCGTCAGTGATGTGGCGGTGCGCTACGGCTTCTGGCATTTGAGTCAATTTGCCGCCGACTACCGCTGGCTGTTTGGCGAGCTGCCCTCGGAAACCTTGCGCAAGCGCAACGCTTGAGCGTCGAGATCAGAGGCTCCAAGCCTCCTCTTGCCGATATAACGGTGTACCGGATGCATGTACCCCAGCCCAACTCTGCTCCTGTTTGCCGGTTTCATACCCCTTGCCTATAATTTTGATCAGGAGTGCCACCTTATGAATACCACTGCCACCCAAACCATTGAACTGCCCGAAGAACTGGCATCCATGCTGCATGCAGAGGCCAGGCGCAGCCGCAAAACCATTGCGCAGTACGTGGCCCAGTTGCTGGAGGATCAAGCCGATGGACGTGAAGCCGCCAAGGTCATGAAGCGCATCAAAGAAGGCAAGGAAAAGGTTTACCCGGCTTCTGAAGTCTGGGCAAAGCATGGCATTTGATGGTGTGGCATCTCCATATTTCAGAAACCGCAGAAAAGCAGCTCTCGAAGCTCGACAAGGGCATTGAACGCAAAATCAGGAAGTACCTTGAAGAGGTTTGTGAGCTGGCAGACCCTGCCGACCGGGGCCATGCCCTCACCGGGCCATGGGCTGGGTTCCACCGCTATCGGGTGGGACAGATCCGCATCATCACCCACATTGAGCGCCAGATCGTGACTGTGACCGTGGTCACCGTTGACCGCCGCGACTCGATTTATTAAGCCACGTTCCAGCCAACCTGCTGGCAAAGCACATTTTTATATGCTTTTGGGGCTTGTAGCCCTTGTGTACATTGCGCAAGCAGCTATGTATTTTTCGGTGAATCAAATTACGCCGATTTTTGCTAACGCTCACACCCCCTGTCTTCTCACAATCCGGCCAAGGGACTGGTGTGCGGGTGCACGCCAGCCCATCACTCACCCGAATCGAGCCAGATGAACCGCCAGGACGTTGTGACCAAGGAAAGAATCATCCAGGAATTTGTGCCTGGTAAACAGGTCACGCTCGCCCATTGCATTGCCAACCCAACTCCCGAGCTGTGCAAAAAAATTGGGGTGCCTGGGGCCGAGGCGATTGGCATCATGACCCTGACACCGGGCGAAACCGCCATGATTGCGGGTGACATTGCCACCAAGGCGGCCAATGTCGAGATCGGCTTCTTAGACCGCTTCAGCGGGGCGCTGGTGATTTGTGGCTCGGTGGCCTCGGTGGACGAGTCCTTGCAGCAAGTCATCAACACCTTGCGCCGGCAAATGAATTACTCGGTTTGCGAGATTTCACGCACATGAGCCAGGCCGTCAAAGTGGGACGCTTCATGCTGATTGGCCCCATTGGGGCGGGCAAGACCACGCTGTTCAACCGCCTGTTTGGCAAGGATGAAGTGGCCCGCAAAACCCAGGCGATGGAGTTTGAGGGCGATAGCGGCATTGACACCCCGGGCGAGTATTTCAGCCACCCGCGCCTGTACCACGCGCTGATCACCATGGCGGCCGATGTGGACCGGCTGGTCTATGTGCACCCGGCCGATGGGCTGGATTGCCGCCTGCCCTATGGCCTGCTGGAGGTGTATGCCGGCAAAACCATTGATGCCATCGTCACCAAGATGGACTTGCCCGAGGCGGATCTGCGGCGCGTGACGCAGCTGCTGCGGGATGCGGGGGTGTCGGGGCAGATTTTCCCGGTGTCGATCCATGACCCTGCGGCGATCAAGCACCTGCGTGGTCACCTGCTGGGCCTTGAGCACAACCTGATGGAGCAAGCATGAGCAAAAAACAGTTGGTGGCGGCCGTCGATGTGCAAGCCGCAGCCAAAGCCGGTGTGAAAGTGATCCACCTGCACAGCCCGAATGCCCTGGTGACGGACGAGGCCCGCAGTCTGGCCAAAGAGCTGGGCGTGGCGCTGACCTTGACCCCGGCAACACCCGCCGCCAGCCCCGCGCCCACAGCGGATGCCACAGACCGGGAGGCGGTGCGCCGGGTCATTGAGGCGCAAACGCATGGCCCCGCCAGTGAGGCGATGCTGGCCGAGGTGCTGCGCCGCATTGCCCAGGAGCGCAGCCAGAGCGGCGCAGCAGCACAAGAGCTGAGCATCCGCAAACTCACCTCGCTGTGCCCCAGCCCGCAAACCAGCCCGAGCAGCGTCAACATGAGCCAGCTTGACCTGGCCTCGCTGGGCACCACCACCGCCACCCCGTGTGCCTGCGGCTTCATGGGTTGGTCGAAAAATGAGTTTCCCTTTACCCGCACCAGTGACGAAATCAACCTGGTGCTGGAAGGTGAGCTGCAATACCAGGTGGGTCAGACCCTCATCAGCGCCAAACCGGGCGACGTGATGTGGGTGCCCAAGGGGACGCAGGGCAAGATCGGTACGCCGACTTCCGTGCGCTATTTTTATCTGAGCTACCCGGTGTGACGGTGGGCCTGATCCAATCCTGTGAAGACTGGGCCCGGGCGCATCCGGCCCGCGTGGTGTTCCCGGATGCCCTGGATCAGCGCGTGATCGAGGCCGCCTGCCACTTGAACCGCTGCGGCTGGGCGCGTCCCACCCTGCTGGCCAACCCGATGGCTTTGCGCGACCATTGCACCACCCATGGCATTGGTTACGGCGGGCTGCGGGTGGTGGATCCGGCCAACGCGCCCAAGCTGGACGTGTACGCCGCCAGCCTGCGCGAGCGCCGCCCCGAGATGAGCGACGAGGATGCCAGAGCCAAGCTGGCCGACCCGCTGTGGCATGCCGCGATGATGCTGGTCAATGGCGACACCGACTACTGCATTGCCGGTAATTTGTCGTCCACCGCGTCGGTATTGCGGGCGGCGCTGCGGGTGATTGGCCTGAGCGCGGGCAACAAAACCCTGTCGTCAATGTTTTTCATGCTGCCGCCAGACCGCTCCCATGTGTTTGGTTTTGCCGATTGCGGTGTCGTGCCCAAGCCGACGGTGGAGCAACTGGCCGACATTGCCATCAGCACCGCCGAGACTTTTGCCAACGTCACCGGTGAGCAGCCGCGTGTGGCCATGCTGTCGTTCTCCACCCTGGGCAGTGCCCAGCATGCCTCGGCTGAGCTGGTGGCGCAGGCCACGGCCTTGGCCCAAAGCCGCCGGCCTGATCTGCTGATTGACGGCGAGCTGCAATTTGACGCGGCCTTTGTGCCAGCTGTTGCAGCCCGCAAAGCGCCGGACAGCCCGGTGGCCGGCAAGGCCAATGTATTCATTTTTCCGTCCCTGTCTGAAGGCAATATCGCCTACAAGATTGCCGAGCGCCTGGGGGGCTATACCGCCCTGGGGCCGATGATCCAGGGCTTGCGCCTGCCGATGCACGACTTGTCGCGCGGCTGTAGCGCCAATGACATTGTGCAGGTGAGTTTGCTGGCCATGAAGATGAGCCCCCAACCTCACCCGCCCCCCGCCACTGCCGTCAAGGCCAGTGAGACAGGCCGCACCAAGCGGCTCCTGTCCGTCTGATTTTTATCGTTCCCACCTCACTTAAGGAGAAAGCAAATGGAAGCACTTGGCATGATTGAAACAAAGGGCATGGTTGCACTGATCGAGGCCAGCGATGCGATGGTCAAGGCGGCGCGTGTCAAGCTGGTCGGTTTCCAGCAAATTGGCGGCGGCCTGGTCACCGCCATGGTGCGCGGCGATGTGGCCGCCTGCAAGGCCGCCACCGATGCCGGTGCAGCTGCCGCCCAGCGCGTGGGCGAACTGGTCTCGGTGCATGTGATCCCGCGCCCACATGGCGACCTCGAATCCATCTTCCCGATCAAGGGTGACGGCAAGCCGATGGATTAAGCCCTAGACAGGAGCCCTCTATGCAACTCGCAGTTGTGGTGGGGCAGGTGGTGTCCACCGTTCGTTGTGACGGACTGGGGAAAGACCGCCTGCTTCTGGTTGACTTCATCGATGCCAATGGCAAACCTTCGGGCCTGCGCCATGTGGCCGCCGACAGCGTGGGCGCGGGCAACGGTGAATGGGTGCTGGTGGTCACCGGCAGCTCGGCGCGCAAAGCCAATGGCGGTGATTTGCCGATTGACCTCAGTGTCATCGGCATCGTCGATCAAGTGGTCACCGAAGACCAGGTGACTTATCGAAAATAGCAGCAGGAGATGCTCGTGAATATTGCGAATGCAGACATTGAGCGCATCGTCCGGGCGGTGGTGCAGTCGATGGATCAGAGTCACCAGCCCGCGCTGACACCCGCCAGGGCGGCCAGCGCTGCACCTCTGCCGATGGGGGTGTTTGCCAGCCTGGATGATGCTGTGGCCGAGGCTGACAAGGCCTACCGACAGATGCGCAGTGTCGCCATGCGCAGCCTGGCAGTCGCCGCCATTCGCCAAGCCGGTGAGAAACACGCCCAGGAACTGGCCGAACTGGCGGTGGCCGAGACCGGCATGGGCCGGGTGGCGGACAAATTCACCAAAAACGTGGCGCAAGCCCGCCACACGCCTGGCGTGGAATGCCTGGTGCCGACCGTGCTCTCAGGCGACCATGGCTTGACGCTGATGGAAAACGCCGCCTGGGGCGTGATTGCCTCGGTGACCCCGTCTACCAACCCGGCGGCCACGGTGATCAACAACGCCATCAGCATGATCGCCGCAGGCAACACCGTGGTGTTCGCGCCGCACCCTGCGGCCAAAGGCGTGTCGCAACGGGCGGTCACCTTGATCAATGAGGCTGTGGTGGCTGCGATTGCCACCGCGCAGCAACTGTTCAGCTACCCCGGCATCAACTTGCTGACCGTCACCGGCGGCGAAGCGGTGGTGGAAGAGGCTCGCAAACACACCGACAAACGGCTGATTGCGGCCGGTGCGGGCAACCCGCCGGTGGTGGTGGATGAAACCGCCAACATCGAAAAAGCCGGGCGCGACATTGTCTGGGGCGCCTCGTTTGACAACAACATCATCTGCGCCGACGAGAAAGAGGTGATTGTGGTCGACTCGGTGGCCGACCGCCTCAAACAAGAGATGGCCAAACACAAGGCCGTGGAGTTGTCACAAGACCAGGCCAAGCAGCTGGTCGATCTGGTGCTGGGCAAGATTGGCCTGGACAACAAAGGCACGGTGAAACGCGAATGGGTCGGGCGGGATGCCGCCAAGATTGCCGCCGCCATTGGCCTGAACGTGCCGTCAGACACCAAGCTGCTGTTTGTCGAGACCGCAGCCAATCACCCGTTTGCGGTGACCGAGTTGATGATGCCTATTTTGCCGATCATCCGCGTCGCCAATGTCGACGACGCGATTGCCATGGCAGTCAAACTGGAGGGCGGCTGCAAACACACCGCCGCCATGCACTCGCGCAATCTGGACAACCTGGATCGCATGGCCAATGAAATCAACACCAGCATTTTTGTCAAAAACGGGCCCTGCCTGGCGGGCCTGGGTTTTGGCGGCGAAGGCTGGACCAGCATGACCATCACCACCCCCACTGGCGAGGGCGTGACCTCGGCCCGCACCTTTGTGCGGCTGCGCCGCTGCGTGCTGGTGGACAACTTCAGGATTGTCTGAACACCATGGCGTGTAATGCGTGTCACAGCAGCTGCGGGGATTGCGCTGAGGGCGGCATCACCTTCAAGCGTGTGCGGCGCGCACCCGTGGCGGATCGCCCGCCACAGCCTTTGGTGCTGAGCGAAGAGCGACAAACGCTATTGTTTTCAGAGCTTCCTGCGCAAGTAAAACAAGCGCCAGAGGCACAAAAATGACTAAAAAGTGCTTGCGCAGCATCGGCATAGACCTGGGCACGACCACGTCGCAGGTGATTTTTTCCGAACTGGAAATTGTCAATACCGCCGGGCCGACCAGCGTGCCGCACTACGAGTTCTCCCGGCGCGACATTGTGTATGTCAGCCCGGTGATCTTCACGCCGTTTGTGGCCGATGGCAATGTGGATGTGGCGGCGCTGGAGGCGTTTATTCGCCAGCAATACGCGCTGGCCGGGTTGTCGATACAAGAGGTGGAGTCAGGCGCGATCATCATCACCGGTGAAACCTCCAAGGTGCGCAACGCGCGGGATGCCGTGATGTCGCTGGCCGCTGGCCTGGGGGACTTTGTGGTGGCCACGGCCGGGCCGCATCTGGAGTCGGTGATCGCAGGGCGCGGCTCTGGGGCGGGTGCCTATTCCGAGAAAAATGCCGCCCGTGTGCTCAACATCGATGTGGGTGGCGGTACCTCAAACTACGCGGTGTTTGAGGGTGGCCGGGTGCTCGATACCGCGTGTCTGAACGTGGGCGGGCATTTGCTGCAAACCGACGCTACGGGGCGCGTCAGCACCGTGCATGCGCCAGCCGCCCTCATCTTGCGCGAGTTGCTGGGGGCGGATCGCGCCGCCTCAACGCTGTCCACCCAGGACTTGCAACAGGTGGCCGAGCGCATGGCAGCGCTGATTCTTGAAGTGATGCAGGCGCGGCCTTCCCCACTGGCGCAGCAGCTGCTGATGACCGATGCGTTGCGGGAGGCTTATCGGTTTGACGCGGTTTTTATCTCTGGCGGGGTGGGCGAATGTATGCAGCGCCCAAGCGCGGAGTCGCCCTACCGCTTTGGTGACATTGGCCCGCTGCTGGCGCAAGCGTTTCCCGGTACGTGCACCAGCGCAAACCCTGCGGGCCACGGTGATTGGTGCCGGAGCCCACACCTTGACGCTGTCGGGCAGCACGGTCTGGAACAAGTACCAGGGCGTGCCGCTGCGCAATGTGCCGGTGCTGCACCCACGCCTGCGCTGGCGCGAGTTTCGCCCCGGCGCACTGTCTGCGGCCTGGCAAGAAGCGGTCAAAGGCCATGACCTGGATGCAGTGGGTGATGTGTACGCGCTGGCCCTGCCGGACGATCTTCCGGTGACCTGCCAGACGGTCTGGCAAGCCGCGCTGGAATTGCAAAGTTTTGCGCGGGCCAAGCCCGGCAGCACGCATCCGCTGGTGGCGGTGACCTCGCAGGATGTCGGCAAGGCGCTCGGTATGGAGCTGTTTCGGCTGGTGCCTGGGCGAGAGCTGCTGATCATCGACGAGGTGCACACCCGCGCTGGCGACTATCTTGACATTGGCAAGAGCTACTTCAACGGCGGCACGATTCCGATCACCGTCAAGTCGCTCGCTTTTCCTCATTGAAGGATTCACAACATGATGCTTTCCACCCGATTGTTTGGAC
The DNA here is from genome assembly GCA_008080595.1 of Comamonadaceae bacterium. Classification (GTDB taxonomy): domain Bacteria; phylum Pseudomonadota; class Gammaproteobacteria; order Burkholderiales; family Burkholderiaceae_C; genus Rhodoferax. Next base: position 34,410 of record VIKI01000083.1, read on the forward strand.
ACGGCTACACCTTCAAAAGTGTCAAGGACGTGCTGGCCAAAGCCAACGAGGCCCGCTCTGGCGACCGGCTGGCCGGTATTGCGGCGCAGGATGCCCGCGAACGGGTGGCGGCCAAGCAGGTGCTCTCGGAGCTGCGGCTGTCCGACCTGCGCAACAACCCGGTCGTGCCCTATGAAGAAGACTGTGTCACGCGCCTGATACAGGACAACGTGAACGAGGCGGTGTACCGGCGCATCCAGAACTGGAGCGTGGGTGAACTGCGCGAATATGTGCTGAGCGACACCGCCACGCTGGAAGAGTTGGAGGTGCTGCGCAAGGGTTTGACCTCGGAGATGACCTCGGAGATGGTGGCAGCAGTGGCCAAGATTTGCTCCAACGGTGACCTGATCTACGGTGCCAAATTGTTGCCGGTGGTGACCAAGGCCAACACCACCCTGGGCCTGTCCGGGCGCTTCAGCAGCCGCTTGCAGCCCAATGACACGCGCGACGACATCCGCAGCATTTCGGCGCAGATTTATGAGGGCCTGTCTTACGGCTCGGGCGATGCGCTGATTGGGGTGAATCCGGTGACCGACAACGTCGAGTCGGTCACGCGCATCCTGAATCAAATTTATGAAGTGATTGAGAAATACCAGATTCCGACCCAGGGTTGTGTGCTGGCGCACATCAGCACCCAGATGGAGGCGGTGCGCAAGGGGGCGCCGATTGGCTTGCTGTTCCAGAGCATTTGCGGCAGCGAAAAAGGCTTGAAAGAATTTGGCATTTCTCTGGAGATGCTTGACGAAGCCGCTGAAGTGGGGCGGCATTATTCCCGGGTGGCTGGGGGCAACTGCTTGTATTTTGAGACCGGCCAGGGCTCGGCCTTGTCGGCCAACGCCCACCATGGGGCGGATCAGGTCACGATGGAGGCCCGCAACTACGGCCTGGCGCGGCATTACTCGCCGTTCATCGTCAACACGGTGGTCGGTTTTATTGGCCCCGAATACCTCTACAACAGCTGCGAGATTTTGCGTGCTGGGCTGGAAGATCACTTCATGGGCAAGCTCTCGGGCATCTCGATGGGCTGTGACTGCTGCTACACCAACCACGCCGATGCGGATCAAAACTCGAACGAAAGCCTGCTGATGCTGATGGCCACGGCCGGCTGCAACTTTGTCATTGCCATGCCGATGGGTGATGACATCATGCTCAATTACCAGACCTGCTCGTTCCACGACATTGCCACGGTGCGGCAAACGCTGGGCTTGCGCCCGGCCCCGGAGTTTGAACACTGGCTCGAAGCCCGTGGCTTGATGCGCCAGGGGAAGTTGACCCGGGCCGCCGGTGACGCATCCTTGTTTTTCTGATCGGAGCAACCATGAACGAAGCCCAAATTGCCGAGATTGTTCGCGCCGTGATGCGTGAGCTGGAACAAACATCCACCACGGTGGCCCAGCCAGAAACACCTGTGCCAGGCGAGTTGCCTGATTTGGGCAGCGATGAAGCCCGTCTCTGGGTCGGGGTTGCCGAGCCCAAGAGCGCGGATGTGCTGACCGAGCTGCGGCGCAGCACCCGCGCCCGGGTCTGCGCCGGGCGCAGCGGCCCACGCCCACGCACCCAGTCACTGCTGCGCTTTCTGGCCGATCATTCGCGTTCCAAGGAAACCGTGTTGAGTGAAATTCCGCCAGAGTGGGTGCAACGCGCTGGCTTGCTGGAAGTGCAGACGGAAATCACCGAGAAAGGCCAGTACCTGACCCGGCCTGACCTGGGCCGCACGCTCAGTGCCAAGGGGCTGGAGATTGTCAAAACCCAGTGCATCCAGGCCCCCGATGTGCAACTGCTGATCTCGGACGGCTTGTCCACCGAAGCCACCACGGCCAATTTTGATGACATCGTGCCGCCGCTGATCCGTGGGCTGGAGTCTTTGCAGCTCAAGGCCGGCACGCCTTTGTTTGTGCGCTTTGGTCGGGTCAAGGTGGAAGACCAGATTGGCGAGCTGTTGCAGGCCAAGGTGGTGATTTTGTTGATTGGTGAACGCCCCGGACTGGGGCAGTCTGAAAGCCTGTCGTGCTACATGGTCTACAAACCCACCAGCCAGACGGTGGAGGCCGAGCGCACCTGCATTTCCAACATTCACCGGGGTGGCACACCGCCGGTGGAGGCAGCTGCCGTGATTGCCGAGCTGGCCGCCCGCATGCTCAAGGAGCAGGCCAGCGGCATTGCCCTGGGCAAGAAAATGGCGGGGAGTTGAACATGTCGACCTTCGAGAAAATCCCGGTGTCGGTCTGCGCCGTGCGCTTGATCTCATCGCTGCAAGAAGATTTCAAAAAAGAACTCCAGCTCGATGACAGCGTGTTCAGCCTGGGGCTGTTCACCGCCGACTCCGATGACGTGGCCTACATTGCCGCTGACGAGGCCACCAAGCAGGCCAATGTGCGCGTGGTCTATGGCAACTCGTTTTATGCCGGGGCCAAACACGGGCCATCGAGTACCGCTGGTGAAGTGATTCTGATGCTGGCCGGGCCATCCCCGGCCGAGGTGCGCTCAGGCCTGGATGCGGCGCTGGCCCATGTGCGTGACGGAGCGGCGTTCCAGTGGGCCAATGAGGCGCACACGGTGGCCTTTTTGTCGCATGTGGTGTCGCGCTGTGGCTCCTATCTGGCCGAGGTGGCCGGGGTTAAGGAAGGCTATTCGCTGGCTTACCTGGTGGCCCCGCCGCTGGAAGCCGCCGTGGGGCTGGATGCCGCCCTCAAGGCCGCCGAGGTGCGGCTGGCGGGCTATGTGCGCCCGCCCTCTCCGACCAATTATTCCGGGGCGTATCTGCAAGGCTCACAGGCAGCCTGTCGCGCCGCCTGTGATGCGTTTGCCCGCACCGTGGCCGACATTGCGGCCCAGCCGCTGGTGTATTGAGCTGAGGTAGAAATGTTGATGTCCTACGGTTTTCTGGAGGTACGGGGCCTGGTCTGTGGCATTGAGGCTGCGGATGCCATGCTCAAGTCGGCCAGTGTGCGCCTGGTCAAGCAGATCACCACCAACCCAGGGTTGATCACGCTGGTGGTGGAAGGTGACATCGGCTCCTGTCGGGCCGCCGTCGATGCCGGGCGCAGGGTGGCCGAGCGTTTGGAAGCCATGGTCAGCGAGAAGGTGATCGGCCGCCCGGAGCCTGACCTGGCGGTGTTTTTGAGCCCACCGGGCCAGAGGAAAAAACCGTGAACGAGATTGCGAACAAGGCCCGCGCGGCGGGTGTGGTGGGTGCGGGCGGGGCGGGCTTTCCGACCCATGTCAAGCTCATGAGCGCAGCCGAGATTTATTTGGTCAACGGTGCGGAATGCGAGCCTCTGCTCAAGGTAGACCAGCAATTGGCGGTCAAGTATGCGCCGCAGTTGGTGCGTGGCTTGCAACTGGCGATGCAGGCGGTGGGTGCGCGTGAGGGCATCATTGCCTTCAAAGCCAAGTATGTGGAGGCGATTGCCGCCGTGCAGCCGCTGCTGGCATCCAACATGCGCATCCACATCCTCAAAGACATTTATCCGGCGGGGGATGAGGTGATCACCATCTGGCTGGCGACCGGTCGGCGCGTGCCCCCTGCGGCACTGCCCAAGGATGTGGGTGTGGCGGTCAACAACGTGCTGACGCTGATCAACCTGGCGCGTGCGGTGGACGATAACGCACCGGTGGTCGACCGCACGCTGACCATCTCGGGCGCGGTGTCTGACCCGATCACGGTGACGGTGCCGATTGGTACATCGTTGCGCGAGGTGATGGCCAGGGCCGGCAGCATCACGGTGGCCAAACCTTATTTCATCAACGGTGGCCCGATGATGGGCAAGCTGCTGGACTCGATTGATCAACCCGTCACCAAAACCACTGGGGGCATCATCGTGTTGCCCGAAGACCATGTGGTGGTTCGCCGCCATCGGCAACCGATGCAGGATGTGCTGGCCATTGCCCGTGCGGTGTGTGAACAATGCAACCTGTGCACCGAGTTATGCCCGCGCCATTTGATCGGCCATGAGCTGCATCCCGCGCTGATTGTTCGATCAGCCAATTACCGTGACATGGGCAAGCCCTCGGTGCTGTTATCGGCACTGACCTGCTCCGAGTGTGCGATTTGCGAGCAATGGGCTTGTCCGGTGAATATTTCGCCGATGCGCATCAATGTGGCGCTGAAAGCCCAATTTCGTGCCGAGGGGGCACGTTATGTGGGCGATTTGCGACCGCTGGACCCGATGGCCGAGCATCGCCTGGTGCCCACCTCCCGACTGGTCACGCGGCTGGGCATTGCGGCCTACAACAAAAAAGCGCCGCTGGACGAGTCAAGCTACAGCCCGGCCAAGGTCGTGCTGAACCTGCGCCAGCATGTGGGGGTAGCTGCCGTGCCGGTGGTGCAGGTCGGTGACCCGGTGCAGCGCGGCCAGTTGCTGGCTGACATTCCTGCGGATGCCTTGGGCGCACGCCTTCACGCCAGCATCAGCGGCCGCGTGGCCGAGGTGACTGCGCAATCGATCACTCTTACTGCCTGAAAGAAACCTATGAGCCATCATGCCATCGGATTGGTTGAATTCACCAGCATCGCCCAAGGCATTGGCGCAGCCGATGCCATGGCGAAAACCGCCAACGTTGAAATCCTGATTGCCAAGAGCATCTGCCCAGGCAAATACATCGTCATGGTGGGGGGCGATGTGGCTGCGGTGAATCAGTCGGTGGGCGCAGGCACAGAGCTGTGCCCGGATGTGGTGGTGGACAGCTTTGTCATTCCCAACATTCACCCCTCGGTGTTGCCGGCCATCAGTGGCGGCACCCACATCGAGAACGTGCGGGCCATCAGCGTCATCGAAACCTATTCGGTGGCCGCCACCATTGAGGCCACGGATGCCGCAGTGAAGGCGGCATCGGTCGAGCCGATTCGCATGCACCTGGCCTTTGGCATTGGGGGCAAGAGTTATGTGGTGCTGACAGGTGAGGTGGCCGATGTGAATGCCGCCACCGATGCCGGTGCGGCGATTGCCAGCGACAAAGGATTTCTGGTTTCCAAGGTGGTGATTCCTCGCCCCAGCAGGCAGCTCATCGACCAACTGCTTTGAAGCGGCACAAATAGGCATCGTTTGTGCTTCTTTGATCGCGTGCTGGTGCAACCCACTGGCGCACTCCCAACCCGCTGGGCAAAACCTGGCGGATCACTCACTTAGTCAAAAGGAATTTTGAATATGAATCCACAACAAAACCCCGGTTTGAGCAAGTCGCTGGGAACACTTGAGCTCTGGGGCATTGCCGTTGGTCTCGTCATCTCAGGCGAATATTTTGGATGGAGTTACGGATGGGCCTCGGCCGGCACCATGGGTTTTCTGGTCACCACCGCGTTTGTGGCCTTGATGTACACCACGTTTATTTTCAGTTTTACCGAGTTGACGACCTCCATCCCGCATGCGGGCGGGCCGTTTGAATACAGCCGCCGCGCCTTTGGTCCTACCGGGGGCTACATTGCGGGTTTTGCCACCCTGGTTGAATTCGTCTTTGCGCCGCCTGCCATTGCGCTGGCGATTGGGGCCTATGTCAACGTCCAGTTCCCGGCACTTGACCCGAAACTGGTGGCGGTGGGGGCTTATGTGATTTTCATGGCGCTCAACATCATGGGCGTGCACATTGCGGCCATGTTTGAGCTGGGGGTCACACTGCTGGCGATTTTTGAATTGCTGGTGTTCATGGGTGTGGTAGCCCCAGGCTTCTCGATCACCAACTTTGTCAAAGGCGGCTGGGCTGGGCAAGACGGCTTCAGCATGGGGGCGGTGTCGGGCATTTTTGCGGCGATTCCCTTTGCGATCTGGTTCTTTCTGGCGATTGAAGGGGTGGCCATGGCCGCTGAAGAAGCCAAGACCCCGAAACGCTCGATCCCGATTGCCTACATTGGCGGCATTCTGACCCTGGTGGTGCTTGCCACGGGGGTCATGGTGTTTGCCGGTGGTGCGGGCGACTGGACCAAATTGTCCAACATCAATGACCCTCTGCCACAGGCCATGAAACTCATTGTGGGTGAAAACAGTGGCTGGTTACACATGCTGGTGTGGTTGGGCCTGTTTGGGCTGATTGCCTCTTTCCACGGCATCATTCTGGGCTATTCACGCCAGATTTTTGCCTTGTCACGGGCTGGCTTTTTGCCGCAAGCGCTGATGCGGGTTCACCCAACCCGTCACACGCCTTACGTGGCCATTTTGGCCGGTGGTGTGGTGGGTATTGCCGCCATCTTCAGTGACTCTTTGATTACTCTGGGCGGCCAGTCCCTGACGGCCAATATCGTGACCATGTCGGTGTTTGGTGCGATTGTGATGTACATCATGAGCATGGCCAGCTTGTTCAAACTGCGTGCTGCTGAGCCCAAACTGGAGCGCTCATTCCGCGCCCCGATGTACCCCTGGTTCCCGGCGATTGCCTTGGCCGGTGCGGTGGTGTGCCTGGGGACTATGGTCTACTACAACACCTTGGTGGCTGGTTTGTTTGTCGGATTCATGGCCGTTGGGTATGCGTACTTTTTGACCACCCATACCCGCCAAATTTGCGGTGTTTGACTTTGCCAAATCACAAGCGCCGGTGTACAACGGCCTGATCGAGAAAATTGGCACACCCTCCAAGGTCAGCATTTCATTCAATGACCGCACACAACGGCAGCATTTCGAGATTGCGCCCTGTGCCCATCGGCAAGCCATTGAGTGGCTGATTGCCAAATTTGGTGAGCTGGGTATTACCGCCACTCTGGATGGGGTGGGTCATCGGTTTGTGCATGGTGGCGAGCGCTTCAAGACCAGCACGCTGATCACGCCTGAGCTGATGACCGCACTCAAAGCGTGTCTGGATCTGGCCCCACTGCACAACCCGGCCAATTACGAAGGGGTTGAGCTGATGCAAAAAGCGTTACCGCAGTTGCCCCAGTGTGTGGTGTTTGACACCGCCTTTCACGCCACCCTGCCAGACTATGCCTACCGCTATGCCTTGCCCGAGAAATACTATCTGGAGCACCAGATTCGGCGCTATGGCTTTCACGGCACCTCGCACAGCTTTATCGCCCAGAAAGCCGGGCAGGTCTTGGCGCAACAGAGTTTGCCGTCCAGCGGGTTGATCAGCTTGCACTTGGGCAATGGTTGCTCAAGCTGTGCCATTTGGGATGGGAAAAGTGTCGATACCAGCATGGGGTTCACCCCGCTTGAGGGGCTGGTCATGGGCACCCGATCTGGAGACATTGATCCAGGGGTGTGCATTTATCTGGCGGAAAAATGCCAGATGACAGCGCAGGAAATGTCTGATCTGTTGAACAAAAAAAGTGGCTTGCTCGGTGTTTCCGGGGTCTCCAACGACCTGCGGACGCTGCTTGAGAAAGAACAAGAGGGGCATCGCCCCAGCCTGCTGGCGCTGAATATGTTCGCCTACAAAGTGGCGCAAAGCGTCGGGAAAATGATGGTCGCCCTGGCGCGACTCGACGCGATTATTTTCACCGGCGGCATTGGCGAAAACTCGGCGCTGATGCGTGCGCGGATCGTGCACCATCTTCAGTGCTTTGGTCTGACGCTGGATGATGCGGCCAACGCAAGCCATGGCAAAACGGCAGACGGTTTGATTCAAGGCCCCAACTCACGGGCGAAAATTTTGGTGATCCCGACGCAAGAAGAATGGCTGATTGCGCAGGAAACGGCCAAGCTCATTGGTGTGGCCCAACCGGCTTGAATGTTGAGTTGGTAGTTGAACTCACAACGCACAACTATTCCGGCTCGTCCGGCGTAGGTTTTGACACGGTGAGGTCACTGGTGGTCAGTTTGCGCACAGCCTCTAAAGTGGCTTGACTCATCCAAGCAAGCCGGGCGCGTTGAGCAATTTGGCCAGTTGGGGTTTGGCTCGCACCGGTCGGTCTAGCGCCTGCTGAAACTCATCCCTCTGCGCCGGTGACAACTCAAACCGCAGACGATCCGCCAGCGTCTGGTTGGCAGCGTTGATGCCAGCCTCAAGCAAAAATTCGCTGACATTTTTTTGCACCACTCTCTCCGCAGCCTGCAACAACTGCTTGACGGGTGCGCTGGCGCACACATCAATGCGCTCGGACTTGGTCTGAAGGGCTGCGGTCATGGGAATTCTTTGAATGAAGTGGCATCGTATCGTTCGGATGATGCCCTGACAACACCGATTCACTTATTCCGATGGTGGCTTGGTTTTGAGTACGCCATGGCATTGATTTGGCTCAAGAAAAATAGCGCATTCGCACAAAATCCCCCAAATGGGGGATGCCGCAATGCGGAATCAAACTGCGACAATCTGACCCGTTTGACTGGTGTTCGTGACAAGAGACAATCAATTTAAACAATTGATTAAACTTTGTTCGGCATAGTCAAATCATTACCTGGGATAGCATTTTTGCGTTCTCAGGTGGTTTCAATATCGCAATAAAGCGTTCATCAAGAATTCAAAAAGGAAATTTGTGCATAACTTTAAATTAACAATTTTGGGAACGCTCATCGTACTTACTACAGGTTGTGCTTCGATAACTGGAAGTGAAATGCAACAACTGTCTCTCACCGCGAAAGGTGAAGATGCAAAGAATGTCGAAGGTGTGAAATGCAAGCTTCAAAATGACAAAGGAACTTGGGAGGCCGTAACTCCGAGTTTTATCAATGTCCGTCGCTCATCTGAAGACTTGACGGTTGAATGCAAAAAAGACGGAGAAAAAGATGGTTTACTCAAGGCCATTTCCAGAGCTGCAGGTAGCATGTGGGGCAACATTGTCTTTGGGGGTGGTATTGGGGCCATCATTGATCATAACAAAGGTACCGGCTACAACTATCCAGATGCTTTGCCAGTGCAAATGGGCAGCTCAGTGATCATTGATCGGAAAGCACAAGAGACCACCACGGCATCCAAGTAGCTTGTTTCAATACCGCAGGTTCCACTCCCAACCTTCAGGCAGTGAGTTCATCACACTCAGTCTGAAGTGTCAGACACTTTGGACTTGGAACCCCGCATCATGGTCAGCGCCAGCACGGCGGATGCCACCATCAACAGCAGGCTCACCGCGTTGAGCACCGGGGTGGCTCCTTCGCGCATGCGGCCATACATCATGACCGTGAGGGGGGCATCTGAGCCGACCAGCATCAGTGTGGTGTTGAAGTTCTCAAAACTCATCAGGAACGAGATGGCGGCCGAGCCGATCAGTGCGGGTTTCAGGTAGGGCAGGGTGATGGTCCACAACACGGCGGTACGCGAGGCTCCCAGGTTGTAGGCGGCTTCTTCCAATGTGATGTCAAAGCGCTTCAGGCGGGCGGTGATGGTCAGCGTGGCAATCGACACGATGTACGAGAACTGCCCCAGCACCACCAGCGGCAAACCGGGGCGCAAAAACTCCAGCTCCACCCCCCACAGGTCGTCCGCCAGGTTGGCAATGCGGCTGGCAAAGGCCAGGATCGAGATGCCCAGAATCACCCCAGGGATCACCAGCGGGGCCAGCATCAGCATGCTCAGGGCCTGCTTGCCGCGAAACTGGGTGCGTTCGATCAGAAATGCATTGGCGGTGCCGACCAGTACCGACAGCAGCGTGACCCAGCAGGCCACGATGACGCTGGTCCAAAGGCTGCCCAGCATGACACTGTCGGCAAACAAGCCGGTGCGACCCGTGCCGTCATGGCCGACAAACCAGTCCAACGTGAAACCGCGCCAGGGTGGGGCCGGGTAAGGTGCGTCGTTGAAGGCAAACACCGCTACGATGAGCAGCGGCAGGAACAGGAACGCAAAAAAAGCCACGGCGTAAACCACTGTGCTGGTGCGTAACCACAGCGGGCGGGGCAGCGAGGCAATCATGCAGCACCCTTGTCTGTTTTCAAGACAAATTGACCTCTAGCCCAATAAATACATGCGAAAGCAGCTATTAATTCAATAGTAATTGAAGGTATCTTCATGATCGTTGCATCACTTCACCAAATTTTTGACCGCTTAAGCGAAGGCCGGCCCAGACGATGGCGGTGCTCAAGCCCAGCAGCAAGAAACCAAACGCCGCGCCCTGCTCCCAGTTGAAGCGGGTGATGAACTGGGTGTAGATCTGCTCGGTGAACCACTGCGAGTTTTTGCCACCCAAGAGCGTGGGTGTGAGGTAGTTGCCCAGTGTCAGCATGAACACCACAATACAGCCCGCCACGATGCCGGGAGCGGCGTGTGGAATGACGATCTGGCGCAGGATCGACCAGCCGTTGCCACCCAGGTCGTAGGCGGCTTCAATCAGCGAGTCGTCCAGGCTTTCCAGGGCGCTGATCAGCGGGATCACCATGAACAGCATCGAGGTGTAGACCAGCCCGACCAGGATGGTGGCATCGTGGTAGAGCATTTCCACCGGCGCGGGCGTGACCCCCAGCCAGACCAGAAAGGCGGGCAACACACCGGATTCGCGCAGCAAAATCATCCAGCCCAGGGTGCGCACGGTTTCACTCACCCAGAACGGGATCAGGCACATCACAAACAGCATGGATTTGGACTTACCCTTGACCAGTTTGGCAATCGTCCAGGCGATGGGAAAGGCCATCAGCAGCGTGATGGCGGTGGCCAGGATCGACATCAGCGCGGTGCGCATGAAGGTGTGCCAGTACAGCGGCTCTTCATAAAACGTGCGGAATTGCGCAAAGCTGGGCTCATACACGCGGGGGGCGACACGTTCGCGCAGCGACAAGATGCTCAGTTCCACATGCGGCAACACAATCAGGCCAATAAGCCACAGCAGCGCCGGAGCCAGCAGCAACAAAAGCATCAAGCGAGCCTGTGTTTTCATGCTTGGGCGGCAAAACACACGGCGCGTTGCGGATCAAATCCAAACGCCACCGTTTCACCCACCGCGAGGTCGGCAAACTCGCCGGTTTGTGGCAAAGCAATGCGGAATTCGGTGCGGGACTGTGCCTCGTTCAAGAGCACCGCAGAGTTGGCACCGTCAAACAGCAAGCTGGCGACCGTGGCTTGCCAGTGTGGCAGGCCGGCATGGGCAAACACCGTAGCGCTGCGTGCCAGTCGCGCCACTTCGGGGCGCATGGCGCGTGCCGGAAGCACCAAACCTTGTGCACTGGTGACAGTGACCAGGCCGTCATGGATCTCAGTGGCGTGGCCTGCGATGCGGTTGTTGGCCCCGACAAAACCCGCCACAAACGGGGTTTGGGGTTCGTAATACAAAGCTTGAGGGGTGCCGACTTGCTCAAAGTGGCCATGGTTCATCACCGCCACATGGTCAGACAGCACCAAGGCCTCCGACTGGTCGTGGGTGATGTAAACAAAGGTGGTGCCAAAGGCGGCTTGCAATTGCTTGAGCTCGATCTTCATGTGCTCACGCAGCTTCAGGTCGAGGGCACCCAGCGGTTCGTCCAGCAGCAGCAAGGTGGGCTCCAGCACCAGGCTGCGGGCAATCGCCACACGCTGTTTTTGCCCGCCAGAGAGTTGGTCTACCCGCTTGTTTTGGGCTCCGGGCAGGCTGACACGCTCCAGCATCTCGCCGACACGGCGCTGAATTTCGTCTTTGGCAATGCCCCGACGCGCCAGGCCGTAGCCGACGTTGTCGCCGACACTCATCATCGGGAACAGGGCCAGGTGTTGAAACACCATGTTCACCGGTCGCCGATTCGGTGGCACGCCGTTCATGGGCTTACCACCAATCAGAATGTCGCCAGAGTCGGGGCTTAAAAAGCCCGCAATCATGCGCAACAGGGTGGTCTTGCCGCAGCCCGACGGCCCCAGAATGGAAAAGAAACTGCCGCGTGCCACCGAGAACGACAAGTCGTCCACCGCGTGAAACGCGCCGTAGTGTTTGGCCACGCGTGTGGCTTGCAGGTCAGGCTGCGCAGCAGAAGGTGTTGAATTCAAGTGATGTCTTGTGTAAGAGCCCAGTTCGCTGGGCCGTTGGATGGGTAGGAGCCCAGTGGGCTGGGCTCCTACGGTGTCATCCCGATCAAACCTTAATTGGCTGCCTTGATGCGATCCAGCACGCGGCCTTCGATGTCCTCAATGCCAGCGGGCACAGCGGGGTACCACTTGACGTTTTTCAGCGCAGCTTCAGGGAAGCTGGCGGCAAACTGGGCCTTCAGCTTGGCATCGGCCAATTGATCGGCCCCTTTGGAGGCGGTGAAGTTGCCTGCCTTGGCCCCTACGCGGGCAGCGATTTCAGGGCGCATGTTGAAGTTGATCCAGGCGTAGGCTGCGGCATCGTTCTTGCCTTTGGCGGGAATGGCAAAAGTGTCGATCCAGCCGAGTGCGCCGGATTTGGGCGCGATGAACTGGATTTCAGCCTTTTCGCCATTGAGCTTCCAGCCGCCGGTGTCCCACATCATGGCCCCGACAATTTCGCCAGAACGCATGCCGTTGAGCAATTGGTCTTTGTTGTCCCAGAAGAGTTTCAGATTGCCCTTGCAAGCAATCATGGTCTTGCCGACTTCATCCATCAGCGCACCGTAGGCTTTGGCATCGCTGTACAGCGCAAATGGGTCTTTGCCAGCCGCAAATGCGAAGGCCAGCAAGGTTGGGCGTTTCAGGCGCACAGCGGTTTTGCCTTTGACATCGGCACGGCACAGGTCGGGGTAATCAGCCATTTTGGTCAGGCTGGTGTTGACCACCAAGCCGTCCGTACCCCAGATGTGGGGCAGACCGTAGACCTTGCCAGCCAGCGTGGTGTTTTTCTTGGTGGCTTCCAGCATGGAGGGGATGAACAGTTCGGCCTTGAGTTTGCTCAGATCCATCGGTTTGTAGATGCCGAACTCTTGCTGTGGGCCGGTGATGCGGTCTTGCGAGGGCTGGGCCAGATCGAAACCGGCACCGCCGGTGGCACGCAGCTTGGAAATCATTTCTTCGTTGTTGGACAGGGTGATTTCAACTTTGTAGCCACTTTCTTTCTCAAACTGCGCCACCACGTCAGCAGGTGCATAGTCGGCCCAGGTGAGCAGGCGCAGGGTTTTCTCTTGTGCGCAGGCTGTGCCAACGGTGCCCAGGGCAACGATACCAGCAGCAATCAGTGAGTAGCGAATTTTCATGTTGAATGTCCTTGGATGAAGTGGAGTGACAGCAATAGGCTGCATCAGGCTCAGACGGCCTGAAGTCAGCATGTCAGTGCAAGATGGGGCGATGTGCTGGGTACTGGTATGCTGGGCGGAAATGACTGAGCACCCGCCGTGCCCGTCGGCATGTCCATCGGCGTTTTTCACTTGTATACAAGGAGTCCATCATGCAGCTTGTTGTTGTTGCCAATCCGAAAGGTGGGGTGGGAAAGTCCACTTTGGCGACCCAGATCGCGGGGTACTTTGCCAGCCAAAAGCATGCGGTGATGTTGGGTGATGCGGATCGGCAGCAGTCCAGCAAGCTGTGGCTGTCATTGCGGCCCGACACCGCCCGGCCGATTGCCAGTTGGGAGATTGACCGAGACAACATCGCCAAGCCACCCAAAGGCACGACCCATGTGGTGCTGGATACGCCCGCCGGGCTGCACGGCAAGCGATTGAAGGACATTCTGAAACAGGCGCACCAGGTGGTGGTGCCGCTGCAACCCAGTGTGTTCGACATCTTTGCGACCCAGGATTTTCTCGATGAGCTGGCACAGAGCAGCCAGGCCGCCAAAACGCAGATCGGCATTGTCGGCATGCGGGTCGATGAGCGCACCCGCGCGGCCGAGCAACTGCGCACTTTTGTCGAATCCACCGGGCTACCGGTGCTGAGCCACCTGCGCCCTACGCAAAACTACATCCAGCTCGCCGCCCGCGGCCTGACCTTGTTTGACCTGCCGCCCGAGCGGGTTCAGCGTGATTTGGCGCAGTGGCAGCCGATTTGCAACTGGCTCGATACTCAAAAAAAGTAGCCCTTATCGCTTTGTCTTGGCAATGTCTGCGGTTCGATGCCCGCCTCTTGAGCCCCTCTACAGAACCACCAGATTGTGCGGTTTGGCATGTTGCACAGCACTTAAGGGAATACGCTGATCAAAACTAACCAGACAAGCCTGATTTTTGACAGCCAGTCCCAGCAGATACAAGTCGGTTAACTGGCGCGAACTGTGGATGTGTGTTTGATTAAACGTTGAGTCATTAATCAGGCTGATATCGTCTGGCCAAAATTGATGGAACAGAGTTTGCGTTGAACTTTGTAGCATCTGAAGCAACAGGGAAAGGGGCTGCGGATTGTTGTAGCCGTTTTGGCTCATGATGCGCAAAAAACCGTTTTGCGTGAGTGGGCAACTGGCCCAACCTTGTGCGCTGTGCGCCTCAAACCACTCTGCGGCACGGGTGTGATGCACGTGGTCACAGTCATGCAAGGCAATCAGAACGTTGATGTCAAGCAAAGCACGCATCAGATGCCTTCAGCGTCACGAAGTCGATCAATCAACTCATTGCTGACGATGCCGCCGCGTTTGGGCAGCGGATGGATGCCAAAGTTGGCCAAACGTTCGGACATCTGGGGCTCAGCCATGGCTACACCTGCCGGATAAGCGCTGGCAGGGTTGGCAAAAGCGCGCCTGGCCAGCTCAGTGATGACTTGCCCCAGTGATTTTTTC